>CALKOA010000077.1 GCA_938091655.1 uncultured Balneolaceae bacterium | reverse complement strand
GGTCTCCGAGGAAATGATTGGTGATGCCCTAAGTAATCGATGGTTAAGCAACTACACTGAATCTGCAGAAAAACCACCTGTTGTTATCGTTGGAACCGTTCGAAACGAAAGTATGGAACACATCGATACCGAAGTAATCACGAAAGAAATGGAACGAGCATTCGTTAATTCCGGAACAGTAACTTTAGTTGCAAATGCATCAGAACGAATGGAAATTAGAGATGAGCGACTAGACCAGCAGAGCTACTCCTCCCTAGAGAGCATGAGTGCTATGGCAAGGGAGCTAGGGGCCGATTATATGCTCATCGGAAATATCAGTTCTATTCTGGATGATGCACCCGATGGTCGAACCACTGCAATATTCTATACCGTGAATTTAGAACTCATCGATATAGAAACAAACGTTAAAGTTTGGATTGGAAACAAAAAAATTAAAAAACTAATTGAACGTAGGAACTATCGCGGATAACTATATTGCTTCACCTACATTCAATAACCGTTGGATAGCATTGAGGAAATCTACTTAATACATGGTTTACTACTGCCACTAAGTTCCGGCTGCTTTTCAATTAAATTAAGGTTCACTTTATGCGTTTTGACTTCGGAATCATAGGTGGAGGACTATCTGGTTGTTTACTTGCTTATTATTTAATAATGCATGATAAACGAGTACTTTTAGTTGAACGTAATACCATTGGATCTGGGGCTTCAGGTACTCCCCTAGCATTGATAAACCCTGCAACAGGTAGGTTTGCTAAAAAAGGATTTAAAAGTTTAGAGTCCATAGCCCAAATAGATGCCTTACAGAGGTTAAGTCCGTTTTCCAACGGGTACGATTTCATTCAAAAAAGAGGTGTAATCCGACCTTGCTTTGAGGCAGAAATAGCTCAAAAAACCCACCAAAATTACCTTTCAGATCAATGGGGAAAAGGAGTTGCAGATTGGGTGACCCCGGATGAAGTAGCCGAACGATTTCCTTTGATAAACCCTAGCTTTGGGGCCTTGATTGTACACAATGGGTATGTGGTTAATCCTAAAATGTACCTTCAAAATCTGATAAATTGGCTAAGTGATCATCCTAACTTTTCATTATTGGAAGAGTATGAGGGCGTTACCTATCTATCACATAAAACGAGACATACTGAAGAACTCGCAGACCCCAATTACTGGGTATTTAGAGATGAAGATATTGAGATGCAAGCGGATATTCTTATCCACTGCACCGGTGCGGAAGAATTGATTAAAGCAATGATACCAGGTGTAATAGTAAAGGGCCAAACCTTGCAATTTAAGTTAGCAGATTCAACGTATGAGGATAATTCACCCTTGCAGGTGGTTACAAATCAGGGTAATCAAACAAATAACTGGAGTTCATTTCTAAAAGAATATGCCATTAGCGCACAGGGGTACTTATGTTCATTGGATGGTAGTAACTTGGTTATGGGAAGTACCTATGAACATCGATTTTCCAGTCCACTACCGGATTCAAAAGGCAAGCTTTATCTTAAAAATAAACTGGATAGAATACATGAGAGGCTATCCAGTAGAATTGTTCAAGAATCTATGTGGGCAGGCTTCCGATTCTCTACCCCAGACAGAATGCCTATTATAGATGAGTTACCTACTTACAAGGGGCATTACGTGTTTAGAGGCTTAGGCTCAAAAGGGCTCTTATATAGTCATTACTATGCAAAGGTATTCTCAAAGTATTTATGTGGAAAAGGCTTTCTTTCAAAAGAAGTAAGATTGAGCAGATTTAAGTAATTATTAGTTATTTAAAATCGAAGTATTAGCCCACTTAATACACCAGTTAAACTAGCTCCACCAATACTTGAGTCTGTAACTATAAGTCCTCCGACAGAAAATTCAAGATTTTTTATATCAATCCCCAGACCAGTAGAAAAAGCAGTAGATGTTCCGCCACCAATTCTAGTACCAAATCTTAAAGGGATGAAATCAAAGAATCTATATTGTGTACCAAAAGTAAAGATAGGTTCAGTAATGTTATTACTAATATCATTAAATCCATATGAAATATCACCCGAAACAAGCAATTTACCTACTATTAAAGCTGCTCCTAGATTTACTGTAGCCGGTAAATCATACGATTTTTCAACAGAACTTTCTGAAGTAAAGTTGCCATAAACGTCATTTTGTAGACTATCAGCTAAGTCATTAAAGAAATCACTAGGATCTTCATCTCCTATTTCGGGATCAAATTCAAAGGTACCTTTTCCATTGAATACCATAGGATTATTGTTGTATGATATTGTTCCTTGATCAGTTAATGATAGAGAAACTCTTAATTGCTGATTTTTGTCTAATACATTCAAAATAGGTAGTGATACATCCATGGCCAGCGTTACACCTAAATCTAGACCGAAGCCTGACCCAAGAGTTCCTATATCAGAACCACTATAACCAGTATAGTCAGCAAGCAAAGGCTCTTTACCCTCCGATTTTTTTTCTGCATATTCATCTAAATTGTCCGATATCTCTCCATAAGTATATAATTTGTAATCAAAATCGTGGATAATCATGTTACCCTTGACGAAGGGAGAGTTAACTTGGAGTGTTGATGTAAAGTCCAATTCAAATGATTGTATGCCTATTAAATATTTAGGTGCAATACCAACAAATATATCAATATCATTAATGAATGGTAATTTCTTAATTATGCCTTTAAATGGTATTGGTAAAGCTGTTGCATATCCAACTGAAACTTCAGCATATGATAAAAATTTGGTGTTAAGATCAAATGGATGTGGCTCTGAAAATTTATCTGAGTCTAATCCACTGAAAAATACATTAGCAAACCCTCTATTTATTGTAAATTCTTGATTGTTTCTAATCCTAGTTGCTACTGAAAAACCAGCTCTTTTATAAAAGGGCAACGATTTCCCACCCATTGTCGCACCAAATGTTCTTTTTGAGTAACCAAAGGGTACTATGTCATTAGATATGTTAATAGCTCTTTGATCGTTATCATTTGTTCCGAACCAAGAATCAAGCATATCTTGTTGAACTTGTCCCTCAATTCTCAATCCTTTGGTTAAATACTCATTATAAACATTAATGTTGAGTAATGATCCATCTAGGCTAATTCCAGTACCCATAAACCCAAGCTGATTTAGATAAACCGATCCTTCATGATTATCTATCATCAAATTTGCTGGATTTAAAAAATTTGCATGATATCCATCAATTAATGCAACTCCACCCCCACCCATACCTAGGGTCATCGCATTATAATGTCGATTCTGTGCATTAGTGCTGTTATTTATAGAATAAAAAACTATAAATAATGCTAGAGAAATTAATTTTTTAATGTAGTTTTTCATCTAGTTGTCTCCTATCACATTTTCCAACTCTAAGCTTGCTGAAATATCAACAGTTAATGAATCTGAAGATCTTAACTTAATTTCCGAATTATTAGAGGTATTTAGTTTTGCTGTGAAGACTATATATTTTGTTTGGTTAAATAGGTTAAACTGCTCTTTTGTGAGTGATATAGTAGTACTATTTATACTTGGTTCGCTAGAGTATCTCGTTAAATCATCGATACCTGAAGCTAGAACATTAATTGGATCATCATTAAGCATCGGAACATCGGTTAATCTTTCTTTAGATTCATCTAAAAATGTTAATTCGATTCCAAAACCTAACGGGATACTATTTTTATAATTAATAATTAATTGTCCCCCATTAATACCTAGTGGATCATCCTCTGATGGTAAATCAGCCAAGGCATCAGATTCTAAAGTATCTGTATAAGTAGCCGTATCAGTTGTTTTTAAAGCTAATGGTAACTCAACTTCAAAACTTGGAGTAAATTCAAGTGGTGTTGAAATCAATGCCTCTCCACCATCTTCATTAATAACAGCTTTACCAATGAATCTAATTTCTTTAGGTAAATTATTTAGGAATTCGGTAACTGTTGAATTGTCCTGGTCAAATTCAATACTACCTTCAATTAATTCTCCTGTTATACTTGGAGATATTTCAAATTTAACCAATTCAGATGAAGTTAAATCAATTCCATTTTTTTGCAGTCCCGATATATTATCAGATTCACTTACAAAATTTAGAGAACCTTCTCTACCCGTTAAATAAAATTCGTTATCATCACCATCAATACCCATTATTGAAGCGTAAATTGATGTGGATAACCCTATATTTGAAGTATAATTTATTGATAATTTAGCTTGAGTAAATTCTAAATTTTCCAATTTACTCGATAAATCTTCTAATCCACTGATCTCAATTATTTCAGCTTCTGTTTCGTTAAATAAGTCAATTATTTCAGCACCATTAGCACTGTCATCTTCACCCAATAATACTGTTTTAGATTTTACTATACCGTATGCTTCTGCCACCTTTATGTTTGTGATAGAAACACCAGATGATACAGAATGTAACTCATTAACCGTTCGAAATCTGTCATTTAGAGGAAGTGTTTTTGTATTTTCAGTAATTGCTCTTATTGAGTAACTAACTTGATTATTAGTGGCATATAATCTATATCCAGCTAAATCAATCGATTTTGCTGGTGTACTTGATTTTCTTTCAATCTTATCCTCACCAACATAAGAAATAACTAATCCGTCCGATTCTGCATATGGAGCTTTTCTAATTGAATTAAATGTAATAATTAACTCTTCCACGGTAAGGTCTAAATCGCTAACAATAGGATCAATATCAATTGTACCTGACTCTAATTCTACATAATGTTCAGCACTGGTAAATTGAAATTCGTCTGTCTCAATGTCAGTAGTATTACTTGTAGAGAAATCCTGAGGTTCGAGTGCAGCTTCTACTTCAGAAGCAACTAAATCAATACCTTCTATACCATTTACTATAAGTGAATTAACCTCTCCTGTTAGAACTTGTGCATTCCAAGCAACTGAAACATCGACGTTTATATTTTCTAGTTTATCACCAGCACTAAACGCTATGGTTGCGTTCCTTGATGTGTTAGTATTGAAGTTTGTTATGGATGCTTCATTAACAAAATTTTCCCCTGAATTTAAAACAATATTTAATTCGTTTATCGTAAATCCTAAATCGTTAGTTAATGTAAGTTGAATTGATCCACGTTTTATTGTAGCACTTTTAAAAAAATCAGTGTTATTCCCAACATCAATATTAGTAGGTGTTGGTGAACTTCCACCAGGTATAGGAATACCTGGTGGTATAGTAGACGGATTTATTCCGGTCAGGTCTTGAAAATTTGCCTCCCCTAAATTACCCGTTCCGGAGGAAAAATCACCTATACTTATTTCCCCAACTTCAGCATTAAATTCAGTTTTATCAGTATCAATTTCTGGTATAGCGTCGTTCAAATCACCAAATTCGAATTCTTCATTTTTATTTATTGAAATAAATCCAATATCATTTCCGGACTGAATGACTGTAAATAAAGAGTCTAAGTCCTGAGAAGTAGTATCAATAAGTACATTATTAATATTTGAATCACCCATCACCTTAATAGTGTAATCAGTTATAATAGGTGCTTGAAATTTCTGTGATAAAGTAAAGTTTGGAGCTTCAGGTACTTCACAAGCAGCAAAAACTGCCAAAACAATTAAATATTTGATTTTCATATTCCAATAATAATTGGTTGAATATTCATTAAAAATAATTTATTAGATCTATTAAACCTAAAAAATAGTAATTCTATATAGAATGCGGAGAGGGAGGGATTCGAACCCTCGGTACCCCGGTGGGGGCACACACGCTTTCCAGGCGAGCCCGTTCGACCGCTCCGGCACCTCTCCAAAAGGTAGGCAAATATACGTCTATTATGAGGCATTCACAATCTACAAGCCAAAAAGAAAAAGCTCGGTTCTTTGGGTTCTAACCGGCCGGCCCTCCTTAACTGCTGGGCTAAATTCCCACAAAAATGCAGCCTCAATTATAGCTTCCAATATCCCATATTGTACCTGTTCTCGTCTGATACGTTCCCCATTAGATAATAGCTGTTCAATAGAAGAAACGTAAGCTTCTTCAACTCTTCCGAAGGAGTCAATGACCATTTCAACTCCAATTATATATTGTTCACTACTCTCTAAGGCATCATTAGTATAAGTTGGTTCTACGATTTTTTTTATGCGAGCTATGCGATCAGGATCTCCCGTAATTTTTTGCTCATCCCCTACCCACCCTGTACTGTTATTTCGGGATTGCTCAAACTCATCAACCAATAAATTCGGTCGTTCTATGGTTAAGAAATCTTCCTCAATGAGTCGGTATTCAGGTGCTAAAGCTGGGACGATGGGTTTTGGCGGAGCTGCTACGCCAACATTTTGACGAGTTACTATCATAGGTTGAAGCACCAATTCTTCCTCAGAAATGGACTTTAGTTTTTGCTGGCTTGAGTTTATCCTAGGTTCCATTGGCCATTTAAATATGGCGATAAAGAGTATCAACACCCCACACACCGCTCCCATCATACGAAGCGGATATGCTTTTTTATACAACGACCAATAAATGGGGAACGAATCAAACCACATACTCTATATTCAAGTGTTTAAAAATAGCTAGATTGAAATGGATAGCTTGGATTAGCCTGAATTGTCTTGGTTAAATTCTATAGAGCAGATTCTAACTCCGTCAAGGCATCCGACATATTCCTTTGGACGGTTTGTTTCAGCTCGGACATAGAATCAAATTTTTTGGAATCAATGCTTGGGAGAACTCGCAAACGAAAATAGGCCTTCGGCTGAAATAAGGAACTTCCAGATCGTAACACTTCAAATGCACCTTCAATAACCAGCGGTTGTATGGGAAAGCCGTGTTCCATAGCCAATAAAAAAGCCCCATTTTTAAAGGGTTGTAGTCGTCCATCAAGAGAACGTGTACCCTCTGGAAAAAGCATAACTGGAATACCAGATTTTAGTGGTTGAACTAGGTTGTTCAACTTCTTGAGGGCCGATTTTTTTGATCTGTTTATGGTTAAGTGCCCGGTCAGTCTAACCATCCAACCCATAATTGGAATATAAGTCATACTATGCTTGACCACCCATTTCATCCGAATTGGTAATTGGTAAATTAGAGGGATATCCAAAAAACTTTCGTGATTACACACATAGATGGTTGGGTTTTTTTTATTGAGTAATTCAGTATTCTCAATCTGAATCTGCCAACTTGGACTGGGATGCATCATACACCAAGCCATCCAAGAAAGCACTCTATTGGGTATACGACGGTAGGGATCAAAGGGGAATGTGAGTAGAAAAGTGAGGAATATGAGTACGAAAAAAACTATAAATAGTAGGCTATAATACAGCCACATATAGATACTAAATAGTCTATTTAACATCCCAATCACCTAAGGTTATGATTCTAACGCCTTTCGAATAAATCCCTGATGAGCTTCAAGTAAGGATTCCGCTTCTTCTTTTGAATGCCCACCCAGTGCCATGACCAATGCTGTTTTAACATGCCCATTAGCCTGCTCTAATACTTCAGAGGCCCCTTTATAATCCAGTGAGCTGAAATTCATGATAATTCGCTTTGCCCGTTCTACCAATTTCGCATTGGTTAGCATAAGGTCAACCATCACATTCTCATAGACTTTACCTTGACGGATCATTGCGCCAGTGGTAATCATATTCAACACCATTTTTTGGGCAGTTGCACTTTTCATTCTGGTACTCCCCATGATTACCTCGGGACCAACAGGCACATCAATCACTAAGTCTGGGATAATCGTGAGCTGATCCTTTGGAACGGTAGTAACAAAAATGGTTTTACAGCCAATTTCCATTCCTCGCTTTAGTGCTCCATGCACATAAGGAGTCCGTCCACTTGCAGCTAGTCCACAAATTATATCGGCCCGTGTGGGATGAACCGCATTCAAATCAGCTATTCCAATATCTTCTTGGTCTTCTGCCTTTTCTTGTGCTACAAACATGGCGGGCTCACCGCCAGCAATAAATCCCTGAACCTGTTCGGGCTTCGTTCCAAAAGTGGGTGGGCATTCTGCGGCATCCAATACCCCTAAACGTCCGCTGGTTCCCGCCCCAAAATAGAGTAATCGTCCACCAAGGGATAAGGCTTGAGCCACCCAATCGATTGCCTGCGCTATTTGAGGCAGCTTTTCACCAACCGCTTCTGCTACTTTTTGGTCTTCGTTGTTAATTTTTTGAGCGATACTAAGCGCATCATCTAAATCGATGTCTTGAGTATTCGGATTGCGTTGCTCTGTCTTTAATGTGGTTAACTGTTTAAATAATACTTCGTTCATAACATTAGTTGGCTCTTCTGGCCGTCCACCAAGGGGTACTGGCAGGTGAAGCTGATGAGGTAGTTGTAGATATTTTATGTTCTTTTTTAGTGGCTTTATGTTCAAAAAGCACCCCTGCCATTAACGCAATAACACTCGAATTAGGCTGGCTCTTTGGATGTTCCTTACTAAGTCGGTCATGTTCAAGATCAGGAGTGAAAAAATCCGAGACAAAATGAGTGTCATATTGACCTTGAGTAAAGCTGGGATGTTGCATGCAATAATCACAGAAGGAAATAGTAGTTTGGCATCCTTCAATTTCGTATTCACTAAGTGCTGTTCTCATCTTTTCTATGGCTTTATCACGGGTGGGGGCATGTACACTCAGTTTTGAAATCATAGGATCATAGTGAATAGGTATCTCAGCACCCTCTTCTACCCCACTATCGACTCGTACCCCCATTCCAGATGGAATCCGATGCTTAGCTAAAAATCCAATGTCAGGCAAAAAGTTATGGAATGGATCCTCGGCGTAAATTCTACATTCGATGGCATGACCTTGTATCTGAATATCTTTCTGCAACAAATCTAATTTCTCTCCTTTTGCTACCCGTATTTGCAACTCAACTAAATCCAAGCCTGTGATCATTTCTGTTACCGGATGCTCAACTTGCAACCGAGTATTCATTTCCAAAAAGTAATAATCTAGGTATTTGTCCACTAGGAACTCGACGGTTCCTACACCATGGTAATTACAGCCTTTCGCGATCTGTATGGCTGACTGTGTCATTCTTTTCCGTAAATCTTCGGTTAAAATGGTGCAGGGCGCTTCCTCTACCACTTTTTGATGCCGCCGTTGTATAGAACATTCTCTATCGAATAAGTGAAAATATTGTCCATGCTCATCCGCTAACACTTGTATTTCAACATGTCGAGGGTTTTCAAGATATTTCTCTATGTAGACCCGCGCATCCCCAAAGGCATTTTGCGCCTCAGAAGCCGCCATTTTTACAGCCTTTCTGAGCTCCGATTCCTCATAGACGATACGCATACCTTTGCCACCTCCGCCAGCCGCTGCTTTTATGAGAATGGGGTATCCAATTTCGTTGGCTATTTTTTCAACATTATCTTTAGGTAGTATAGGCTCTACCAATCCAGGAGGAAAAGGTATTCCACGCTCTTGGACCAATGCACGAGCTTTCATTTTGTCGCCCATCAACTCAATAGCATTTGGTGATGGACCAATAAATACAATTCCAGCTTCTTGACATCTCCTAGCAAAGGTGGCGTTTTCACTCAAAAAACCATATCCAGGATGAATGGCTTGCGCGCCCGTACGAATTGCGGCCTCTAAGATGGTATCCATAACCAAGTAACTCTGAGATGAAGCAGCAGGACCAATAAATACCGATTCGTCAGCCATTCGAACATGGGGTGCAAATACATCTGTCTCGCTGTATACAGCCACTGTTTTTATACCGAGGGAGGTACAACTCCGAATAATGCGAACAGCAATCTCACCACGGTTCGCAATAAGTATTTTATTAATCTGCCTCATGATACAGTATGGTATGAAATTATGCCCTGCACTAGAAAACGGTTGTATTCTGAATACATTGATAAGATACTAAACTGCACACTTCTAACTAAGTCGAAGTTGTAGAAAGATGAAAAATGCGTGTCTTTGACTAACCTAAATTACGAAGCTCTGTTAATTTTGTACAGTATCTGAGGAAGGATACTAAGCTTCTCAAATTTAGTGAGATAGGCTCTAGAAGTGAAAACATCGTAGTTGTTTTCTTCTATTTTGTCTAAAATCTTGGCATAATTATATCGTGCTAAATACACTGGAAGTCGAGCGTTTCGATCCAGCATAGAAATACCTCTTTCTGCGCGCTGATAATATTCTCTGGCTCTCTTTATTTGATATTTCATGAACGCAACAAAACGATCATCCATTCTTCTACTTAGTATATCTTGCTCAGTTAAGCCAAAAGCAGTGAGTTCATCCTGTGCCAAATAGATACGATCACGCTCAATATCCTCACCCACATCGCGTAATATATTGGTCAATTGCATAGCAATACCTAGGTCAGCAGCATAGTTCAATGCTTGATCATCTTTATAACCAAAGACGGGGGTTGTCATTAAGCCAACAACGGATGCTACTTTAAATGAGTAGTCATAAATTTCTTTGAAATTTAAAAAGCGAGTTTTGTGTAAATCCTGCTCCACTCCATCAATGAGCATTAGTGGGAGTTCTAGAGGGATATCATAATATAAGAAGGTGTCTGCAAAAGCGGTAAAAATTGGGTCATCAGATTCAATGTTACCCGCATAAATATCAGAGATCTTGGATCTGAGTTTATCTAATTGTTCAGATAACTGCTCATTAGGTACACACTGGTTGTTAATTAGATCCACATTATCATCAACCAGATTGTCGATGTAGCGGCAGTAACCGTAAATAGCAAATATGCCTCTTTGCTTATCATTAGGTAAAAATCGTGTGGCCATATAGAAGGTTTTCGCATAATAGCGAGTAATTGCGCGGCAATGCGAGTAGGCCGGTTTAAGCAAATCATTATTCATTTCATCAATCACCGAACGATGAAAAGAAGTTCGCTCATATAGAGGTCGAATTAAACTAGCTGGATATTTAATTAGTGCGCTCATGTATAACTAAAGTACGTTGCGGCGCAAATAGTTCCATTATTAATAAATTAAAATTAATACTTCTTACACATACCATATCTTCAGAAAGTTTGTTATACTTGAACAAGTAATTTGTTTATATAGAACAGATTTTAAATTTAACTAATAAACAAAAGGCGCAATACGATATAGCCTTTTTTATTTAGTAATCACAGGTTATAAGCGCATAGAATTAAACCTGACAATAAGTAGAACAGGGTCTCTGTTTCATGTAAATCACACATAGCTAAGCTCAAACCAAGGCTAATAAACCTACTTCTACAAACGATCTATACCTATATTTGGTGTTAAGAAAATTAAAGACTCATGAATAAAAAAGTTACCATCTACGACGTAGCCAAACGGGCTGATGTAGCCATATCGACCGTATCTAGGGTGTTAAATGGATCACTAAATGTATCAGATAAAACCAAAGAACGGGTGCAAGAAGCCATTAAAACTCTGAACTTTAGACCACAAGTTAATGCGCGTAAATTGGCTAGCAAAGAAGCTCAAATGTTAGCTGTTGCAGTCCCCTCTTTTACCACACCTTTTTTTAATGAAGTACTTAAAGGGGTCAAGGATGAGCTAAAGAAAACTGATTTGGATATTATTCTTTACAACACGGGATCCAAGGATCCTGAAGAAGCGGTGATAAACTTTTTTGACCGTGGTTCAGCGGACGCTGTCATACTTATTTCTATAGATGTGAGTGATACCGCACATTTACACCTGCAAAGCAGCGGGGTTCCCGTAGTCTTAGTCAATTCGCAACATAAGGACTATAATTACTTTATGGTTAATGACTATCAAGGTGGTTTTATGGCAGGCGAGCACCTCATAAAATCGGGATACGAACGGATTGGAATGATTAGCACACCTATTAAAACTAGAACTTCTATTGAGCGTGAAAATGGATTCAAAGACGCATTCAAGAAGCTCAAAAAAAGTCCTAAAAAAGAATATTTCATCACCGGTGATACAAGTAAGCATGCGGGCTTCACCGAAGAAGCTGGATTTGAAGCCATCAACAAGTACTCCAAGATGAGTGAATTTCCGGATGCTATTTTCTGCCTTAATGACTCTATGGCTTTAGGAGCATTACACGCAATAAGTCGTCTTGGACTTCGAGTACCTGAAGATGTAGCTATCATGGGATACGATAATATAAAACTGAGTAAATATCTTGACTTAACGACCATAGACCAACAGATGCACACTATTGGAACTCAAGCCATTTCACGACTGCTAACCATCATCAAAAGTAAAGACACTCAGCTGTTTCAGACCATGATAAATCCTATTTTAATACCTAGAGGCTCAACAGAGAAGTCATAGTTTCCACTGATTTCACTTTCGTCTTCACATATTGTAACCCATAAGTAAAACCGTATTGGATTTTCAGCGCGCACTTACACACTGCATTACTACGAGTTATCATCCTACTGTTACAGAAACATACAAGGGTAAAGTTAGAGAAGTCTACACCTTAAATAGCCAAACGCTAGGTATTTTAGTAACGGACCGAATATCTGCCTTTGATTTTATCATGCACCAGGCTATTCCTTTTAAGGGGCAAATTCTGAATCAACTAGCCGAATTTGGATTTGAAAAGGTTTCTCATATTGTACCCAATCATATTATTGAGGTTCCACACCCTAATATTACCATAGCCAAAAAATGCATTCCTATCCCAATAGAGGTGGTTATTCGGGCTCATTTAACCGGTCATGCATGGAGAACATACAATAGCGGGGAACGAATCCTTTGCGGGGTGGTCCTGCCAGAGAATCTTAAAGAACACGATCCTCTTCCAGAGCCCATTCTAACCCCAGCCACCAAGGCATCCGAAGGTCATGATGAAGATATTTCGGAACAGGAAATACTTACTCAGAATATTGTAAGTGCTACTCTTTGGTCAGAAATTAGAGAAAAGGCCTTTGAATTATTTAGCACCGGCCAACAAATAGCACGTGAACAAGGGCTTATTCTTGTAGATACCAAGTATGAATTTGGCTTATATGAAGGTGAGTTAACCCTCATCGATGAAGTTCACACTACCGATTCTTCTCGATATTTTTATGCCGATGGCTTTGAAGAACGGCAAAATAACCAGCAGCCACAGAAACAACTCTCTAAGGAGTTCCTTAGAGAGTGGCTCATGAATAATAACTTTCAGGGCAAAGAAGGCCAAGTTCTTCCGGATTTGCCCGACTCATTTCGAATAGAGGTGTACGAACGATATGCTCAATTATTCGAACTCTTAACCGGATCCACCTTTTCTCCCACTCTTATTAAAGATATCAACAGCGATCTAAAAGCAATCTTTTCTCCCTATCTTAGCTAAATACTAACAGGCAAATTAACTTGATGAGCAATTGAGATAATGTGTGTGAGTTAAGTATAACTGGACTCATTTGCCTGTATGGTTGATGCAGCCACCCTTAGATTCATCTTGGTAGTTCTCCTTTGGATGGCATAATGGTTATTTCTTCCACAACCGTTCTAGTACCAAAGCTAGTTAGACCCATAATTACTTTCGCTACATCAACCGGGTCGATTAATAACTCATGGTTCACATCTAAGCCATCCCACGAACTAGAGAATGTTTGCCCTAACAGTATATTTGTGCAAGCAACGTGTGGAGCGAATTGCAGAAGGTGAGCCCTCAAAGCCTTTCCATATCCATAGAGGGCATGTTTACTTACGCTATAGGCACTTGCATCAGCATAACCAACAACGGATGCCTTAGAACATATATTCACAATGAGGGCTTGTTTTTGCTTGCATAACACGGGCAATAAATGATCCGTAACCCGGATGGTTCCTAAGGCATTTATATAGAACTGATGTAAGTAATCTTGATCGGTTGAGTCCTGTAGATCTTTAAATAAAAAATCTCCTGCGTTATTAATTAATATTGATGGCTTAGTCTGTAATTGAGCTAACTCTCTGAGTGGATTATCCGCTAAGAAATCCACCTCTATCAACTCCACTTTAGGTGATCCCGCTTTAAGGCATTCTTCTTTCACCTTAGATAAATGATCGATCGAACGCGCCGTCAAGATGAGTGGAAAACCCATGGCAGAAAATGCATGAGCTATTGTACACCCTATACCACGGGAAGCCCCAGTAATGCATACCGTGTTGCTTGAATTAATCATGGCACTTCTAGGAATTTATGGGTTTGTAAGCTTATAGCCCATTTTGGATTCTTCTTTACATAATCGACTAGTAAGGGAATAGAAGCAGGAGTATCCCACTCCGGTTGCAGGTATAATCTAGCGGTTTTAGGACACTTTTGAGCCTCTGATTCTGCCCATTCGATATCTTTGTTGGTTAATACTACGACTTTTAATTCATCTACGTGCTCATACACCTCAGGCAAGGGCTTTTTAAATCGTTTGGGAGAAAGAGTCACCCAATCGAGTGAGCCGGAGAGTGGCGATGACCCACTGGTTTCAATATGAATATCGACATCTAACTTTTTGAGCTCGTTGGTGAGGGGGTGTAAATCATGCAATAGAGGTTCTCCACCAGTGATTACAACCTTATCTGCACCCGAGTCTGTTACTTGCTCGCAAAGGTATTTCACCGAGATTAAAGGGTGTCTTTCTCCATCCCAACTGTCTTTAACATCACACCACCAACATTGCACATCACACCCAGCTGTTCGTATAAAATAAGCTGAAGCACCAGTATGGTAGCCCTCTCCTTGAATGGTATAAAAATGCTCCATTATTGGGTAGCGCACTTCCATGAAACTACTATTTAGGTCGCTAGCAATGGAAGTGGCCTTAAACATCGTTATCGGTATAACTTACCCATGAGGTCTCAGTCTCCCATACCGTGACTTCTAGTTCTATCCCGGAAGGTATTCTCTTCTTGGTTTCTTGATGAATGTATTCAGCAATTCGTTCGGCTGTGGTATTTTCCTGCATAAGATCATTTAAAACTCCATGATCAAAGCCTCCTCTTTCGGAGTCTTTTGCTGCCCATTTTAATTCTTTAAAATCACAAACCATATCCGAGGTTTTCAAATAGGCTGAGGGGTTCAGTTTATGCGATTTTGCTTTCATGTGAACTTTGTAGGTATGACCGTGCATTCTTCCGCACTTACCATCATACCCATCTATATAATGGGCCGCGTCAAATTTAAATTCTGTATGCAATATCCAAGTAGGCATAGTAATCTACGGGCTAATTTTGGGGCTAGGTTACGTTAAATTATCCCTAAAATACTGCTTTTTCTTCTTATTAGTTACTGAGCCTTTTAATGGTACAGCCAATGGATTTTGTAGAGGCTCGAGTTATGGCTTGACCTGCGGATAATTGTTCGATGGCGTCTTTTATATAAAAATCCTCAACTTCTACAGCGCTGTTCGCATTATCATCTATAGCACCAACATACACCAACCTATCCTCAGCATCGAACAAATAAACATGAGGAGTGCGCGAAGCGCCAAAGGCATCGGCCACACGGTGATTTTTGTCTAACACATAAGGAAGGGTGTACCCTGCTTTTTCTGCGTACAAAATCATGTCTTGCATTCCATCTCCTTTATCTCTGTAATCCTCATTTGGATTTAACAGAATCATCCCAATGTCGTTTGCCTCGGCCAGTTCTTGCACCACAGGGTACCTGTCTTCCCATTTGACTACCCATGGACATGTGTTACATGAAAAAATGACCAGTAAGCCTTTCTCTCCTTTTACCCCATTTAGCGTCAAGTTACGACCTGATACGTCCTCCATTTGCACATCACCCAGGGGTAAGGTACTTCCTAATGGGAGTTGTTGAATATCTTGAGCAGCTATGCTAGTGACCGTCATTACTGTGAGTAATAAAATTATGACCGAGCTTCTTAGCACTTGTCGAACCATGAATTTTTTCATATAGCTTAGATAATTATTGGTTGTAGTTTTTGTTGAATTCATCTGATCTATTTTAACACTTCTAGTAATGCATTTTCAAAGTCTTGGTAATCTGCCTTTCCTTCCCACTCGGTATGAGTCAATCCATTTTTGTCAATAATTAACGTATAAGGAATGGCGCCGGACCACTTTTCAGATATTCCTGCAATAAAATCATTGTCCTTACCCTGCTTAAAAAAGGTAGTGAAATCAACACCCTGTTCCTTTAAGAAATCAGTGGCTTCAGCTCTAGCCTCTTCAAAGTCCGCAGAAATAAACACTAACTCAAATGCCTCACCATACTGCTGCTTTAGATCCATGATATATGGAAACTCTTCCACACAAGGTAAACACCAGGTAGCCCAAATATTGACCAATACAGGCTTTTCCCCTTTGAAAGTAGCTAAATGGGTTTGAATCTCATTTACCGTTGCATTTTCTAGGATGGATACCGATTTACTACCCTCCTGTTTCAGTTCAAGGTCTGTTTTTTGAGTGCATGACCATGTGGCAAGTGCAAAAGAAACACCAACAACTGCCACTATACGCAAATCAACCTTTCGTGTATTAATCAGTCGTAAAAAAAAATTTATTCCCATCATTAGATAGTGTTATGAATGTACATTTAACTATTAAACAATTCGCGCATTGCTTCCATTTTATCCTCGCTCGGTTTATGTTCAAACTCGGATACCATATCTATAGTACTATTTCCTAGGTTTTTATACAACGTCAAACGCTGCTGGTCGTGATTTAAGATAGCTAAATGCTCACGAATGGTATCAATATCTCCTCTGATAATGGGACCAGTCAAAGCTTGCTCAACGGACAGATCATTAAGTTGGTCTAACGTTCGTCCCATTGATGCCGCTAGAATCTGCCTCACTTCTAACCTACTAAATTGTTCCGCCTCTAAGAAATCACCCACCATTCCATACAAGGTAGTTAGATAGTTACAACTCATTACCGCTGCAGTATGAAGAACTTTTTTCTGATGCGCATTCACCTTCAAAAATCGGGCACCCCATTCCATGCACCAGTGTTCAAAAATCAATAACAATTCAGGGTTACCAATAGCATCAAACAGAATATTTTCAGCTGATTTAGTTTGTAAGCTAATAGGCGCAATCGGATGCAGCACAGCAATTTTATTGAATCCATTTTCATACTTATCCCCATTACCAATCCCATCTGCATGACCTTTATCAGCACTGATTTCGATCAAAGGCGCTAGTACATTCAAAGGCAGAATTCCCGAGCAATGCACAGTAGAAAACACCTGATCTTGCTCGTGCAAAACCAACTCCTCCACCACCTTGGATACCCACTGATCCTGCACACAAATCATGAATATATCAGCCATAGGATAACTCGGTTCATGCTTATGCTTGACAAGAACACGAACTCCTTTCATTGGTTTCAACAAACCCTCAAAAAACTTTCCTACACGACCATGTCCGATAATACAAACCGACAAAGAAATTTTATCCATCATTTCCTCCTTCATTGGGTATAGGAACCGCAAATGCGCAAACATAGGACGGAGTAATACATAACTTCCCCTCAAAAAACTCCTGTGTTGCGTAACTTGCATTAAACTCGTACTCTATTTTCTCCCCCCTTGGCGTACTGGGATGCCACTTAATAGACCAATTTTCCCGGGTTAATGTAACCGCGGCATTCATCCTAACAACTACCTTACTCAAGTCTGCCTGAATGCCTGTACCTAAGCATTTCACCACCGCTTCTTTGATGACCCATAACCAGATTGGATGGTCGGAAAAAACACCTTCCTGAATTTCTTGTTGGGTAAAAAATCGCTTTTTAAGAGCGTCTGAAATCGTTCGGTCGGAGGTTTCAATATCAATCCCTATTCGTGATTGGTTCGAAACAATAGCTGCTAGCCACTGTTTGGAATGACTCAGGGATACCGATGGAACCGTATCGTTCTGTAGCTTTTGCAGACCGATTCTCGAATTAAGGCTTCCCTTATCAACCCGTGAGTGCAGCTTTGCAAGCCTAAGATAGGGCCTTCCTAGTTCATTCTGAGTCAATTCTACTGCAGTATGAGAAATGGGCGACTGCCCCAGGCTACGTTTATAATATTGGTGTAACTCCAATAACATATTTCGAACGCCCAAAAACTCTTCTTTTCTGGTTTGGGTGCTTATTTTTTCTAGGCGCTTAAGTTGATCTTCGGCCAAAAAGCTGTTTAGTTGCTTCATCATTCTAAACTCCGAGACAGTGGCTTGTGATTTTGGCGAAATACAAAGGTAAATATGGGGGCTAATCTTACTCATAAATAGATAGTCATAACTTAGTTAGGATTTCGGTATTTTACATCGGTAAATAATGCGGGTTTTACTAAAATCCTCATTTCCATGATTTAGGTAATCATCTACTAAACTATTAGTCCAAACCACTACTCAATCTTTTATGTCTAATCAGGAACTTACTCATTCTGAACAAGAACAAATCCGCAGGGAAAAAAGAGCTCAACTAATAAATATGGGCGTAAATCCCTATCCCCCACAGTTCAATCAAACACACTACAGCACTGAGGTAATTTCCGATGAACGCCTATTAAGCGAAGAAGGCGATGAAAACAAAACCCTAGTGTCAGTAGCTGGAAGGGTTATGGCCCGCCGTATTATGGGAAAAGCAGCATTTTTTCATATTCAAGACAGCCAGGGCACCCTTCAAGTGTATATTCGACGGGACGATATAGGAGTCGAAGAGTATAATACGGTCTTCAAAAAATTGGTGGACATTGGTGATATAGTTGGGGTAACAGGATTTGTATTTAAAACCCGAACAGGCGAGACTACCGTACATGCAGAGCACTTTCAATTATTAACCAAAACATTGCGTCCACTGCCTACCCCAAAAGAAGTGGAAAACGAGCAAGGCGAAAAAGTAACTTACGACGCTTTTTCAGATAAAGAACTTCGATACCGCCAACGCTATGTAGACCTAATTGTTAATCCAGAGGTTAAAAAAACCTTCATTTTGCGCACAAAAATGGTGCAAAGCATGCGTAATTTCATGAATGATCAGGGTTATTTAGAAGTTGAAACCCCTATCCTACAGCCCATTTATGGTGGGGCCTCCGCTAGGCCATTTGTGACTCATCATAACACCCTAGATATGGACTTATATTTGCGCATAGCTAATGAGTTGTATTTAAAGCGCCTTATTGTAGGAGGTTTTGATGGGGTGTATGAATTTTCTAAAGACTTTAGAAATGAAGGTCTTTCTCGGTTTCATAATCCTGAATTTACTCAAGTTGAATTATACGTTGCCTACAAAGATTATGAATGGATGATGGATTTTACCGAAAAAATGATTGAAAATGTAGCCAATGAACTTCACGGAAGTCCCAAGGTTACCGTCGGTGAACACATTATCGATTTCAGCTCACCTTGGCCAAGAATACCCATGTTTGAAGCCATAGAGCAATATACAGGGCATCAGTTATACGGTAAAAATTTAGATGAACTTAAAAATATTGCCACCGAACTCCATATAGAAATGGACGAAAGCTTTGGTGTTGCCAAAATTATCGATGAAATATTCGGAACCTATGTAGAGCCTAAACTCATACAACCTACATTTATCACCGACTATCCTGTAGAGATGAGCCCTCTAACCAAAAAGCACCGTAGCAAAGAGGGCTTAGTCGAACGTTTTGAATGTATTTGCAACGGGAAAGAAATAGCCAATGCCTATACCGAGTTGAATGACCCGGTAGACCAGCGTGAACGTCTCGAGGCTCAAGCATCCTTACGAGCGGGCGGGGATCATGAGGCCATGGCAATAGATGAAGATTTTTTACGGGCTCTTGAATTTGGCATGCCTCCAACCGCAGGAATTGGCATTGGTATTGATCGACTTTCCATGATAATGACCAATTCAGAATCCATTAGAGATGTACTTTTCTTCCCCCAAATGAAGCCTGAATAATCATGAGCATGGAGCGATTTTTAGCCTATCGATACTTCTGGGGAAAACGAAGTGGTAGTGGCTTTATTTCGTTCATTAAAACCATGTCCATAACTGGGGTGGCCATAGGTTCCGCTGGCTTACTAATTGCTTTGTCTATTGTACATGGTTTTAAAGAGACCATTCAAGAAAAAGTTATCAATTTTGCGCCACACATAACGGTAACTAGTTTTTCCAACCAACCGCTTTATAGGGCAGATACACTCCAGACCTATCTTCAGGATCTAGAAGGCCTTACTTATGTTGCACCCATCATACGCGGGCAGGTTATCATACAATTTCAAGATCAAATTACTGGCGCTATGCTAAAAGGCGTTCCCAATGTGTTGGATGACCCCTCTGTTCAGCCTTATTTAGAGGCCGGCACTAACCCAAAATTTCCAACAAGCGGAACCTTAGATAATGACCTGATACTTGGACAAGATATTGCCCAGTCATTAGGTGTAAGCATTGGTGACCGAATTATAGTGTACTCGGTTACGGATAAATCTACCAGTGACACCTTTGGAAGCCCTGAACTAAAACAATTTTATGTTAGTCACATTTATAATACAGGAATTGAGTTTTTTGACGGCCAATATGCACTTACAAACATCGAAAAAGTTCGCGAATTACTTTCAATACCCTCACCACAGGCACAAGATCTTGAACTTCGAATACAGAATCCATCACTCAGCTCTATTGATGCATTTGATCGGATGTTAGATCAAAAAATAAGCTTCCCATACTACAGTGAAACCATCGAAAATCGCTACGGCAACCTGTTTGCTTGGGTCGAATTACAAGAGAACATCATTCCCTTAGTTATAGGAGTGATGATTTTAGTAGCGGCATTCAATCTCATAGGAGCCATACTAATGATGGTCTTAGAACGAACGCAAGACATTGGCGTACTTAGAACTCTTGGGGCTACACAGCAACAAATAAAACGAATATTTCTGGTTGAAGGACTCTGGGTTTCTATCATCGGCCTGCTCATTGGAATGGGAATAAGTCTCGCTTTTGTTTTTCTACAAAGTGAATTCGAACTCATTCGTCTTTCAGAGGAAAACTATTATATGTCGGTTGCACCCGTGTCCCCTCACTTACTTGATTTTTTGGTTGTCCCAGTCGTGACCATTTTTCTTTGCACTCTAGCCTCTTGGATTCCTGCTAGAATTGGCGCACGCTTTCATCCTCTTTATGCTATAAAACTAGGTCCTAAATGAGGCAGGTACGTATACGCTGCCTGCGCTAAGGCTTATTTTATCAAGGTCATTTTCTTGGAATGAACCACCCTATTCCCAGCAACTAAGCGATAGATATAACTACCTGTGGCAAGATTTGATGCTTCGAATGTCAGCTGATAATGCCCTGCAGCAGTATATTTATTCCATAACACGTCTACCTCCCTTCCCATTAGATCATATATACGCACACTCACATGACTGGCTTGTAAAACTTCGAAACTTATTGAGGTTGTTGGATTAAATGGGTTTGGAAAATTTTGCTCAAGTTGAATGTTTGTTGGAAATCCACTTTGCTCTGCCATCGATTCATTGGAAACAGCTTGCTCAATGATAATGATGACGGAGAACTCAGTAAATAAGCCCTCCTGATCGGTTACCTTACCACTGAGCACCACTTCTCCCACATAGATAGGCGAGTAAATAAGTAAACTTGCTGTAGAATCCACAAGTTCAACCACAATTACAGGTGGCGAAAGATTAAGTTCAAATTCAAGTTCTGAAAACGAATCATCTGAATCTTGAATGACCTCACCCAGAGCAAAAAATAAGGTATCGTTTTGATTGAATTGTAGAGTGTCCGGTAAACCTATTAGACTTGGTGGGGTATTGCCAAATGAAACCACATTGGAGCGAATTGCTACAGTTTGAACCGCTAGTTCATTGAATTGATGTTTGGTAATTTCTATTTGACCAATTCGAGCAGACTTGGGCCGAAGTTTTAATATCAACAAAACACCCGATTCTTGGATTGGGTTTGTGGATGCCAATGAATAATAAACATCATTGCCCTGGATATTAATCGCTGAAAAAGCTCCGTTAGTTTTGGTTAGAGTACCCTCTGTTTTAACTTCAACTAAATCAAACTGAAGACTATCATACAGTAACTCAAAGCCAATACCATAAAGTTCATCGCTTTGGCCAAGGTCCAAATAAATTGGATATGATAAGGTATCCGAAACATGTACCGTTGTATCCGGCATTGATAAAGAAGTCTGGGCCTGTACGTTTTGCCCCACAATCCCCCAACAAAGGCTGACTACTAGTATAAACCATCCAATTTTAATTGATTTCATAAACCACCGAAAAATTGAGTTGGAAAGAATATACGGGAATGCATTAGAAATAATGCACCCCATATATTCAGGTCATGCTATTTACACATGACTTTATTAAGGTCATACGTTTGGTAATGACATTCGAGCCGACTTCTAATCGATACATGTATACCCCACTTGATAAATTACCAGCATTCCAGCTTACTGTGTACGATCCAGCTTCTTTACGCTCGTTCACTAATACTTCAACTTCCTGTCCCAATAGATTGAATATGCTAAGTCGAACATTAGATGCATCGGGCAATTGATAAGCAATCTGGGTAGTTGGATTAAAAGGATTAGGATAATTTTGCAAAAGCTGCAGTGTAGTTGGAGTAGTCACAAGACCAATTTCATCCAAGCTACTAGATGGGTTTTCATTCACACGGAAATTAGCTAGTAATTTGGCACCACTGAATGAATGTTCATGGGTTTCTAATTGTACAAGAAACTCCCCACTATCTAAACCCTCAACACCAAATAATGATATATGAACCTGATTTTCACGTCTATGAATCATCTGCTGTAAGCCTTCTGGCACTTCATCTATTCCTAAGAAAGAGACGCCATCTGGTAAGTCAATGGTCATTTCAGTTGAGTAGATACCTTTTGTTGGAGCTGAAAATTCTACTTCAATAGTTGAACTACCTTCGAAAGTGTCCAGTAGTGACCAATCTACCTTAGCAAGTACGGGTTCGGCTTTCTTAAAGGCAAAACCACAGGCAAATTCATCGATAAGCCCGACCTCGTATTGTAGAATTTGCGAGGCATCAAAGGCGGTTATATCTCCATTTGCTGTCACATCTGCCGCCAATGAATCATCATCTACCAACGGGAATTGAGGTACCAAATAGACGGAGTTACGAAGAATAAAAGTAGCATCCAAAGCAGAAATGGTCTGGTCGTTGGTAACATCACCACAAAGACGACTAGCTACCAAAAATGGAATCATAACATCGGGATGTTCTTCTTCATTGATGTTTATCTTTGACATAATTATGTCAAATTCACCGCTGGAAACACCCGATACTTCTAATGCAAATAACGGAGCATCTTCGTTAAGACCTTCTGCTTTTGCTGCAGAAATTACCCAATGCCCTGGACTAACTTCATTGGTTTGCACTAAAAAATCATCAAATGCATAGCTATTAGTCACTAATGGGCTGACTGATAATTTAGTAAGATCATAGTGTATTTCAGCCTCAAAACCATATAATATGGTATTTAAACCATCAACACGTATATCGACAATACTAGTATCACCCAAAAGACTACCGGCTCCGTCAGAGATTATCGTTCCACTAAATTGTTGGGTGATATCGCTAAAATCAATGGGGACGGGCACAAAAAAGGTGCCAATGGACAAATTCACCTGCTGAACAACCCCTTTAAAGCTAAACAATCCTTCAGGCGGTGTCAGACCTTCCCAATCTGAGTTTGTGTCCCCATTACCACCACGAAACCACATATAGTTAGTAGTTCCCGTGCTTGGTTCTATTATTTCATATAGAAAGCCACCACGTAAAGTATCGGCTTCTTCGTTCATTTGTATTCCATAGATCTGAACCAATTTATTCTCATAAAATTCGCCATCATTCACCAAATCAGCCAAACCTATTTGTTGCGCTAGTGTCGCATTGCCGGTTGAAACAACCTCATAGGCATGTGCCCAACCCAACATAGATCCTCCATTCCATGACATGTTAATCCCTGCTACTTTTAGCTCATCACCAACCTCAATAGTACCAACTTTAGTTTGTTCATTAAAGCCAAAAGCATATTCCCAAAATACATTACCTTCTGAATTAGTCAATATGAACTTATACTCAAGTTTAGTTATACTCGTGTCGGTTGTTACATCTAGTGTAGCCGTCCAAATACCATTTCCAGTGTTGATTAAACTTGGTGCCTGAGTGGTTGCCCAATCGGCAAAATTACCCGTCACTCGAGGGGTTTGACTCGAGGCGTCAAATATACCAGCTGTTTCTTGTACGGATAAATCGACCGTAAAATTGACTTCATATGTTTCTTGTGCAAAGAGCATTGTACATGATAATATAATCAGTACAATTCCATTTAATGTGTAGCGAATAGACTTCATAAATGTTGTATCCCGTTAGTTAGTGTTTTTGAACCTATCATAATGGATTCAAATAGAATAATCATGATCAAACTAACCCATAGGAACACAAAAAAAACCACCCAATCGGGTGGTTTTTTATAAAATCCGTAATGATTTAAACGTAATTACTTTTTAATTAAAGAAAATCTACTACCGAAGAACAATTCATGCCAAATGCATCTGCTACGTCTTCATAAACAATGGTTCCATCTACTATATTGACCCCTTTTTGTAGTTCTATATCCTCTTTAACCGCCTGCTTCCACCCTTTGTTGGCTAAGGCAACTGCATAAGGAAGCGTCACGTTAGTCAAGCCTAAGGTAGAGGTATAAGGCACAGCACCAGGCATATTGGCGACACAGTAATGTAGTATTTCGTCCACAAAATAAACAGGATCTTGATGGGTAGTCGGTTTTGATGTTTCAAAACATCCACCTTGGTCAATGGCTACATCTACCAGAACGGTACCTGGTCTCATATGACTGAGCATTTCGCGCGTGATAAGATGTGGTGCCTTTGCACCAGGTTTTAAGACAGCTCCGATAATTAGATCAACCGTTGGCAGCATTGCTCGTATGTTAGCTTCTGAAGAGAATAGGGTAGTTATATTTTTGGGCATTACGTCATCTAAATAACGTAATCTTGGCATATTTATGTCCATTATAGTTGTATTTGAACCCATACCAGCTGCAATTTTAGCTGCATTTACTCCTACAATACCTCCACCTAAAACCAAGGTATTTGCTGGAGGTACACCTGGGATTCCTCCCATAAGTACGCCACGACCACCCATCGCTTTTTCTAAAAATTTTGCCCCTTCTTGGGTAGCCATTCTACCGGCTACTTCACTCATCGGTATAAGTAAAGGCAGTGATCTATCTGCTTTTTCCACCGTTTCATACGCTATAGCAATACACTTAGAATCAATGATAGCCTGTGTAAGTGTCTGATCAGCAGCAAAGTGAAAGTATGTGAAAAGAATTTGCCCCGCTTTAATTCGGCTATACTCCTCAGCAATAGGCTCCTTTACTTTCATAATCATATCAGCAGCAGCCCATAAAGCATCTACATCTGCCACTATTTGTGCACCTGCTGCCACATACTCATCATCGGAAAATCCACTACCTAATCCAGCATCTTTTTGTACCATGACATTGTGCCCTTGTTGTACTAAGGTCATCACTCCTCCAGGTTGTATAGCTACTCGATTTTCTTGGGGTTTAATTTCTTTAGGTATGCCGATGTTCATTTGTAAGCCTCTTAAATTAGTTGGTACAGGTTAATGGTTGTTGCAGATTCAAGTTCGGAATCTGTTGTTTCATTTTTTGTTAATTTTCTACCCCTAAGGTTATGGGGCATGAGCAAATGAGTAGAAACGATATAAAATCAGTTTGCAAAAATACGCTTTTCTTTTCATAAAGCTCTACTGTTTTGTGCGGATTTTTAAAATGTTTATCATCCCGAAGCAAAACAGTTAATTAACTATTCCCTAGCATTAATCTTATGACACAGCCAGTACCCATGTACTTAGTACCTAATAAATACTCCTATTTCCTTTCATTTGTTCTATTGACCCTTATACTAAGCGCTTGCTCTACCAGTGAAAAACTCACTAGTAATACGTTATCACAGGGCGCTGTATCTGAAGAAAAATCATCATTTTCGACCATATCAGATTTTGCAAAAGGAATGGATCGGGTCGATGAAGGGGTCATTACTGTTATGCAAAAAGGAGATAAAATTTATTGGAGTATCGCTGACTCACTATTGAATAGAGATTTTTTATTGGTCAGCCGTGTGGCAGGTGTTCCAAATGGGTATTTTGGTTTTTATTCAGCTGGGGCAAAAACAGCTGAACGAGTATTACAATTCAGCAAAGTACATGATCGCATTTTAATTAAGGAAGTTTCTTATGAAAATATAGCTGATAGCACTCTGCCTATTTATGAATCTGTACAGGCTAATAATTTCGCACCTATTTTAGGTGCATTTGATCAGGAACTATACGATGAAGACGCACGAGAAACTATTATTGAGTTGAGTGACTTTTTCACCGAGGACATTGAAGCAATTAGTGGGGTAATTCCTTTTTTGCGTAGAGAATATCAAGTCAGGAGGTTAGATGGAAACAGAAGCTACGTTGAAAGTGTGAAAAGTTTCCCAAAAAATCTTGAGGTACGCCATGTTCTCACGTACCAAGCTAACAATCCCCCCTCATCCTCATCCAATGCGACCTTGAGTATTCGCATGAGTCAGTCTATGATATTGTTACCCAAAGTTCCAATGCAAAAAAGACTTTTTGACTACAGAGTAGGTTGGTTCACCATCCGGCAGATAGATTTTGGATCTGAACAACAAAAGGCGGATAGGCAATCCTACATTCGACGATGGAGACTGGAACCAAGTGATTCTACCGCCTATTTTCGAGGGGAATTAGTAGAACCCAAAAAACCAATCGTCTATTATTTAGATCCTGCAACACCTGAAAAATATCGAAGCTATATCATTAAAGGTATTGAAGATTGGAATGTTGCTTTCGAGGAAGCTGGATTTAAAAATGCCATTCAAGCTAAGCTTCCCCCATCTCCTAGTGAAGATCCTGATTGGAGCCCCGAGGATATTAGATATTCAACCGTTAGATGGGTAGCCAATGAAATCCGAAATGCAGTCGGGCCTAGTGTATCGGATCCTAGATCGGGTGAAATCATTGAGAGTGATATTGTATGGTATCATAATCATATGCGATCCTACAGAAACCGCCTAATGATTGAAACAGGTGCTGCCAATCCCGAAGCTAGAAAACTCAAACTAGCCGATGACTTAATCGGTGAGACCATGAGAAGGGTAATTTCACATGAAATCGGTCATGCTTTAGGATTGCCCCATAATATGCAGTCCAGTTCTGCCTACCCTGTAGATTCATTGCGATCGGGTAGTTTTACCCAAAAGTATGGCATTGCTACAACCATTATGGAATATGCTCGGCAAAACTATGTGGCTCAACCAGGAGACGAAAATATTAGCTTCATCCGTCAATTGGGACCATATGATCTCTATTCCATTAATTGGGGGTATAGATTGATTCCAAATGCACACACTCCAGAAGACGAAAAAGAAACTCTAGATTCATGGATTATGGAAAAATCTGGAGATCCTATGTATAGATTTGCAGGTTCAACGGGCTATGACCCATCTGCACAAACCGAGGATTTAGGGGATGATCCCGTCAAGGCAAGCACTTATGGTCTAATGAATTTAAAACGTGTGGTTCCTGAATTAATGGAATGGACGTATACCGAAGGTGAGGGTTATGAAGATTTAGAAGAGATTTATAGAGAACTCATTGGTATGTGGTCACGTTATTCTCGACATGTTGCAACCAATATTGGTGGAGTATATCAAAATAGAAAATCGGCCGATCAGGATGGATTTCTGTATACCCCTGTAAGCAAGGAAAATCAACTTCGAGCTTTGGCTTTCCTAAATGAGCATGTTTTCACTACCCCTTATTGGCTCTTAGATACCGATATACTACAGAATATTCAGCCGGCTGGAAGTATTGACCTGATACAATCCCTACAAAGTAGAATACTAGGCTCTGTTTTAGATCCAGATGTTCTTCTACGCCTGATCGAATATTCTGCACTTGGGTCGAATACGTTTTCCCCTGACGAAATGCTTGAAACTCTACGCCTTGGTATTTGGAGGGAAATATATGACAATGATAGTGAAATTGATGTCTATCGTCGCACACTACAACGTGAATACCTTTCTCGTATTGATTCTTTCTTGAGTATGGATCAAATGGGGAACAGTAGAAATCCTGTAGATCTACAAAATTCTGATATTCGCCCATTATTGCGAACTGAATTAAACTTGTTAACTGACGATATCAATAGCCATCTAGATGGAGAAAAACTCAATGGCATTCAAAAAGCACATTTAGAAGATGTGATTATTCGTATTGAACAAATATTAAATAACGAGGAATAACCGGCATTAGCTCGATTCCGTTAACTTAGCTAATCCTTTTGCTGTTATTCGAACCGATCCATACAAAAATACACCTCCAATACTCTCAATACATATATACCCTTTGTCTTCAAGATACTCGAGTAAATTCTTTGCCTCATTACGATCAATCTCTAATTTAGAACAAAGTGGATCAACAGATACTATTTCCTCACTATTAGAGTTAGATTGAAGGGCAATTTCGGATAAAAGTACACGAGCGGTATTGCTGAATTCACTGCCTATGATCATGCCAAAAGCTTAGTTATTATATAATTGCCAAGATGCCATGTATAGATTACCAAAGCATTACCATAATATTAAGGCACTATTGGCTAAAAAACGGGTAAAGAATCTTGTTTTCTTTTATTTATGACTAAAAGGTGGTAGCTTTTGTTACTGTTTAATTAATATAAACACCATTGAAAATTGTTATAATCGGTGCGGGTGAAATTGGATATGACTTAGCAAGTGTGCTATCCAAAGAAAAACATGATGTTACC
>CALKOA010000076.1 GCA_938091655.1 uncultured Balneolaceae bacterium | reverse complement strand
AAGGCCGAAATTTCTTCACAGATTAATGAACATCATTTTATAAAAGCAGGTATCAATGCTCAATTTGACAAGATCTTTTTTGAGAGTATTAGTTTAGCACCTTTGAGCCAGCAGGGAGTGTCTATACCAGAAGGAACCCCTCAGGAGCTCGTTGACAAAGGCCTTATCGAATTGGGTTATCCAGAAATAAATTCCCCTGGTTTTCAGCGATACACCGAAAGACCAAGAAATTACAGTGCATACATTCAGGACAAGATTGAATACGATAATCTTATCATCAATGTAGGGGTGCGATTCGACTACTTTGACCCTAATACCAACGTTCCAGCCGATCCAGAAGACCCAGATATTAATCTTCCTACAAAATCAGAAAATCTGTACACCGACACGAATGGGAATGGTCAACAAGACGAAGGGGAGCCCAGCTTAACCGTCGCCGATCGCCAAGCGTATTGGTGGAAAACTGCATCCGTAAAATACCAAATTAGTCCCAGAATTGGAGTGGCCTATCCCATAAATGATGGCGGGGTGATTTATTTTTCCTACGGGTATTTCTTTCAAATGCCTTCCTATGACCGGTTATATACCAATAGCCAAATTTTACTTTCTCAAACAGGTGGCGATCAAGGTTTGTTCGGAAATCCAAACCTGGAAGCAGAAAAGTCCATTCAGTATGAATTAGGTCTAAAGCAGGAAATCTTTGATGGCACCGCTATTGAGCTAACTGGATACTATAAAGATACCCGTGACTATGTTTCTTCTCGGCCACAAATTACGGGTGCTCCATCCATTACCTATGGAATTTACTATAACAGAGATTTTTCTAAATCGTTAGGGACTACCTTTGCCTTTAACCAGTTTGTGAATCAGCGTTTTAATTTTGGGTTGGATTACACCTTCAGTGTAGTTGAGGGAAGTAATAGTGATCCAGCCTCGGAGTATTTTGCGATACTAGCACAGGGTAGCCAAATAGATTCGACCAATCAATCCAATACCCTGACAAAAATTGTCCAACCCCTAAATTGGGATCGAACCCATATTATCAATGGATCTATGTTCTTTACTGGCGACACCTGGGGAACCAATGTACTTGCCCGTTTTGCTTCTGGTACCCCTTATACCCCTGATCGAAATATCCCTGGTGTGCTAGTGGGCGAGGTTGCATCAACCAGAGACTTGCGTAACACCGCACGATTACCCAATCGTTTTACCTTGGATATAAACGCATACAAAAATATTGACCTACAGGGTGATGCACAGCTACAAGTCTTTTTTAATGTATATAACCTACTCGACACTAAGATTGTGAACGGGGTGTATTCCGATTCTGGATTGCCTACGCGACCATTACCTGCTCGAGTAATTCCTGGTGCTCATCCCGATTATTATAACAATCCAACCTTTTATGCCGAGCCTCGACGAGTCCAAGTCGGAGTTCAATTTTCATTTTAAGCATGCGAATGTATCCTATTTCCCATAAACACCTTTATATTACCCTACTCATAGTCTTACTGGGTCTATCCATTCCAGAAGGCTTCGCACAGGTCTCTGAATATGAGCCTAGTGAGGAACGCTCGGATTTTAACAACCGTAAAATTTCTATTATGGATGGGAATAGGTTGCGAGCTACTTATCATAATAATGGACATGCGGGGCGTAGAAATTCGGGGGCATTGAACGAATTGCTATTTGAATTCCCTAGAAATACAAATAGGGAGTACATGTATTTTATGAGTGTGATGTTCGGTACGGAAGTACCTGATCAAAGTACACCAGAAGAAGATGTTTTTCCTTTGGTGAATACCGCTTCTTACAAAACATCTCGAGATGGGCGGAGTAACTGGTCCTTGAATCCTGTTGATGGATATACCCGAGATAATTCGGATGAGATGGCGCGTAGTGATCGTGGCCCTGAGTCACCATTAGGGAATACTTGGCCCAATGCGTGGCCCGATAAATTTGAAGATGGTGGCGATGGTTGGGCCGGTTCGTGGAATGGCTATTTTGGTCGCGATCAATTCAATGCCGATGTAGAGTTTTATTACAAAGCCGGGGATGATACCTATACTCGTTACGTTGGTTCTCGATATCAACCCGATGAGACCGATCCTACTAGAGGCGGCTTAGGTTTAATTTTGGAAACTCGAATCTTAGCCTGGTCGCAAACATTAGTAAATGCAACGCATTTTAATTTATTTGAGCTGAAAAATGATGCGAGTTACGATTATCCTAGAATGGCATTTGGTCTTTGGATTGCTGACTTCGTTGCAGGCGGTGGCCCAACCGATACCCCTTTGTTTGATAATATCCGAGCTATTGCCTACTTGACGGATACTGATCGACAAAGTGGAGGAAATGTATTTGATGGTGGACTTATTGGAGAAATGGGGTTGAAATTTATTGAAACGCCAGGAAATCATATTGATGGTATTGATAATGATGGTGATAGCGATACCTATAACACTAGCAGTGATATTTTTGATCCAGAAAATGATGATTTATATACTCGCTTAACTTCAGCAGATGGAGGATTCTACAATGATATTTCTACGGTTCAGGATACCTTAATTCGGGTGTTTACTCCTGCTGATTTTGAGGAGCGAGTTGTCAACATTGGTGATCCAATTGTCCTAATCCAAGACGACCATAGTCGGGTGATTCATACCTATGATGGGAGTTCATTTGTATCTCAAGGTCGCAGCTATGATTTTAGCGGAGCACCTTTTACGGTACAAGAAGATCTTTTTCCAGAAACTGACGAAGATTTTGGTATACATATAGACGGTTTGGATAATGATTTTGACGGGTTAATTGATGAAAACCAGCCTAATCATTTGACCAAGAGCACTTACATATCAAGCTTGGATCAATTCCAAACCCGCCCCGTACGATTTATCAACTATCTAGAATTCACTTCTGGTGACACCCTAAAACGAGGCTTAATTGTACCTAACCAGGCCATAAGAGTACGAATGGCCACTGATGCTGCTTTTGCTTCGCTCGTCAACGATGAGTATTCCGGGCGGCTTCAAAACTTTCATACGAGTGCACCAATGATAGATGAAGGTAGAGAAGATTATTTTGACAACGATAATGATTGGAATATCCTGATTGATGATGTGGGTATTCAAGGCGATCCCAATTCTACAAGCTTAGGGCAGGGGGATGGCTTACCTACCACAGGAGCAGGAACGGTCTTCCCAGGTGAGTCTGGTATTGATAAAACGGATGTAAGTGAAACCGACCTCATTGGGGTATCGCGTGTCCGTATTTTTGATGCAGGATCTATGCAAGTTACTCAAGATGCTGATATATGGCTCCGTTATCTAATACCAGGAGAGTTTGTAGAAAAGCAAGGTACAGATTCCGATATATACGTATCCTCAGGATTATTCCCACTGGCAAGAGGAAGCTCTGAACGTTTTGCTGTGGCAATCACAGCAGCTCAAGAAAACCAACAAAGTGCTTTGTTCGATCGTCAGCGTGTTAATCAGCGTTTGGAAAATGCTACCAAAGCATATGAGGCCGATTATCAATTTGCTGTTGCGCCCGATCCCCCAATGATTACCTCGGTACCAGGAAATGGTAAAGTGACTCTATATTGGGACACCAATTCTGAAAATTCATTTGATCGATATATGAATCTTCAAACCGGTAATGGCTATGATTTTGAGGGTTATAAAGTGTATCGTACCACTGACGTATCTTTTGAAGAGATTAGAAGTATTACTGACGGACGCGGTGGGAAAACTTTCTTGCAGCCCGTAGCTATTTTCGACCTTCAGAACGGAGTGTTTGGTTTTCATCCAGTTTCTGAAAACGGATTACAATTTAATATGGGTAGTGACTCAGGTATTCGTCGTATATATCAGGATACTACAGTCGTTAATGGTCGTAAATACTATTATGCAGTTACTGCCTTTGACCGTGGTCTAGAGCAAGCGGGGATAAGTCCGTCTGAATCACCCGTACAGATCTCTCTTAACCCTGATGGTAGTGTAGATTTCGGACAAAATGTACTTGAAGTTCGAGCGTCTAGAGAACAAGCTGGTTATATAAGTCCTACCAGTCCCCAAGCGGCTATATATCAGGGTGCCCCTGGAGGTACTGTTGAGGTGGGTGTGATCGATCCTACGCAGTTAAAGGCGGATAATTTATACGAAGTTGTTTTCGAGGATACTTTACTTAGTGGTGGTTCGAATCCAGATACACTCAAGACAAAAAATTTCACGCTTCGTAACATTACTACCGGTTCCCCCGATACTTTACTTTCCCGATATACTACTTTAAATGGGGGTGGTAATCCTGTAACCGAAGGTTTCACCGTCCGAGTCACTAATATAGAATCCTTCGGGTTAAACGAAGCGCGCTCAGGTTGGTTCGCATCAGACCCTGAGGCCACGGATATCCATGGATTTTCATTTGTTATTCAAGCCGCACCAAAAGTGTCCGATTATGAATTAATTGTAGGAGATAATGTTGGATTTGGTCAATCAGTAGAAAAAGAAATTGAGGTGGCCACAGGTATTTTCCAAACCTTATCGTCGATTCCTACCAATTTTAAGGTGGTGAATACTTACACCGGAAAAGAGGCTAAGTATGCTTTTGCAGATTTAAATGTAAATACCTCCTTTCAGCAAAGGTGTAATCCGACAATCATTGTGCCCGGCAATTATACCCCACCAGAACCAGGTCAAATATCAGCAGTAGCCGGTTTTAGTGGACGCTGCTCTGATGTACTGTTTTTGGTAGAAGATTTTAGAGGAGTAGAAGATACGCTTACCTATAAAATTGAAATGGCTCCATTGTTAATAAATGGTAATCTGGAAACCAGAAATCCAGTGGCAGGTGATACCCTTAAAATCTTTACTACCAAGCCATTCTCTTCTAATGATATTTTCCGTTTTCGATTCGACAGTGAGAATGTACCCCGAATAGACGCGGATTCAGCATCATCTGCCCTAGATGATATTTTGGTTATACCCAACCCGTATAAGGTGGCGAATATTTACGAAGCAAGCGTAACCAACACCAATTTTCAACATAACAGAGAATTACATTTCACAGGAATGCCGGCGCCTGCCACTCTAAGAATATTTACCGTTTCAGGAGTTTTACTACGTGAAATTACAATCACAGAGTCGGATTTAACCAGTGCTTATGGGGGATCCTATGTTTGGAATATGCTGACCAAGGATAATTTGGAAATTTCCTATGGAATCTATCTATATCATGTGGAAGCACCAGGTGTTGGGGAGAAGGTGGGTAAATTTGCGGTCATTAAATAAGATATTTATGAAAACAGAACGGATGATATATCGCTTAGTATGGACACTTATTCTCTTAGCCTTACCGATGGTCGTGTATCCGCAGCTATCCAAAGTGGGGACATCCGCCGCTGAATTTTTACGAATTCCTGTAGGAGCAAGAGCCTCTTCAATGGCAGCCTACACAGCTAATATAAACGATGGATCGTCTATGGTGCTGAATCCTGCTGGTTTGGCCTCATTATCCAACAGTGAAGTTCTTGTAGAAATAACACCATGGTACTTAGATATGACGCACAGTTTCTTTGGGGCTGCTATGCCTACCGAAAAAGGTGTATTTGGAGTTCATGTGCTTTCACTTAATTATGGTGAATTTGAGGAAACCACCGCTGAGGCGCAAGGATTAACCGGACGTACATTTAGCGCCTATTCCGTATCCTTTGGCCTGAGTTATGCCCGGCAGTTACTCCCACAATTTAGTATAGGTGGCACGGCAAAAGTGGTGCATGAACAAATTGCTAAAAGTTCGGCATCGGCCCTTGCCTTCGATATAGGGACCGTCTATCAAACCCCATTTGATGACATCCGATTTGGTGTGAGTGTAACTAATTTTGGTTCTAAATTGCAGATGAATGGAAATGATTTAATCATTAGTTCCGATCCTGATGAGTCTCAATCTGGCAATTATGAGCCGGACGCCATACTTGCCACCCAATCTTTTGATTTACCATTGATGCTGAAAGTGGGGCTAACATGGGATGCATTTGAGCGAAAAAATGCCCGTTTAACACTTTCATTGGATGGAAATAACCCTTCTAACAACACCCAAAGTGTAAGCATTGGTGGTGAATTAGCTTTGGCCAACGAACAAGTTATGTTGCGAGCAGGCCTGCCTTACATAGGGCAAGAAGATAAAATTGAGACATTTACGTCTGGGATAGGATTTCGATATCGTACATCCAATGGTTTAGGGCTTGGATTCAACTACAGTTATCACGGATATGACTATTTGGGAGATGTCAATAAACTTAGCATACAGATTTTATTTTGATAACGTTTTAATTAAACTATAAACATGAATAATACACTAAAAACAAATCATAATTATATGAACACGATAAATACAATCCTTAAACGAGGTTTGGTAGCGCTTTTAGCTATTTTTGTAAGTATTGGCACCGTTCATGCTCAGGAAATGATGACCCATTCACATGGGGTATTTTTCTCTGAGTATATTGAAGGGGGTGGCAATAACAAAGCCTTTGAAATATTTAATTCAACAGATAACGATATTGATTTAGGCAATTATATAGTGCTGGGCAATTATAACGGTAATCCATTCAATGATACTCTACGTTTTCCGGTAGGTACTATGTTAGCATCAATGGATGTGTTTGTAGTTGCTCATGCTGATGCTGATCCGGCTATTACTGCTGTTGCTGATTCTTTAGTACAGAACCCATACGATGGAGGAAGCTCTTATATAACTGTTTTTAATGGTGATGATGCTAGAGCTTTAGTCCATATTGATGGCACGGATTCTACCATAGTAGATTATTTTGGAACATCTGAAAATGATCCGGGGTCAGGTTGGATCGTTGCTGGAATTTCAGCAGCTACCAAAGATCATACTTTAGTACGAAAAGTTGATATAAAGCGAGGTAACCCAATACCTTTATCTTCATTTGGTACCGGAAACTCAAATTCTGAGTGGGAAGTTTTTGATAAAGATAATCTTGATTTTATCGGAGACCATAAATTTGAAGAGTATAAACCAAAGGATTCCGACGGAATAATTGTGAATAAAAACAGTGATTTCCAAGATGTTCAACTTGGCACTGCGGCAAATGTTGATGGTTGGTTCTTTCAAAAAACAGATTATGCAACTTTTGATTTTATCGCTGATACGGCTAATCCTGCAAATACTTTACAGAAGACCACAATCACAAATATAGAAAATGCTCCTAATGCATTTGCCGTTCAGGTAGCTAGCTCTGGGAATGTAATTAAAGCTGGTACTGAGTATATGTTTAAAGCGCGTTTATACATAGAAGCTAGTAATGGTGACGCGACTGCAAAGATAAATTTCACCACCAATACAGTTGGGGTTAATAAATATGGAATGGTAGTGAATACAGGAGAATGGTTAGAATTATCGGTATCAGACACACCTATCGTATTAGATGAAGAGGTCACAGCTAATATAGGTATACATCTATCTCATAATACTCAAGTAAATGGTGATATAATTTATTTGGATTATATAAGAGTTGTTGAAGTTAAAAAAGAACCAGTTATGGTCCATTTTAATGTGAATACTTCTACTATGCCAGATACTCTTAGAGACAGTCACTTTATGCAGATTAGAGGTGGGTTTACAGGGCCAGATGTAACTGGGGCTGCTTCTAATGGTATGATTACCTGGGATTCTATGTCACGCCATTTATACCCCATGGGAGGTGACTATTGGTGGAGTGATTTTTCAATGTCTCCAGGTGACACCTTAAATTATAAGTTCTGGGCAGGTGTAGATCCTGAAACCCCTCTAACTAATGGTAGTGAGCAAGGATGGGAAAGTGGGGATAATAATGTCTTTATACTACCTGCAGACTTTGCTGGTGCAGATACTACTGTAGATTTGCAGTTTTATGAAACCAGACAAGCACCATATCCAGTATCTGATGATAGTATTTCATTATTTTTCAGGGTAAATATGGGGCCTGCAATTAAGTCTGGCAACTTCGATCCTTCAACAGACTCTGTGGGTGTTCGGGGAAGTTTCGATGGATGGGCGAGTGGTATTACCTTAACGCCTGGTGCTAATCAAGGTGATAACTATTTCTTTGAAGGTGCTAAACAATTAAGTTTATTTGAAGCAGAGCCTATTACCGATGTCAACTACAAGTTTATCACCGTATCGGGTGGTGAAATTGGTTGGGAATCAGATCCAAACCGTACTTTTAGTATGCCTGCGTCTGATACCACTTTACATTGGGATTATTTCGATCGATTAGGTTATCCACCTGCAAACGTAAATACTGAGCCAGTAGCGGTGACATTTACAGTTAATATGGCTACTCTTTTAGATACTCTACAAGATTACCATACAGTTCAACTTAAAGGTGCTCCATCTGGAGCAGATGCTGCTGAAACTGGACTTGGTGCTATTATCACTTGGGATACAGGTTCACTTCAAATGGAACATATAAATGGTGATCTTTGGGGAACGACATTCAATATGTCACCAGGTGATTTACTTAACTACAAGTTCTGGGCTGGTGTAGATCCTGAAACAGCATTAATTAATGGCTCTGAGCAAGGCTGGGAAAGTGGAGGAAATAATCAATTTGTTCTTCCTGCTACAGCTAGTGGGGATACGGTTGTACCAATGCAATGGTATGAATTCAGAGAACCACCATATGATCCTGTTGAAGATAGTGTAACTGTACTTTTTAAAGTAAATGTAGGTGCTCAAGTTCAACTTGGAGACTTTAACCCTGAAACAGATAAAGTTGGGGTTAGAGGCAATCCTGCGTTTTTTAATAATCCTGCGGATTGGTCTGCATCTGCTTTTTATTTAGAAGAGGTAGGTGGTAGTGGTGACAATATCTTTTATGCTGGAACTGCTCAAATTCATAAAGATAGTGTTGCCGCAATTGACGGTGAAGTGGGATATAAATTTGTACTTGAAGTTGATGGTGAAACTACTTGGGAATCACGTGATGACAGATTCACTCATATACCGGATCATGATACAACTTTAAAGTGGGTATACTTCAACGATACACCTCCATCAAATACACCTGTATTGAGTACCACACTTAACTTTGAAGTTAATGTTGGTATATTAGAAGGATTGGGATATTTCAATTCTTCAATTGATACTGTATATGTTAGAGGTACATTTAACAGCTGGAATACTGAAAATCAAATGGTATTTAATTCTTTTTCTGGTACATATGAAGAATCTGGAGTACCATTAAATGCTACCGTCGATTCAGAGGTTAAATATAAGTACTATATAAAGTGGGACGCTTCACGTGATGATGAGGCTAGCACGAACTTTCTCCCAGGTATTACACACGACGGTTCAGGCTGGGAAGAACCAGGAGTGACCGGAGGCGCAGATAGATTTTTCACAATTGAAGATGCTGCAAATCAACCTAAGAGATCCGAGTTCTTCAACGGTGTTGAGCCTAAGGCATTGCTAACTTCGCAAAATGTTGAAGATGGAGCAATATCAATTACTTTTTCAATTGATATGTCTCCGGCTGTAGATAATGCTTCAGCGCCCTTCAGTGCTTCAAATGATTCAGTTTATTTATATGTAGATACTCCATTTTTCGCTCTTTCAAATGATATCATTGTTCCTGGCGATGACGGTAGTGGTATTCTTAATATGACTGAAGAACAACGAGAGGCGTTAAGATTTACTGATGAAGATGGAGATTTAGTATATGAACTTGTTTTAGATCTTAAACTACCTACTTTAAATCATATTGGCTTCCGCATTGGTTATGGGGAACCCACATCTCAGGATGGATCCATGTTTGTACATGGTTCAGGATTTAATGCTGGACGACGTCATTATCAATACATACAACCAATCGTGTCTAATGAAGGTGTAGTTACTTGGCCAAGCAGCTATACTATGCCTACTATAACTTGGGTTTCCGAAGATTTAGATTGGGAGACACCACCGGATTATAATACGCCTACTACTTCATCAGAATTAGATGAATCAATGGTTAAGAAATTTGCTTTAGAGCAAAATTATCCTAATCCATTTAACCCTACTACAAATATAAGTTTTAGTCTCGCTGATGCTTCACCAGTTAAATTGACTATATATAACTTATTGGGACAAGAGGTTGCTAGGTTAATTAGTGGTAAAGTAATGAATGCTGGTACTCATACGGTTGCCTTTAACGCAGCATCATTATCCTCTGGTATTTATTTATACCGTTTGGAAGCGGGTAGTTTTGTAAGCAACAAACGCATGACATTAATTAAATAACTTCTAGTAACAACGGAGCAGAAGAGTTGATCCTGCTCTATGTTATTTAAACGTCTTAACTCACAGAGGCGTTGAAAGGCCTCTGTGTATTTACCTAAATTAAACGAACTAACCATTGGCTTCGACCATTTACGACATAGCAGCTAAAGCTGGCGTTAGTATTGCCACGGTATCTCGTGTGTTTAACCAGAGTTCAAGTGTTTCGCAAAAAACTCGGAAAAAAGTGCTAAAAGTGGCCGAATCAGTAGGTTATCATCCTCAGGCCTACGCTCAAGGTCTGGCGAGTAAGAAACTGAATACCATTATGGCAGTAGTACCGGTGATTTCGAATTATTTCTTTATGGAGATTTTGGGAGGAATTCAGGATAAGCTAACTCAGTTAGGCTACGAACTCAGTATTTTTAACGTTACAGGTACGGGAGATGGTTTTTTTGAGCAGGTCGAGCATGTGATTCGACGCAGGGCCGCAGAAGGCTATCTATTTATTTCTATTCATTTAAATCCTGATCAGTGGGATAAGCTTTTGAAATATCTGGTACCCATTACCTTGGTAGATGAGTTTTATGATGGCTTTGATTCGGTGTCAGTAGATAATGTACAAGGAGCATATACTGCAACTAAGACTCTTTTAGACGCGGGATATAAAAAGATAGGAATGATTTCGGCACTTGAGAGTTCCAAACCAATAAAAGATCGTGTTAAAGGCTACAAATTAGCATTTGAAGAGTCTGAAAGTCCTTTTGATGCTAGTTTAATTATTTCCGGTGATACAAACTACAGAGACGGATTTACTGAAAGAGGTGGCTATACCGCTATGCAGCGTATGATCGAAGTTCATCCCAAAGTGGATGCCTGTTTCTGTTCATCTGATATTCAGGCTATTGGAGCGCTTAAAGCGATGGAAGATTTTGAGCTTTCTATACCATTAATTGGCTATGATGATATAGAAATCTCAGAATACATTGGACTATCAACGGTGCGTCAACCTATGCGGGATATGGGATCAATTGCTACTCAAACCCTATTGGACCGGATGAAGAATGAGGGAAAAGCAATTTCGCAAACCATTTACTCCCCCCAGTTGATTCTTAGAAAATCGACTAATGGTATTCTAAAACAATCCTAGAAGTTAACTAAAGAGCAGCTAGGTGCTGTGTCTTAACACTACTCATCAAAACTGATGCAATCTATTCGTTCCTATTATTCTAGTTTAGTCATTATAATTATTGCCGCATCTCTTGGGGGCATGAAAGCCCAAGTGGTAAGCTTTGAACCCAGCTTTGCCACCCAGTATGACTCTCTGACCGTCTATTTCGATGCCACCCAAGGAAACGGGGCCTTAGAGGGTTTTACAGGGCGAGTTTTTCTTCACACTGGAGTTATCACCTCGCAGAGTCGTAGTGGTAGTGATTGGAAATATGTACCCGCAGGGTGGGAGTCTTATCCTAGTAATCTTGAGGCGGAGCAAGTGGGGGAAAATCGGTGGAAATTTACATTTTTTCCTGATATCCGGTCCTTTTTTGGGATTACAGGAACAAGTGAGGAAGTACTTGAGGTCGCAATGTTATTTAAGGGTACTAGGACCCTCTCAGGAGCGCCTGTTGCAGTGGGTAGAGATGAAGGAGATAGTGATATCTTTATAGAATTGAGTACTGGTGGGGTAGAAGCTCGATTTGTACAACCAGCTAATGACCTTAGCCTGTTAAAACAGTCAGATTCATTGCAAATCGTTGGGCTTGGAAGTGCAACCACAGGTAGCTTACAGTTAAGTTTGTATGAAGATGCGCAATTGATCGAGCAGACTTCGAAGGATACCATTGCCTACGTATTTAAGCCCAATAATAACCAAGAACAGGTTACATTCTCATTAATCGCTGAAAATGGACAAGGCTTAAGCGATACAACCACCACTCTGGTGGTTGTGCGTCCGGATGAGCTTAGTTCTACTCCAAGGCCTGCACAAACCCAGGATGGCATTCAGTATCTCTCCTACAGCTCAGTTCTTTTGTCTTTATTTGCCCCCTATAAGGAATTTGTTTACGTGATAGGGGACTTTAATGATTGGACACCTACCGCCGATTATCTCATGCATAAAGAGACTCAAGGAGCTGATAGTACCTGGTTTTGGTTAGAAATTGATGGCTTAACCCCGGGTCAAGAATATGCCTTTCAATATTTGGTCGATGGGGAGCTTCGAATTGCTGATCCCTACAGTGAGCTCACCCTTCATCCCGACGATGATCCGTACATACCATCCAGCGTATATCCAGATATCCCAGCCTATCCTTATGGGAAAACCAGTTTTTCAGTGGGAGTACTCCAAGCTGAAGCCGTCGAGTATGCTTGGACTTCCACTAATTATGAACGACCGGAAACCAAAGATTTAGTTATTTATGAGCTTTTACTGCGTGATTTTTTAGAAGAATCCAGTTATCAAACTCTTATCGATACCTTGGATTACCTTGACAGGCTTGGGGTGACGGCCATTGAGCTTATGCCAGTCAATGAATTTGAGGGGAATTTGAGTTGGGGATACAATCCTGCATTCCATCTTGCACTGGATAAATATTATGGCACACAAAACGCGTTCAAGGCGTTTGTAGATGCGGCTCATTCCAGAGGAATAGCGGTTATTCTTGATGTGGTACTCAATCATACTTTCGGACGAAGCCCAATTATTCGCCTTTGGAACCAAGGGGATTACGGGGCTCCTACCAGCGAAAATCCTTATGCAAATAGCATTGCAAAACATCCCTACAACGTGGGCTATGATTTAAATCATGAAAGCGCTGCAACCCGTTATTTTTCTAAACGTGTTATGCAGTATTGGTTAGAAGAATACAACATAGATGGTTTCCGGTTCGATTTGAGTAAGGGGTTTACCCAAGTGGATAATTTGAATGATGTAGGAGCATGGGGGAGTTATGATGCCTCAAGAATTGCCATTTGGAAAGACTACAATAATTTCATCCGTTCTATTGATAGTACAGCTTACGTTATACTGGAACATTTTGCTGACAATTCTGAAGAACGTGTCTTGGTTAACGAAGGGATGCTTATTTGGGGGAATATGAACCATGAGTACAATGAGGCTACAATGGGCTATAACTCCGATTTAAGAGGTGTTTTAGCTAGTCACAGGGGGTTTGGTAAAAAAAATTTAATTGGCTACATGGAAAGTCACGATGAACAATGGCTCATGTTTAAAAATATCGCCTTTGGAAATTCTTCAGGCGAGTATAACATCCGTGAATTATCTACAGCTCTAAATCGAATGAAGTTGGCAGGAGCCTTCTTTTTTACGTTACCAGGCCCTAAAATGATGTGGCAGTTTGGAGAATTAGGCTACGGCTACGGTAACGCAGGAGAACAGTGTTTAAATGATGCTAGTTATTGTCCATCTATTGCCCCTGGTCGAACCGCTGTTAAGCCTATTAGGTGGGATTACCGTGAAGACGCTGAACGCTATGCACTTTACGAGACATGGAGCAATATTTTAGCCCTTCGCAAAGCCTCACCTGCTATTACTACTCCTGAAAGTTTTACTCATCAACTACAAACATCGATTAAAATTATTCGCCTGAGTCATGGTGATGAAAAAGTGGTGATTGTGGGGAATTTTGGTGTTACAACATCCACTGGAACCATTAATTTTCCAGAGGATGGACTATGGTTTAACTATCTAAGCAAGACCGAACAACAGGTGAGTGGGGGAGAATTAGAATTAAACTTAGCACCAGGCGCCTTTCATATATTTACCAATAGAGATTACTCTGGACTGGTGACCTCGAATCAGAGAAAAGAAACCTTAACTGAAAAAGCTAGCTTTGCTCTTCTGCCCAACTACCCAAATCCATTTAACCCAAGCACACAAATTTCCTTTAGCTTAGCTAAATATGGTGCTACTACTTTACGAGTATACGATCTTCTTGGGCGTGAAGTGACCACCTTGGTAGACAAGCCGATGAGCCAGGGAAGTCACACGGTTAAGTTTTCGGGTTCAGGACTGTCAAGCGGAGTTTATTTTGTGCGTTTAGTGCAAGGTTCGAACACACAAACACAAACCATTACCCTGATTAAGTAAATGCGGATAAGGGAACAGCTTAGCAATCATTACCCTCTAAATCACTTGGTTAAGGACAGAGTCGTCTTTGGTGTTTTTTTCCAGGTATTATTGGTAATGCTCCTATTATTGACTGCTTGTGGTAGCCCCTCCAAAACGAATAAGTCCACTCAATTTATAGGAATGAATACCCCAATAATTTTATCCGATACCACAGAAGTCATTTGGTCGGATTATGTTTGGGAACCCTCAAGTCTAAAGGTAGGTAAGCTACCTTCCGGAATACAACATATCAGGCTCAATGAGGGGCGTTCTCGTTTTATTGGGCGACTACAGCAACCTGCTGAATTTATTGAACTATTAATGGATGATGAGAAAGGACATATCCTCTTAAGAAATAGCGGTTATGTTACGGTGAGTTTTAGTTATCCAGATCCGCAAAAAAGCGTTGATTTGGTCCAACTAAAGGGTGAGATGAACGGCTGGAATGCGGCGGCCAACCCAATGCATTATCGCGATGGTGCCTGGTGGGTTGAAATGAAGGTAGAATCTGGTGTATATGCCTATAAATTTGTGGTTGATGGTATTGAATTAGTAGATCCAGCAAATTCTCGTACCGTACCTAATGGATTTGGAGATTATAATAGTGTTATTGAAATAGGACAGAGAAGTGCCCACCCAGCGGTGTTGTTGCCAACCGAGGCTAGTGGAAGTCGGCTAAGCTTTAGAATGGAATCCTATCTACCTTTGGACCAGAGCCTAGGACAATTTTCGTCAGATCAGTCTACATCAACCAGTGGAAAAGAGGATAAAACACCCAATCAGTTTTCTACTAATGAGCATACACTTTTGGTAATGTGGGAGAACGAGGCGGTGGAAGTGCAAGAGATGGGAGCTTACTGGGAGTTGGAAATCCCTGCGCGGGCTGCCTTTCATGATCGTAGTCATCTTAGGCTTTGGTTGACCAATGAGGTTGAGGTACTGCATAACTTGACCATCCCTTTACAGAATGGGCAAATTGTGCATAAGAGGGATGATCTTAAGCGAAGTGATCGATCGGCTTGGAATATGTACTTTGTTTTTTTGGACCGGTTCAAGGATGGAAATTCACAAAACAATCGTCAGGTTGATGATCCTGAAATTCATCCTTCGGTCAATTATTATGGGGGTGATATTCAAGGCCTAATTGAAGTCATTAAAACAGGTTATTTTGATTCACTATCGGTGAATACCTTATGGCTTTCCCCAATTATCCAAAATCCAGAAGGAGCCTATGGATTGTGGGACCAGGGTGGGGTACGTAGTACTTTTTCTGGGTATCACGGCTATTGGCCTATTTCATCGTCTAGGATAGATGATCGAATGGGTACTGAGGAAGATTTGAACGCATTAATCGAACTTGCTCATGAAAAGGACATGAATATTCTGCTCGATTATGTGGCTAATCATGTGCATCAAGAGCATCCAGTGATGGAACAATATCCTGTGTGGAAAACCGATTTATATCTGCCTGACGGAACCATGAATACCCAGCTTTGGGACGAACAACGCCTGACAACTTGGTTTGATACCTTCATGCCTAGTTTAGATTTTTCTCAAGAAGCAGTCGTGCAGGCCATGTCGGATTCGGCTTTATACTGGGTTGATAAATTTGATATTGATGGATTTCGACATGACGCAACCAAGCATATTCCGTTGGAGTTTTGGCGTACGCTTACAACAAAAATAAACCAGGAGTTGAAGGGTAATCCAGAGCGAAGTTTTTATCAAATTGGAGAAACGTACGGAAGCCGACCGCTCATTGCTAGTTATGTTCGGAGTGGGTTGTTGGATGCCCAATTCGATTTTAGTCTTTTCGATGCTGCACAAGCAAGTTTTGGTCAAAACCAATCGATGCGGTCATTAGCAGAGCAGCTCAGGGAAAGTATTCGGTATTACGGGTTGAACAACCAGATGGGAGTGATATCAGGGAATCACGATAAAGCAAGATTTATTAGTCTAGCCAGTGGTGAAGTGCGGTGGGACGAGGATGCAAAACTCGCGGCTTGGACCCGGGATATACCCGATCCTGGCCAAGAAGGCTATGCTCGCTTACAACTCATGCATACTTGGATATTTACGGTTCCTGGAATTCCGGTTACGTATTATGGGGATGAATTTGGACTCCCTGGAGCTAATGATCCAGATAATAGGCGTCCCATGAAATTTGATGGGCTCAATGAACTTGAGCAACAAAGCCTATCACATTATACCAGTATGTCTCGACTTCGTGCCAATCATTTAGCACTCCAATATGGATCGCTTCGATTCGAAACCATTGAGGATGAGCTATTAGTTTTTGAGCGTGCTTATTTTGATGAATCGGTTTGGGTGTTCTTTAATGTTTCCGATGAGTCCAAAACGATCACCTTTGAGCATCCCTTTACAGGTGAATCATTTTCAGTTGAGCTTTCACCAATTAGCTCTCTTGTTCAGGTATTTCACCCTTAATGTAAACCTAATCCATTGTATCTGTAATCTTTCAATTATTTAATCATGAATTCAAATTATCACTCTTCTTTATCACGTATTCTAAGTTTATTTGCACTAGGGCTATTTATGTTCACGGCCGCATGCACACAACCTTCTACGGTTGATTCGGCTGCGCCAGTGTCCAAAGTAACTCAACCAGAGTGGAGTAAAAACGCCACAATTTATGAGATAAATGTGCGTCAATATACCCCTGAAGGTACGTTTAGTGCTTTTTCAGAACATCTGCCACGCCTAAAGGAGATGGGAGTTGATATTCTTTGGTTCATGCCTATCCATCCAATTGGCAAAATTAACCGAAAAGAGAACGAGAATAGTATGGGGAGTTATTATTCGGTGCAGGATTACAAGGCGGTGAGTAGTGATTATGGTACAGCGGAAGATTTCAGAGCAGTAGTTCAACAAGCACACAGCCTCGAGATGAAAGTAATTCTGGATTGGGTACCAAATCATACGGCTTGGGATAATCCATGGACAGAAAATAAGGATTGGTATGTACTCAATGAAGAAGGTGATTTTATTCCACCATTAGGTACTGATTGGACTGATGTTATTCAACTGGACTATACCAATGAAGAGATGCGAGCCGCAATGATCGATGCGATGAAGTATTGGGTGGCTGAATTTGGAGTAGACGGGTACCGTTGTGATGTGGCGGGTATGGTGCCTACTGACTTTTGGATACGGGCACATGCCGAGTTGGATGAGGTAAAGGATGTGTTTATGTTAGCGGAAGATGGGGAGCCTGAATTACTAATAGAGGCATTTGATATGAACTACGCTTGGGAATACGCTCACATCATAAGAGAAATTGCGAAAGGAGCGATGACTTTCGATCGATTGGATTCCTTACTAGCAGAGGATGCTAAAAAATTCCCTGAGAATTCCTATCGTATGTATTTTACATCCAATCATGACGAAAATTCTTGGAATGGAACCGATATCGAAATGTACGGGGATAATTTCCAAAACTTTGCTGTACTCTCAGCGACTATAGACGGTATGCCTTTGGTCTATAGTGGGCAAGAAGCGGTGTTGGATAAACAATTATTATTCTTTGAAAAAGATGAAATTGAATGGAAAGACTACGCATTAGTCGATTTTTATACCGATTTATTGGCATTGAATAAGCGAAACGAAGCCCTTTGGAATGGCGCTCATGGTGCAAATCCCGTACGTATATCCTCTCCGGAAGGCACCTATGCCTACCAACGAAACAAGGATGATTTTGGCGTGTATGTTGGGCTTAATAATACTCAAATGGCCCAAGAAATTAGTTTCCCATTAGAAGCAGGCACTACATATAAGGTATATGGAATGGATTTCGTTGAGTACGAAGCAAATAGCAACGATGTCGTGAGTATACCTGCCAATTCATGGCTAATATTTAGTACCCACTAGGCTATAATTACGTATTCAGTACCACAAATTAGTCACTTTTTATCCTAATCATTATTTGGAGTAACCAATGAAACGAACAAAACCCAACTTGCGAAAAGCTGATATTTGGAATATGAGTATGGGCTTTTTAGGTATTCAAATGGGCTTTGCCCTGCAGAATGC
>CALKOA010000075.1:0-10000 GCA_938091655.1 uncultured Balneolaceae bacterium | reverse complement strand
TGTCAGTCCCTATACATCGCCTTACGGCTTAGCAGAGACATGTGTTTTTGGTAAACAGTCGCTTGGGCCTTTTCACTGCGCCCCTGTTGCCAGGGGGATCCTTCTCCCGAAGTTACGGATCTAATTTGCCTAGTTCCTTAGCCATGATTCACTCGAGCACCTGAGGATACTCTCCTCACCCACCTGTGTCGGTTTGGGGTACGAGCCTAACAAACAAACTACGACGCTTTTCTTGGCAGCAGGATTACCTCCACTATCCCTTCGTCCGAAGACTCCGGGTACTGTCGGGGTTCAGCCTTCACAGAGAGCGGATTTGCCTACTCTCTAGCCTACACCCTTCAACGTGCATTCGTCCGCACGCGGGAGTGTCACTTCTGCGTCACGCCTTAGCCTAGCGTTTGCTAGGGTAGCGGAATATTTAACCGCTTTGCCATCAGCTTCCCCGGCATCACCGGGTACACCTTAGGTCTCGACTAACCCTGATCCGATTAGCGTTGATCAGGAACCCTTGGGTTTACGGTGGACAGGTTTTTCACCTGTCTTATCGTTACTCATGCCTACAGTTTCGCTTCCAACCGCTCCAAAGACCCTCACAGATCTCCTTCTACGCCGACTGGAATGCTCCCCTACCGATATCTCTATCCCACAGCTTCGGCAGATGACTTATGCCCGAGTATTATCGACGCCGAGTCGCTTGACTAGTGAGCTATTACGCACTCTTTAAAGGAATGGCTGCTTCTAAGCCAACCTCCTAGTTGTCTGAGCAACTCAACTTTCTTTGATCAACTTAGCCATCATTTAGGGACCTTAGCTGGTGGTCTGGGTTGTTCCCCTCTCGCCCTAGGACGTTATCACCCTAGGACTGACTGCCTGGCGGCTCTGGCCCGGTATTCGGAGTTTGTCTAGGGTTGGTAGGCGGTGAAGCCCCCTAGCCTAATCAGTGCTCTACCTCCGGGCAGACAAAACCAGACGCTATACCTAAATATATTTCGGGGAGTACGAGCTATCTCCAAGTTTGATTGGCCTTTCACCCCTATCCACAGCTCATCCGAAGACTTTTCAACGTCAACCGGTTCGGGCCTCCACGAAGTCTTACCTTCGCTTCACCCTGGCCATGGATAGATCACTTGGTTTCGCGTCTACCCCGTCGTACTGCACGCCCTATTCAGACTCGCTTTCGCTACGGCTCCACCCCGTAAGGGCTTAACCTCGCACAACAGGAGTAACTCGTAGGCTCATTATACAAAAGGCACGCCGTCAGCCCCGAAGGGCCTCCGACCGCTTGTAAGCACACGGTTTCAGGTACTATTTCACTCGCCGTCTCGGCGTTCTTTTCACCTTTCCCTCACGGTACTGGTTCACTATCGGTCATGCAGATGTATTTAGCCTTACCGGATGGTGCCGGCAAATTCACGCAAGGTTTCACCGGCCTCGCGCTACTCAGGATACCCGCCATCATGTCATCGTTACGCCTACCGGACTATCACCGTCTGTGGCTGGGCTTTCCAGACCCATTCGACTTCCAATAACACAACTCCCGCAGGTCCTACAACCCCGAACCCCGTAGGGCCCGGTTTGGGCTTCTCCCCTTTCGCTCGCCACTACTCAGGGAATCACTATTGTTTTCTCTTCCTGCTCCTACTTAGATGTTTCAGTTCAGAGCGTATGCCTCCTCGAAAGGATATCCCCTAAGGGATGGGTTGCCCCATTCGGACACCCACGGATCAACACTTTTGTGCAGCTCCCCGTGGCTTTTCGCAGCTTTACACGTCCTTCATCGCCTCTGCATGCCAAGGCATCCACCGTGTGCCCTTAATCACTTCAATTATAAGGCTTGCACTCGCAGCTCCAGCCCCCTAAAGGACCAAAACCCCGCGCACAATCCCACAGTAATTAGGTTAATTGTGGCGTCAAGAATCCCTCACAGGATCCCCAACTACCTCTGGCGCATATACCACGCACCCTCGCAGGCGCGCAACATACACTTCGTATTTACATTGTTACTACTTCATTATGTCAAAGAACTCTCCAGTGGAGCTACGGGGATTCGAACCCCGGACCCCCTGCTTGCAAAGCAGGTGCTCTAGCCAGCTGAGCTATAGCCCCCACTCAGCTCCTCACACCCCTGTGGGCTTGGGAGGACTTGAACCTCCGACCTCACGCTTATCAGGCGTGCGCTCTAACCACCTGAGCTACAAGCCCCGGTCAGCTATCCGCGCACCCCGCGAACATGCCCCCAGATTAAACACAAAACAGATTGCTTGTAACGAGCCATACGTAAAGCGGCACTAGCCTCGCAGCTAGCAGACTCTCCGTGAAAGGAGGTGATCCAGCCGCACCTTCCGGTACGGCTACCTTGTTACGACTTAGCGCCAGTTACCAGGCTTACCCTAGGCAGCTGCCCCCCGAAGGTTGGCACGCCGACATCAGGTACTCCTGACTTCCATCGCTTGACGGGCGGTGTGTACAAGGCCCGGGAACGTATTCACCGCGCCATTGCTGATGCGCGATTACTAGCGATTCCAACTTCATGGAGTCGAGTTGCAGACTCCAATCCGAACTGAGATCGGTTTTATGGATTTGCGCCCCATCGCTGGGTGGCGACCCATTGTACCGACCATTGTAGCACGTGTGCAGCCCTGGACGTAAGGGCCATGATGACTTGACGTCGTCCCCACCTTCCTCACTACTTGCGTAGGCAGTCTGGCTAGAGTCCCCACCTTTACGTGCTGGTAACTAACCACAGGGGTTGCGCTCGTTGCGGGACTTAACCCAACACCTCACGGCACGAGCTGACGACAGCCATGCAGCACCTTCCATAGTGCCCCTAAGGGACCTCCTGTTTCCAGAAGACATCACTGTGGATTTAGCCCAGGTAAGGTTCCTCGCGTTGCATCGAATTAAGCCACATGCTCCACCGCTTGTGCGGGCCCCCGTCAATTCCTTTGAGTTTCATCGTTGCCGACGTACTCCCCAGGTGGCATACTTAATGCGTTAACTGCAGCACTGGCCCTAAGGCCAACACCTAGTATGCATCGTTTACGGCGTGGACTACCAGGGTATCTAATCCTGTTCGCTCCCCACGCTTTCGTACCTCAGCGTCAGTTGCAGACCAGCAGGCCGCCTTCGCCACTGATGTTCTTCGTGATATCTAAGCATTTCACCGCTACACCACGAATTCCACCTGCCTCTTCTGCACTCAAGAAACCCAGTATCCAAGGCCATTTTACCGTTAAGCGGCAAGATTTCACCCCAGACTTAGGCTCCCGCCTACGTACCCTTTACACCCAATGATTCCGGACAACGCTTGCACCCTCCGTATTACCGCGGCTGCTGGCACGGAGTTAGCCGGTGCTTATTCACTAGGTACCGTCACAGAAGATCAAAACCCTCTCGTTCTTCCCTAGTAAAAGCCGTTTACAACCCATAGGGCCTTCATCCGGCACGCGGCGTGGCTGCGTCAGGCTTTCGCCCATTGCGCAAGATTCCTCACTGCTGCCTCCCGTAGGAGTCTGGGCCGTGTCTCAGTCCCAGTGTGGGGGATCATCCTCTCAGACCCCCTAGCTATCATCGCCTTGGTAGGCCGTTACCCTACCAACTAACTAATAGCACGCAGACCCATCTATAGCCGGCCGAAACCTTTAACAACTATGGCCATGCGGCCCCGCTGCATTATGCGGTATTAGCACCACTTTCGCAGTGTTATCCCCCAGCTATAGGCAGGTTATCTACGCGTTACTCACCCGTCCGCCAGTCTCCAGTAAAAGCAAGCTTCTACCTTCTCCTTCGACTTGCATGTGTTAAGCCCGCCGCCAGCGTTCGTCCTGAGCCAGGATCAAACTCTCCATGGTAAAAATTATATTAAAACCTTCGAGTCCAACCCTACGCCCTGATCATCCAAAAGAATATCAAGTTCTAGCTCGCACAAACAATCTGTTTTATGCTCAATATGTGAAAGAACATGTCGCCTTAAGACAAAAAAAGCTGATTAAATCCGAAAGATTTAAACCAGCAAATTGTTTCGTCGAAAGGATCATAAAAGTACGACGAAGAAGAGCACTATACCAAATTTAATTTCACTTTTTTTCTGTAAAGGTATTGGGGCGTATAGAATAGATAGTGCTAACTAACTTATTCAATTTTATCTTCATCGTAGTTTTTCAGCAAACGAACGCCTAAGTACATTAGTGGGGTATCGAACAAAGCAAAAAAGAACTTAAACAAATAGGAATTGAGAATGAGTATAATAACAGCACCCACATTATCAATTGCATCACCCAGATTACCGGCAAGGTATAAAATAGTTATTATTGCTGTTGAATCGACTAATTGACTAACTGTTGTCGAAGCATTGTTCCTGAGCCAAAGATGCTTGCCCTTGGTTAATCGTTTCCAAAAATGATACAGACGAACGTCTACGCTTTGGGCTATTAGGTAAGCAATCATCGAGGCAATAGTATTACCGATCATAAATTGATACACTCCTTCAAATAAATCCAGTCCGCCACTGACTCCTGAAGAATTTGGCAACCAGTGATTAATACTCATGAGGAACAGCATAAAAACATTCATTCCGAAACCAACCCATACTAGCATTTGGGCTCGTTTGCGTCCAAAAAGCTCGCTTATTAGATCAGTTGCAAGAAAGGTAAATGGATAAGCAACCACCCCAGCTGGTACACTCATGGTATAGTTACTACCGTTTCTGACGAGTTCAGGTGTTAAGGCTTGCAACCAAGGAGGTAAATCTAGGCTGAAAATTGTGACAAATTTAGTGGTTCCAATAACATTACCCAATACAAGTGAGGTTAAGAAGACTCCTGATAGTGTCAAGAATAAAGCATCTCGTCGGTGATTTTTTTCCATGAATTAATGCATTCACATTGTAGTTAAATTTTCCCAAAATATGCTTAATAGCTCGAACGAAGCACACTTAGCAACTGTTATAAGAGTCTATATAGCGTGATTAGAATTCTAGAACATTATAGGTCGATGTTAAAAATTAAACTAAACCACTCGATCAATCATTCACGCTATTCGTGATACACCTATTCAGATATTCAGAAAGACCTATATAAATGAGCGTATATGAAGGAAAATAAGACGGATCGAATTACATCCAAAATTGAGTTGAGTTTATTGGCCGCTGAGTTGTACCAGAAAAAAGGTAGACTAAGTATGCGCGATCTGATTAACTCCAGTGAAATGAGTGCTGCACAGATTTATGAACTTTTCCCAACTAAAGATGCTCTGCTCGCCTATGCCTATCCATCGATGGTTTTTCAATATTGGACAATGATTGACGAGATAGATGACTTTCATAGGCTAGTGATTAGTGAAAAATTGGGAAACTTTATTTACACCATGTTAGAGATGTTTTCGGACCATGAGCTATTTGTTAAAGATACATTCACCCGATTAGTGGCATGCAAGGGGGTAAAAAGTGATTTTGCTGATGAAGTTTCTTTGGTTTATAAGGACTTTTTAACTCGAGACGGTAATTTATCCATCACAGCGGGCTTGGTCACTCGTCCACTTTTTTACCGTTGGATGACCACACAATTTATTGCACTTGTAGAATTTTGGATTCGTGATACATCAACCAGTAAAGAACGTACTATTGGACTGGTTGATAGAGCCAGTAGCCTATTCGAAGATGTGATGTATAGTGAGTTAATCGACAAAGGCTTCGATTTCAGTAAGTATTTGTATACGACCTTAAACACTACTTTTAAACATAAGTCATGAGCGATTTTCCATCATCCAAATTTGAACGTGGACGAATTATAGCTAAAACTGGTCTAAAGGTAGGCACTAATTATGCCCAGCGCTATCTTAAAAAGAGAATAACGGGCAAAGAAGAGAGTGCAAAAGAGTTCCATTCTGAAAATGCACGTGAGGTATTTAAGGAGTTCACCAAATTAAGAGGGACTGCACTCAAAATTGCTCAAGGAATGAGCATGGATCAAGGCTTTTTGCCTGAAGAATTTGCAGAGGTGATGACCCAAGCTCAATATAGTGTCCCACCCATTAACAAGGCGTTAGTGCGAGCCATCATAAAACGAGAACTGGGTGAGTATCCAGAGCAAATTTTTGCACAGTTTGAAGCTGATGCCTTTGCTGCTGCCTCTATTGGACAAGTGCATAAAGCCGAGCTTAAAGACGGTAGAAAAGTAGCCATCAAAATTCAATATCCAAATGTTCGAGAAACCATTGATTCGGATATGGCCGTTGCAAAATCTTTAGCTCGCAGAATTATCAAAAAAGGCCAGGATATTGATCCTTATTTTGATGAGATTCGTTCAACTCTCCTTATTGAAACCGATTACCTACACGAGGGAGCACAAATCAAGGCATTCAAAGAGCGTTTTGGGAGTGAGCGTTTTCTTATACCCGATTGGATACAGGAGTACTCAACAGAACGAATTTTGTGTATGAGCTTTCTTGAAGGGCGTCATCTGGGTGATTTTTTAAAGGAAGAACCTTCTCAAGATGAGCGTAACCATTTCGGACAACTCATTTGGGAGTTCTTTCATGAAGAATTACGAATTGGAGGATATGTTCATGCCGATACCCATCCGGGAAATTTTTTGTTTACCCATGATGGCAAATTGGGAATTATTGATTTCGGGTGTGTTAAGTTGTTTCCCGACGAATTCTTCACAAATTACCTTAAACTCTTGCCCTGTCACTTGGGTGATGATGAAGAGGCTATTCGAGAGTTATACACGAAACTAGAAGTCATTAACCCACATGCGCAAGTTCAATCGAAAGAAGACGAGTACTATAATTTCGCTCGGAACTATGGGATCATGTTTTCAAAACCCTATCGGTACGATTTTTTTGATTTCAGCAACCCTGACTTTGATAATGAAATAAGGCACTTCACAAAAGAAGCGCCGCTGTCAAATGAGGTTAGGGGTTCTAAACACTTTTTATATACTAGCCGAGTTCACACTGGCCTATATAGCATACTTATTAAACTTGGCGCCGTCATCTCTACAGAAAACGCCAAATCGATTCTAAGTGACTTATTGGATATGTCATTCGACCCATACAGAGAACCTGTGAGTGTCGGTTAACCTACACTAAGCCATACTCGGTAGGATACTATTTAGATATTAAAAAAGGCACACATCAATTAAGATGGTGCCTTTTTTAAATGTCTGAAATTCAATGGAATTAACCCTTACTCAACAAACCATGGTAAACTGCTACTGATCTATGGTATTTAGATACTTATAAAACTCACTATTAATCGAAATAATAAGTGAGGTTTCCTTATCAATAGTACTTACATACGCTTCCATGCTTTTAGTAAAGTCATACAAATCTCTGGCAGATCGGGAGCGGTTATAAGCTTGATTGTAGATTGCTGCAGCCTCAGCATCGGCTTTACCACGAATGGTTTCCGCCTCTCGGAATGCTTCAGATTGTATTCGCAGTAATTCCCTTTCTTTTTCCCCATTTATACGAGAAGATTCCCCCTGACCTTCTGATCTGAATTTATCAGCAATTCGATTTCGTTCAGATACCATGCGGTCATACACGGTTTGTCGTACTTCTTCTACATAATTAATTCGCTTGAATCGGAAATCTAATACGGCAATTCCCAAGTCTTTTGCTCTTTCGTTGGCTAAATTTTGGATTTGTTCTTGAATAGCATCTCGACCTGTTTGTATGGTTTCGAGCGAATCGTTCACGATGTCAGCAATGATACCTTCTGATATAGGCTCACGGTTGGTAGAACGAATTAATTCCACTAAGTCGTTTGCTGCAATGGCATTTCTTGTTTCCCCATCTAGAATGTCATCTATGCGAGATTGTGCTCCTCTTTCATCTCCAAGTCGTTGAAAGTACTGTAAAGGATCTGTAATTTGCCAACGAGCATAGGTATCCACAAATATGAACTTCTTATCCTTGGTTGGAACTTGATTTCGGTCTCCATCCCACTCTAGGTATCTTTTTTCAAAATAGTTGACCTTTTGAATAAAAGGTATTTTGAAGTTGAGTCCGGGTTCGGTTATTGCCTCATCTACTGGATTACCAAACTGAGTAATGATCGCTTGTTCGGTTTCGTTGACTACATAAAAACCATCCATCACAATAATAACAGCAAAAAATGTGAGGATAGCAGCACCTATTTTTGAGAAATTTTTCATTTCAATCCTCCTAATTATTATTGTTGTTATTTGAATTAGTTTGACGGGCTCCGTCCATTTGCAACTGAAGCAAAGGAATGACTGAATTGCCCTTATCATCGGTGATGATTTTCTGTCCCATATTAGGAATCACATCCTGCATTGTTTCTAAAAATATTCGTCGTTTTGTTACTTCAGGAGCTTTGACGTATTCTTCATATAGATCATTGAAGCGGGATACTTCCCCTTGCGCTCTGTTCACTCTATCCAAAGCATACCCTTCTGCTTTTTGGATGGTTTCTTGAGCTTCACCAGCTGCACGTGGGATTACTCGGTTATAATCGGCCCGAGCCTGGTTAATCAACGTTTCTCGTTGCTGCTGAGCTTCATTTACTCCATTAAAGGAAGGCTTTACTGGGTTTGGTGGATTGATATCTTGAAGTACTACTTGTTCAATGGTAAGTCCAATTTCATACTCATTACAAAGTGCTTGGATGATTACTTGAGCTCTCGAGGCTACATCGGCACGTCCTACTGTTAGTACTTCATTTACGGTTCGGTCACCAACTATTTCACGCATGGCTGCCTCAGAAATGTCACGTAGTGTTTCATCGGCATTTCTGACTTTAAATAAATAGCTATATGGGTCAGATATTCGATATTGAACTACCCACTCTACATCGGCTAAATTCAAATCTCCAGTCAGCATTAAGGATTCTCCCTCATACCCTGCTTTTCTGTAGGTTGAATTAACACCTGCTGATGCGGTTCGATAGCCAAATTCTTGTTTCAGCTGTCGTTGAACTGGAACCAGCATTAGTTGCTCCATGATTGGGATTTTAAAGTTTAATCCCGGAGCAGCTTCTCTCTGATACTCACCAAATCGGGTAATTACTCCTACTTCTTCCGGTTCGACCGTGAAGAATGAAGAGAATACCAACATTAGGCCAACAAAGCCTATGAGTATCCACTTTATGTTTTTTGTTATAGATTCAAACTGCGGAGGCAGATTGAATTCCATATTTTTTTGTTCTGCCATAATAATTTTATGATATTTTTAAACAGATTAAGGTTGTATCGTCCACTAATTGGTAGTTACTGTACTTTTGTACAAATCTCTTGAAATGCAGTGCTATTTCTTTTGCGCTAAGCTTCTGGGTATCGAGTTCCTCCAACATTTTTGGAATAGTATCAAAACCTAATCGCTCTCCCTTGTCATTCACTGCTTCTGGTAGACCATCTGAATATAACAAAAAGACATCTCCCTTTTTTACTTTTACTAAAGAAGATTGGTAGTCCACTTGTTCCATTACTCCAAGTGGGTATCGTGGGGAAGGAGTATCTATGAACTTAGCTTTACCATCCTGAAGTAGAATGGGTTTACAATGTCCTGCATTTGCTAACATAAGCTCATTTCTTGTCAGGTTATAACGCGTAATGGCACAGGTGATAAACGTTCTTTTATCAGTGCGTTCAAATATTGGGCGCGCCACATCACTCAGTATCTTATGTGGATCATCTTCACGTATGCGCGATAACAATAAACCACTCGTAAATATAGCAGGCATAGCAGCTCGCATAGCTTTTCCCGAAACGTCCACAATGGCCATCATCAACCACTCATCCGAAGATGCAGGATTGGGATCAGAAGTCAATAAATAGTCATAAAAATCACCGCCCACTTCAAAAGATGGGAGGAAAAAGCCAAAGACATCTAAGCCTTCACGTTGTGGCGGCTGTAATGGCATAAGCTGATATTGACTCTCACGTGCTATCTCAATTTCTTTTTCAACCCTAAGTTGTTGAGCTATTCGTTCTTGATATTCAGGTACATATTCTTCCACTTCTTGTAAAGACTC
>CALKOA010000074.1 GCA_938091655.1 uncultured Balneolaceae bacterium | reverse complement strand
AAATCATCCACATTAAAGTTAGCCAACCAATTTGAGTGAGTAATGCTTACCTGATTGCCTCGCTGAAACGCCAAGCCAGCAGGATTCCAAAACATGGCAGATGCGTTATCGGCAATAGCCACACCGGTATTTCCCATAGCGGCTCCCCTGGAATCGGGCTCAATCTGTAAAAATGGTACGGCGGTAATGGCCACCTGCGCTTGGGTAGAAAAAGAGACCCCAAAAAATAGGCTAAGACTTAGGATAAATGGATTAAAACGTGCTGAAAACAAAGAATTTTTCATAGTGTGTATAATTCTCAAAACATTCTGTGCAGGAATATAAAGAGTCTGGTTCATTAATTATGTTTTTTTAGGTGAATCACCGCAATTAGCGCCATAGCAATTATCGAATGACTACTAGTTTTTCAATTTTTTCGGTTGTTTTCCGGCCTTCGGGAGTGTCTGTTGTAACCCTGAGCACATAAACATAAGTACCGTTGCCCAGGCGATCAAAATCCCGGTCACGGCCATCCCATGGAATACTGGCATAAGAACTATTTCCTATTATGGTTTCTTGGATTTGTTGTACAGGAACTCCGGTAAGCGTGTAAATGCGAATATTCACGTCTAAAGGGCTCCCTGGTTGATTGTGTTCGAAAACGAACTGCGTAAAATTGTTCATGGGATTGGGGTAGTTGTATACATCACGCACTACTAAATCCTCCTCGGATTGCACCTCAAAGGCTACACTTTGTTCAGACGGATTATTGTGCACATCCCACGCGCGAACCTTTAGGGTATAAGACCCCTCAGGCACATCCTGTAGCGGATATTCGATTTTACCTTGGGTAAAATCGTTCAGCGCTCCTTCATAAAAATCGTTTAACACAAACTCACGAGGGGGTTGGGTATCTAAGGTTGCGATAATCTCGTGGCCAATGCCGGTTCCCGTGGTATTAATGCCCGAACTGTCGCTGAGTTCGACAAAAACGGTGGGACTTGAATTCATCAAACTACCATTAAAAAACGAAGGATCGTTCAAATACACATCCATTTTTGGACCCTGTCCGTCATTAACGGCATTGGGATTTACCCCAGCAAAACGCAAACTCGTAAACGATCCACCGGCGGTTTCCTCAGTGCTCTTAGCGAAGACAATCATTCGAGAGAGATCCGGTGAAAAACTCATGTCCTTAGGCAGAATAAATCGGGTAGAAAAACGTCCATTCTGCACCTCCGCTTTTCCGCGAAACAGTACATCACTCTCGACCTCATACGTACATTCCAAGGCCGTTCCGCGATTCAAATAACAGCCATAGGTCGAAACCCATTCTCGATCCTGCGGAATGCTCACTCGGCGTTTGGCGTCGAATAGGGTGAACACCGCTTCGCCGTTAAAACTACTATGACGCTGCCCGTTGGCTAACTGAATTTCACCCTCCAACTCTACGGTATCCAGCGCCCGAAGACTTAGTGGCTCGCTTAGGGTATCCAATTTCACCTGGTTCATGTGCGTGAAAGTCCCTTTTTTGTCTGGTAGGGCCAGTCGAAGAGCTGGATCTCCCAGTAGAATAAACTTACGCGCATTGATCTCATTGCCAACAGACGTATTTTTGGTACGCACAAAAATATCACCCAGTCGGAGGGGGCGCCCATCGGTATCGCGCTCCAACATTTTTTGGGAGAGGGCAATATTTAACCCGAAATTCAACGCGGAAGTGCTCGAAGATGTGTACACCACACGCGTGGTAGTGAAGCTAGCAATGGCCCCTCCGTTTTCGGCCAATACCAGTTTTTCGGCTCCGGACTGGGCATCAATGTCATCGTAACGACCGAATTGGCAAGTGGCGGTAACCACGAGCGCCAACTTATTTCGGTTGTTGAGCTGAGGGATGTAATCCGAGAGAAATAATTCCTCATCGGTGAGGGTTTGGGCGTTCCCATGACCCGAATAATTAAATACCAGCATGCCCCGGTTAAAGGTATCGATCAGATCCTGAGTGGCTGCGGGGAGTTGCCGACCGGCAGCGGTAATTTCCTCAGGGTAGGCAAAAAGATAGATTTTCTTTAGGCGGGCACCGGGTTCATTCAAGTTCATCCGGATGGCGGTTCCATCGGCGTTGAGAACATGTAAATCACGATTACGATTCGGTTCTGGGAAATCGTCATCTCCGGCAAAAGTAAATAGATTCTGCCAATCCCCAGCATTGGCGGGGTCCTCATAGCGGTAAATCTTGTCCAAAGCTATGCGCGCCTCGGTTCGAGACTGTGCCGAAATACGTCCTACCCCTATATCGACCCGGTCCGACGAACCAAAAATACCTTCTCCGTCGTCCATGTAGGCAAAATAATCGTCGGTGCCGTAGCTATTGGTTCGATGGATGGATTCGCTGCTTTGGTAGGTAATGACATAATTTGTAAACCCCTTTTTAATGTTTTTCGTGTCGAAGGTGGCATCGCCAAATAGCAGAAGGTGTTCGGGCAGTTGCTGGTCTTGAGCCAACGCACGATCCCACAGATACTTTATGAAGTCTCTAATGGCCGATGGATCGGTGACCCCTCCAGAAAATTCGTTAAAAATCTGCTCTTGAGTTACGACCAATGGATCCAAACCTTCATTAGAGCGGTATTGAGCCAGTTCTTGGGCATAAGGTAAAAAGGTAGGAGCTGTTACGACTATATAATTGGGATATCCGCTAAGCCCACGAAGATTTTGATTGGACAGCTTTCTTCCCATTACCGGCGTATAATAGCCAGTCTGCATCCAGTAGCGATCCGAAGGTTCACTGCCATGTTGAAAGGTATGCGTAGCTGTGATACCAGTACCAAAGCTATTGGTCACCGGTACCGTGACAGGCTGGACTGGGTTTGAAACCTCCAATACTTGCGGCTGTGCGGTAAACCCAGAAACAGTAAACGAGCGAACCGTTTGCCCATCGGAATCGGTGGGCGCGAACATGGATATTTCTCCGTTATCGGCATATTGAGCACGGGTACTAGTTACGCGCACATAATCCACAAAAGCCTCGGTTCCTGCATCCCCATTACTCATGGTAACGCTAAGCTCAATAACCGCATCACCAGAGTTAATAAAGTCCGAACTATTCAGGCTGAAGGGTATTTGGCTAAAACTATACGCCCTTGCCGACTCAAATTCATAAGAATTATACCCTGAGGTAAGCGAATTCACTGAAAAGGTATTTAGTACCTCTCCGTTGGCCTTGAGCTGGAGGGTGGGTCGGCTTTCCGAGCGCACATAGATTCGTCCCGAGAGCAACAGCGGTTCGTTTGGATTCACCTGAACCAAGGTGTCCTTATATATAGACACATTCTGTCCTTGTGCGGTAGCGGGGATGCGTTGGCCCAGAAAAAAGCGTCCGGTCTTTTGGCGCGTTTCTGACTTATTCAGCTCTTGTTCCATCCAGTTGAAATCCTCGAACTGCACCTGGTTGGCACAAGGCGCACAAAAATCGGTCTCGCTTTTCATACGAAGCCCTGGCTGCTCACCAACAGTCAAGAAAACAAAAGTAGAATCCGAGTAGGGATGAATGCTATGCGAAAATTCCCCCAAATTCCGAAATTCCTGATCGGGTGAAATGCCATAAAACAGCAGCACATCACCTGCATCAAAGGCCCCATCGGCTTCGCCCTGAACCAGTACGGGAATTTGCGCAAAATCTGGCCTTGCCGTATTGTTACGTTCAGGTAAAACCTTCCCATCGGTGCCCCACATCTGCAAATTACGTGGATCAATCCGGCTTAGATCTAAGCCTAATTCCTCGAGATAATCTGCATTTAATCCATGAATACCCTCCCGAGAAACTGGAATTTTATACCACTCACCGCTGGCCAGTGGAGTGCTATCCTGCTGCTTCCACTTTGCGCCCATTTGCTCAGTATTGGCGGCATTATTTGCCCAAGATTGCGGCTGTTGAGCTCGTTGAGGTCTGTCCCATCGGTCAATATCTGGCGACATAGCTGTTTTTCCCACTCGAATATGCAATTCCCGCGTCACTTCGGTTTGGGCAAGCCCTCGAGCAAATACATCCGCGCTACTGACTGAGTTAGTCGAATTTGATGTATTTCGCGAATTGGATTGATTGGAAGAATTGGGCTGATTGGAAGAATTGGGCGAAAATCGTGCCATGTGAAGCACCACCGAAGCAATATTTTGCCCCCGAAACGAGCCAACAAACCCTGTTTCCACTACAGGCACTTGCGTGCTTTTTAGTGCCCAAGCTTTTGCTTGAACCGAGTCAATAGGCGTAGGAATACTTCTAACCTGTTGCTGTAAAACCTGTATGTCGGCGCGTCCCTGACTTACGGCTACCGGTAATTCAAAGGGGGGTAAAACCTCTAATCCAGGGTTCGAAATTCGGTACTCTATGTGCGTGTCGGTTTCGGCCACCTTAACCAATTGAACGCTCGTACTCTGTGCCCAAACTGAGCCCCCTGAAGTTCCTAAAACCAACAAACTAACCGCTAGGCAAAGCAATCCCATGACTCCCTTTTTGAAAGGCAATATCCAAGCAGCATGAGTCTGATTCCCAGACTTTCTGTCTTCCCGATGTTGTTTAGGCATACGTTTTGTCGTCTATCAATGAGTTTTGGAAAGCAAAAGCTTCCATCCTTAAATAAGCCCAAGGGCGAACACAAATATTGTGTGGATTATTGTAGCGGTGCGGTATAGACGTATAGTTGGTTAATTCTGAAGATCAATGCTTGCACTCGATGCCGTTGATTATTTGGATCCGAACAGGTTTCAAGTGAAAGTAGTTTAACGTACAAAACGGCTAGAAAATTAGCTTCCTGCCAGCTTAAAGTCAACTAAAAGACGAAAACTTAGCGCTTAAAAAGCACCTTATGCATGAGGAGCGTATAAATTCAAAATAGTTAAGACGTAGCATCTTAAATAAATGACCGCATTCGTGTGGTTCAGAACCGCTATGATTCCCTTTTTTCTGGTTCATTTTCACAGTTTCCGACCATTCGAGTCCATTATTTCTAGGTTTGAGACTTCTAAAGTCGCTCAATAACCATAGCAGAGGCCCCACCACCGCCATTACAAATACCTGCGCAGCCATAACGACCACCGGTTTGCTGAAGCGCGTGCACTAAGGTCACCAAAATACGCGCACCTGAACACCCAATAGGATGCCCCATACTCACCGCGCCCCCACGAATATTAACCTTAGCTGGGTCTAATTCGAGCTTTTGCTCGTTGACCAGTGCCACCACAGAAAAGGCTTCATTGATTTCAAAAAGATCCATGTCTTGAATACTGAGGCCGGCTTTTGCAATTGCTTTTGGCATAGCTTCCGAGGGAGCTGTGGTAAACCACTCAGGCTTTAAGGCGGCGTTAGCATGACTAATGATACGGGCAAGGGGTCGAATACCCAATTCAGCTGCCTTTTCTTCACTCATTAACAGCACAGCCGCTGCGCCATCGTTAATGCTGGATGCATTGGCTGCCGTAACTGTTCCGCCAGACTGAAACACCGGTTTTAGCCCTGGTATTTTATCAAAATTGACTCGATCCAGTTCTTCGTCGCGTATAATCTCAATGGTTTCACCTCGTCTACCTTTGACATGAATTTTTATGAGTTCATCTCGAAAATAATCCAACTCATACGCTTCTAAAGCCCGCTTGTAAGACGATATGGCGTATTGATCCTGAGCCTCACGCCCAATTGCGCACTCCCGTGCGCAATGCTCGGCGGCATCCCCCATCATATACCCGTTATACACATCCCAAAGCCCATCCCTAACGATACCATCCTGAGCCTCAACGTGCCCATATTTACTCCCAAACCGTTGCTTTGGCAGGTAGTAGGGCACGTTGCTCATGCTCTCCATGCCGCCGGCAGCCACCACCTCGGCGTCCCCAAGTCGGATTTGGTCGAAGCCCATCATTACGGCTTTGAGGCCGGAGGAGCAGACTTTGTTGACGGTGGTGGCGGGCGTTCGCTCGCTCAAGCCCGCTTTCAGGGCTGCCTGCCTAGCCGGGGCTTGCCCAACGCCAGCACTTAGCACATTGCCCATGACCACTTCATCAACCAGATCCATTGGAATTTTGGCAGATTTTATCACTTCTAATAGGGCGGTTGCGCCTAATTCAGGAGCCGTGAGAGAGGCGAGGCCTCCTCCGAAAGTACCGATGGGAGTTCGTTTGGCGGCAACAATGACAACGTTGTTCATGATTATTCCTGCGATGGTTAGTTGGTAGAGTACATGAAAAAATCGACGAAAAATAATAAAAGGATAAGCGAGTAGTTCAAACCTACAAAAAAGACTATCTCTGGGCAACTAAACTAGGTGACTGCCTCGACCCAACGCAAGCCACAAAACTAGTCAAAGGCAGCGTCTAAATCGGCCAGTAAGTCTTCAACATCTTCAATTCCAACGGAGATTCGGATGAGTGAATCCTTTAGCCCGGCGGCTTCGCGAATGTCTTTGGGAATAGACCCGTGGGTCATCGAGGCTGGATGAGAAATTAAAGACTCTACTCCACCTAGGCTCTCAGCCAAGGTAAAATAATGGGTTCGAGCCATGAAGGCCGCTGCTGCTTCTTGGGTATCGTTGGATAAGGTAAACGAGAGCATGGCCCCAAAATCATCCATCTGCTCCCTTGCCAGTTGGTGCTGTGGATGGTGTGCCAAGCCTGGATAGTTCACATGGCCGACCTTGGGATGATCGTCTAACCATTGGGCAATAATTTTAGCATTGGAGACGGACCGTTCGACCCGTACAGCAAGGGTTTTAATCCCTCTAAGGGTTAGGTAGCAGTCCATGGGGCCTGGCACGGCACCCGTGGATTTGACCTGGAAACGAAGTTGATCCATGATGGCCGTGTTAGAGCTGGCAACCGCGCCGTGAATGACGTCAGAATGACCGGCTAGATATTTGGTGGCCGAATGGAGTACCGCATCGGCGCCCAGTTCGAGTGGGCGCTGGAGATAGGGTGAAGCAAAGGTGTTATCAACCACAGACAGCGCTCCGTGCTCACGTGCTAGGGTGCTAAGCGCCTGTATGTCCACAATACGGAGTAGAGGGTTGGTGGGGGTCTCGATCCATATCATTTTAGTGGATGGGCGCAGCGCCTGCTGAACCAAAGATAGATGGGTCATATCCACGAAGGAAAAATCGATGCCATAAGGTTGAAATACTTGGGTGAAAAGGCGGTATGATCCCCCATAAAGATCGTTACTGGCAATAACGTGATCACCAGGGCGGAGCATTTTAAGCAGCGCATCCATAGCAGCTACTCCACTGGCAAAGCAGGCGCATTCATCGGCTCCTTCGAGGCCAGCGATCATTTTTTCTAAAGCGGTGCGAGTTGGGTTTCCTACCCGAGCGTAATCATACCCTTGATGGTCATTTGGCCCAGCTTGAGCATAGGTGGACGTTTGGAAAATGGGAGGCATGACCGCACCTGAAGTAAGTTCAGGATGTTGGCCAGCGTGTATAGCTTTGGTGTTGAATTTCATAGTCTAGTAAGTAAAAAGGACAATGCGTAATTCACCTAAACTCTCGGCTTTTTGTGTGTATTCGGAATCATTGGGCCGGAGCTGTTGCATTCGTTTATAGTAGATGATTGCTTTGTCTAAATAGGCTGCAGCAGCATCACTCATGGGATTTACGTGCTCGGTGTAGGCCACTTCCAACATTTCGAGATATTTCGAGGTTAGATTGTTGTAGAAAATAGCCAGACTCTCCACAAAGGCGGTGTTGGATATGTCATTTTGATAGGCCTGGGTTAGTTGACTTTCCGCGCCCTCCATCATAAGATCGATGGCTTCTCGAAGACGCTCTACTTCCTCGGTGTTCTTGTCTTCATAGGCTTGGTGTAGTTGGGTGAGGTACCCGTCGAGTACTACGTTGAGTTGAACGCCATAAACGTGGTTAATTTCTGTGTCATTAGGATACCGCTCCAACAGACTAGACAAGAGTTTTACCGCCATTAGGGATTCCCCAGCTAAGATATATGCGTTCACTAATCCAAAAGCAGCATTTTTGTTATCGGCGATTTCGATAGAACGTTGATAAAAAGCGATTGACTGCTCTATCTTACCTTGTTCAAGCGACAAAAAACCTAATTTTTCATAAATCTGCGCATTTGGTGCATCTAAATTTTCCTCAGCATCTCGCAGAGTCTTGACGGCTAATTTTATTTTTGCCGCGGAGTAATAGGCATTGCTGAGTGCGATGTAGGAAGAAATCTCATTTGGTTTTAATGCGACAGCATTTCGAAGGTGAGAAGAAGCATCGCGTAATCGGTCATCGTATTCGCCACTCTCAAGTGCTCTAATTCCTGCATTATGTTCTTGAGTCCAGTAACGCTGAAGTAGTTGGTCTATTTCAGCATTTTGAGTGGAATCTACCCCCAAACTCCGAGCTTCCTCGAATGAATAATACGCTGTTTGGTAGTGATAGGTGCGTTGTATAGGTTCATCGGATTCGGAATAGATCAAATGAATTCGTCCTTGTTCAAGCCAGAGTAGCTCGTTTTCAGGACGTTTTTCTAAGCCTTCTTCCAGCTCTTTCAATGCTTGAAAATAGGCCTGTTCTTGCACCAAAGATTCTACTGTTTTGAGCGTATTAGAGCATCCTAAAAAAAACCCGAGGACAACGAATATTGCCCATCGGGTGAGAGATATCATCTTCATAAAGAGAGATTTATGGGTTGCTGTGGCAAAAAAATCACAGCGAATATATCATTGGCTCGAGGGCCAGCATTACATGCCCGCTTTTTCCATCGCGGCTTCTGCTTCTTCAAGCATTCCGAGTGAGGTGTAGATGCGAAACAAAGATTCCCAATAGCTGGTATTTTCTGGATCTAACTCAGCTGCGCGCTCATAATTCTCCATTGCAAGCGTGGCTTCTGCTTTGGCTAATTCGTCGAAACGCATAGCCTCGTCATTGTCCAGTGTATTATTTCGTAGGTCAAATAAAGCAGCTGCTTTGTTCTGATACACCACACCAAGGGTGTTAAAGATCATGGGATTTTCTGGTTCAATATCCGCTGCAGCAATTAATGCCTCTTCGGCTCGAGCAGTCAGCAGGTCAATTTGCTCGCGTAGTTCGTCGTTAACGGCGTTAAGCTCGTCCACTCGGGCTTCGTCTTCGCCGCGAATTTCGTAGATTATATCGCTATTTGCACTAACAGAATCCGATAGGGTCATTACACGCTGGTAAATTTGTGTTCCAATTACCAAGCGGTATTGCGCATTGGTTGGATCGTTTTCAACGAGCCCTTCTACGAGCTCAAGAGCACGGTCGGTGTCTCCAGTTTGGAAGAGACCATCGGCCATTTTTTGGATGAGAGAGGTACTGTCTGGATACAATGCTAATCCTTCCTCTAGAGCGCTAACTGCCACATCGGGCTTGCCCATTAGAAAGTTATACGAAGCTAATCGATCATATTCGGATGCTTCCCCTGGATTTTTTAGTTCTATTACTTTGGACATCGCTGTTGCTGCCCCTTCGTAATTACTATTCATGTAGTATACCTGAGCGAGTACGTCATACGATAGGCTGGAATCTGGATTGGCCGTGGTGGCATTTACTAGATGCTGGATAGAATAATCAAGTGGATTTTCAACGGTGGCCATGACCGAATCGTCCAGGGCATATTCAATCGCTTTGTTGTGCTCACGACCCCAGGCATTCAGAATAAGATTGGTTACCTGCTCGGATTCAGCAGGAGCTTTTTCCATGGCGGCAAAGGCGGCGCGCGCATCAACCAGGTTGGATCGCATTTCGCGATACATGTCTTCGCGGGCAGCAATATCAGCAGTGGCACCCGCTTTCATGTTCATCGCATAGCCACGATAGTACAGAGCCATAGCATTGGTTGGATCTGATAGGAGTGCAGAGTCGGCAGCAACAATAGCTGCTTCATAATTCTGGGCATCGATGCCATCCTTGATAGGTTTAACGAGTGGATCACCGGTACAACTGGCAAAAACGTATACCGCCAGCGTTAGAAAAAACAAACGTGAGAAAAGGGTTTTCATGGTATTAAAAACTTGTGATAAAAATTGAAATCTTTGCAGTTTTATAAAGTAAGTATATATAGTACTTTGTGCAATAATAAGGCGAAAGCAATCGAATTCTTTAATATTCACTTAATTAGCTAGATATGGCAACATTTTCGGATAAGAAAGTAAAAAAAATCGTGGCAACCAACGGTGCTCCCGCTGCCATTGGCCCCTACAGCCAAGCGGTGAGTTATGGAGGATTGGTCTATTGTTCGGGTCAAATTGCTTTGGATCCAACGACCATGGAGATTGTGGGCGAGGATGCCGCCGCCCAAGCACGGCAAGTGATGTCGAATTTAGGGGAAGTGCTTAAAGCCGCCGGCTCCGATTTTTCGAAGGTGCTTAAATGTTCCATTTTTTTGGATTCTATGGATGATTTTGCGGCTGTAAACGAAGTCTATGGAGCCTATTTTCTAGAAGAACCCCCTGCCCGCGAAACAGTGGCCGTGCAGACTTTGCCCAAACACGTGCTGGTTGAAATTAGCTGCATCGCTGCCCTTTAAGCGGCTCGTTCTAGGTTTTGTGTTTTATTTATCGCTTTTTGTACCTTGAAAGCGAATAGTTTGATATATATGCGTAATTGTTATGGTTTACTATGGGTATGGTTGTTCATGGTCTTGAGCGTAAGCCCTCGAGCGGTGGCGCAAGATCTAAACGAACCCAATGTGTTTGAATCCGATCAGCTGAGTGAGGATGAGTGGCTAGCCTTGTTGGACAGAAGAAAATCTACGAGCACCATCGCCAACGAAGGGGATGTGATCTATTGGCACTTTTGGGAGTCAGGCCTTTTGATTCAGCAGGATTTAAATGGGTATGTTCAAGTGTTGGATACCTTGGATACCGAAGAGTTTCCACAAATGAATTTGGACTATCTGCCTCAGGATCATGCCCTTTTGGTCTGGGATGCCGGTGTTGGGCGGGTCTTTGAATATGATCTGGCCACTAAGGAGTTCACGCGAATGGATGATTCCTATAATTTTAAGTCCTTTTTTGATCATGCCGATTTTGTCTTTCCCGAGCGTAAAATGATCTACGGCTTTGGAGGCTATGGTGAATTTACCCACAAAGAGGTGCTGTTGTATTATAGCCCCGAAGACAAGGAGTGGACGGATATCCTATATTTTGGAGATCGTCCGGATCCGCTATTTTATGGCGGCTTTCATTACGACGACAATGAAAATCTGTTTTACTTCATGCAGTACATAGGATTCTTCGTGTATATTTATCAGGTGAACCCAGAAAGTTGGGAATGGACACTGTTGGATAAGTTTGACTTAGAAGACAAGCCTTTTGGCATAGGCTTTTCGTCCGGGTTGAATAGTTTTGATCCCAACACGGGCTTGATCTATTTGTTTGGGAGCTTTTTTTACGATACCCAAGCGCAGGTGGTACGAAAATATTCGATTAGTGAAGGTCTGTTTACCAAAATTGACCCAGCCTTTATGGCTTCCTATGATCGAGAGGATCAGCGATGGCTACTACTTGGGCAGCGAAAGGTGGGTAAGCCAGGGGTGTATTTTACCAGTTTACGACTAACCAATGAGGCTGGTGAGGATCGCTTTTATGAGATTATTAGCCCTTACAGACCCTCAGAGATGAATCTGTACCTGCTTGGATTCATCGTTTGGGCGGTACTCATTGGAATCTTCTTGGTGTTGTATTTCCGTTCGCCCAAAGGTGGGAAAAAATCAACCTCCATGGAAAGTATCCATTTGCACGATTCCTATGTGGAGGTGCATACCAAAACAGGGGTAGTCCGCTTTAATGAAGATTTGGATCGGAAATTTTGGACCTTTGTGCACGACTTAAAAACCCAAGGCATTCATAGCTCGGATTTGAAGGAATTTGATGCGCAGGTCTTTAATGGAAATGGAAATGATTCACAAAATAGCGTGCTCAGGAAAAAACTTATTACTCATGTGAATGCTAAGCTGGGCGTCGAATTTATTCAGATTAAGCGTAGTGAACTAGATAAGCGGTACCGAAAAATTCTGTTCCTGCA
>CALKOA010000073.1 GCA_938091655.1 uncultured Balneolaceae bacterium | reverse complement strand
CTGAATGAGTTCTTCTCGCGTATTCCCAGAGCCATCGGTAAGTCGCAGGCTCACTTCTACCGCCTGGCTGGTGGGCGCCTTCCAACCGGGTAAGTAAAAGATCATGGCGTCCTCTTCGAAATCAAACTCCACCATTCCTTTTTGACCGTTCACCAGGAGAGTAGACTCGGTGGTGTTGAGCCCAGAATGTTCTTCTGAATAATTTAGCACCACCCAATCACTCCCGTATGGGCTGGTGCTTAGTCGTGCGCGTATTAGGGTCGGGGCGGTGGTGTCTGCCCACAGGGTGTACAGCCCATCCGATGAAATTCGAGCGTGGATATGCCCACCTTTGAGCTCTGAGGAAACCCGTCGGTACTCATTTTCCTCCGCATCCCAGCTAAATAAGGCCATGCGATCTTGATCGAAGGGTAATTGCTGTAGATAATCCCCAACATACCATGAGATTTGAATGGGTTGTTTGGCTCGAATAGGCAAAGGCAACAGACTTAGAATGGGTAGGGTATAGGAATCATCTACCCGCCATTCGGTGTGCGAGAAATGAAGGCTCAGCGTGTCATCGAAGGTGTTGGGCCTGATGTAGGCGTGAATGCGTTTATCGGGGCTGCGTAGATGCTTTTTTTGGTCTGGAATGATTCGTGCGGTCGAAAATAGTTCACCTTGATGCCACCAGAATGCTCTGCTTGGGTCTTGGGTAGCTATGGGACCGTTGGTTTGTGTAAGGCTCGAGTCTTGGGTAGATGCGGAACTATTGGTGGCGAGGTACCAAGCTACCGAGTCGGATGGAGATACCCAGTTGGTTTGCCAGTACCAGTCGAAGGGATGCTCGGTAGGGGTGTGATGTTCGCGAGATGGGGAACTAGCTGGAGTCGTCGAACTAGCTGGAGTCGTCGAACGGCCTGTCATTCTAGTACTTTGCCCAGAACTATCCTGGGGCGCAAGCTCGTAATAAGCCCGCGATTCGTTCCCTTGAAAATCCTTTACCAATAATTCGAAGCGCTGAACGGAATCTGAGGGGTCAAGTGCACCGCCGACTCCCGGACCGGGCCGAACTTTTTTGTAAAATGGGACCTCGGGGCCTTCTTGAGGGAAAAAAGCCTGATAGCTTCTTCGACGGCTACCGGGGGCTTTGAGCCGGTCCACAAACATGGCATCTCCCTGGCTGAACTCCAGGGCATCGATGCGCTGGTGAAACACGGTGTCGGGAAAAGCTGAACGGTGATTAATGAGCCAAGCTTCATAAAAGGCGTATTTATTGGTCACTTCATCGGCTCCGTCAAAAATATCAAAAGCGACTCCAATGGGGCCTTGCACAGCTACTTGTCCAAAATCTAATCCCTTATTATTTAAAGACTCCACTTCAACAAGCTGTGGACGTGCTGAGTCGTTAACTCTACTCTGTGAGCTCAATGGGAGTACCATCATCGATCGAATGGTGGGCGCTACCTGATCTTTTACATCAATACCGTATTCCAGGGCGTTGAGGGCTTTTTCAGCAGGGTCTCTAAGTTCAAAGTGAAGGTGCGGGGGGCCGATGCCACTCGAACCACTGTAGGCAATTCGCTGGCCTCTGTTTACCGGGAATTGAGGGGCTTGAGGTTTTAATTGGCCTAAACTAGCTGCGTTTTCGGCATATCCTAAATCCAGATCAATCTCGAATGCGTAATCCCGTCGTACCCGAATAGAATCGATGAATTGCTGGATGGTGGGGGTGAATCGCTGAAGGTGGGCGTATACGCTAGTATAGCCGTTGGGATGGGTGATGTAGAGTACCTTGCCATAGCCTTGGGCACTGATAGCAATCCGGCTTATGTAGCCTTCCTCGGTGGCAAAGACTGGGTAGCCTTCTTGCCCCCAAGTTTTCATGTCGAGTCCGGTGTGAAAATGAGCCGATCGGGTTTCTCCGAAGGTGCCCGATAGATGCCGGGAGATGTCAATGGGCCAGCGGTAATTTGGTGTGAAACTAGTATCCGGGATTGTAGAAAAAGCTACAATGACTGGTGAATTCATCCACAAAAAAAGTATGAATACGGCGATTATTTTCATCGTATAGTGTATTCGAGACGTTGCGAGGGAATGCCTTGGCTGTCGTAGAGTTCGGCAACACAATGGTCCCCGGAAATTACTTCAGAGACTCCAGACGGAGTTCCGGTAAAAATAAGGTCCCCGGGTTGGAGAGTGAATACGCTTGAGAGGTATGCGATGAGCTCCTCAACTGAAAAGAGCATATTTCCGAGCCGGTCTCTTTGCCTCTCTTGGCCATTTACCGTCAACCTAATCTCATAGCTTGTTAGTTCTTTAGGGGATAGGTCAGAGATGCGAGGGGTGAAGCTACTAACTGGAGCAAACCCATCAAAACCTTTCGATAAAGTCCAGGGTTTACCTTCCTCTTTTGCTTGGTTTTGTAGGTCTCGGGCCGTAAAATCGATACCTATTGCCCAACCAGCAACATGACTCCAGGCCTGTTCTTTTGTGATATTCTTACCACCCGTACCTATGGCTAATACCCACTCTACTTCGTGGTGTACCTCATTACTTTGTTGTGGTAGGTCAAGATATCCGTTGCCTACGTGTAAGCTGCCCATGGGTTTGATAAATACTAAGGGTTCCGATGGGATGGATGAGCCCATTTCTCTGGCATGTTCTGCGTAATTACGCCCAATACAATAAATGGTACCTACAGGAAGAGCTTGTTGCTTGGAGTTTTTAAGCCCTGGTAAACATGGCCAATGGGAAGGTAAGGTAATGGGATGCGGTGTGTTCATCTGGTTAAAATACAAATCGTTGAATAATCATGGACATAAAAAAAGCCTTAACTCCATCTCTGAAGTAAGGCTTTTAAAAATGATGTACGTATGATTGCAGCTTTAGCTGGCTAGTGCATCTACGTTTACGAAACGTCGTCCGCCCGTACTTTTCGAAAAACTAACGGTACCATCCGCAACTGCAAATAGGGTGTCATCTCCACCGCGCATTACGTTGGCTCCTGGATGAAATTTAGTACCACGCTGACGAACAATGATACCGCCGGAGCGTACAAATTCTCCACCAAATCGTTTGATACCTAGTCGTTTTGAGTTTGAGTCGCGTCCGTTTCGGGTTGAACCTTGACCTTTCTTATGTGCCATTGTCGTATTCTTTTGAGTCGGTTACTATTAACTAAATTCTATTAACTTAATGCTTCGATGAGCTCAGCTTTTTTCATACTCGTGTATCCTTCGATACCTCTTTCCTTCGCTAAAGCTTTTAGCTCAGCCACTTTCATTGAAGAAAGGTCGCTGCTTGGAGCTTCTGCTTGGGTTGGAGCTGCATCTGCAACTGTTTCAGTTACTGCGGCTGCTTTAGCTTTGCTTTTCTTGGCTCCACCGAGCGTAATGCTGTCGATTTGAATTTGCGACATTACCTGACGGTGACCATTTAATTTCTGATATCCTTTACGTCTTTTCTTTTTGAAGACCAATACTTTGTCAGCTTTTACGGTATCGAGCAAGGTTGCAGTGATTTCTGCCCCCTCTACAATAGGAGTACCTACTTTTACGCCGCTGTCTTCTTTAACTAAAAGTACCCGATCGAAGCTGAGTTTATTCCCTTCTACGTTCTGCTTGTCAACGAATAATGTGTCGTTTTCGGCTACTTTGTATTGATGTCCACCTATTTCTACAATCGCGTACATGATGCGGATAATTTAATTATGCAATTATTTTAGAGCTTGATAAGATAAGAGAATCCTCTTATAAAAAAAAGACCTTTTATAA
>CALKOA010000072.1 GCA_938091655.1 uncultured Balneolaceae bacterium | reverse complement strand
TACCGTATCAACCGGTGAGCCAACACGTACCATAACCTCCGAGGGATCATCATTATCTAGTACACTAACGTAAATTTTATCGTCTGTAATATCATAGGTTAATACCTCTCCACCAGAAGCATCCACTAACTTTAACTCGCCGGTATTTTGAGCAAATACAGATACTGAAGAGATAAAGAATATCAATGAAATTGTAAGTATCCATATAAATTTATTTCTTTTTCCCATAACACTAATTTTTTTAAATCTAACTTAAATTTAAACTAAACTATTTGATGAGTAACATATTTTTTAATTCTGTAAAATTATCTGCTGTCAAACGATAATAATATACTCCACTTGGAAACGAGGTAGCATCAAATCTTATACTATAATTTCCAGCTGGCATATGAGCATCCTTTAGTGTACGAACTTTCTGACCTAATGTATTAAACACTTCCAGTTTGACAAAAGAAGCCTCAGGTATCGCAAATTCTATATGAGTACTAGGATTAAAAGGATTTGGATAATTTTGCAATAATTGAAATTCAGTAGGTAATGATTCAAAGCTTTCACTTGAAGTTGAGACACTCATATCTACGTTTCCACTTCTACGATAATTTCCTTGATAAGTCGCCCATTGAGCATGTTTTTTATCCCATTCTGGACCAAACTTTTCTTCAAGTGAACCATCGTATCGCCAACCATCTCTAATACTAACTAGCTTTCCGCCTTGAGTAGCAACAAATACGCTACCATTAACATAATTAATAGTATTCATAACTGATAAACTACTGGTTTCATCACTAGATTGAATTTGATAATCCCAAATTAAATTCCCAGCTTCATCTACAGCATACACTCTACCAGAGGCATCACCAAAATAAACAACCCCATATTCATTAATTGAAGCTGTAGATGTTATCGATCCAAAGGCTCGAAAAGTCCATTCAACTTGACCATTTGCACCATTAATTCCATAAAAAGTTGAATCCGCTCCACCAACTAGAATCAACCCATTTTCAGCAATTACAGGTGTTGTTTGAAAAGTAGTGGCTAAATCGGTTTCCCATAAAATTTTATCTGTACTTTCACTAGATAATTTTGGTTTCCACTTTCTAATTGTACCAGAAGAAAAAGCAGCCACTAATTCACTATTGTTGGTAACCGATAATGCACCCATTAAACCTTCACCAAAAACAGTTTTACCTAATGGTGACATCTCTTTAAATGAGATAGAAGCATCCAAATCAAAATAAGTGATGTCTCCCAATTTATTGGGTTGCGCTAAGTATTTTTCAGACAAAATTACACCAGGGTGTATCCCTGGAGCTCCTATATTAGAACGCCATTGCTGAATTCCTTCTCTTACATCAATTCCAAAAATTTGATTATCCTCTGACACTAAATAAAGGCGTTTTCTTTTTTCATCAATAACAGGACTTGAAGAATGAAGTCCACCTGTTGAAGTAGACCAGTAGGGTAGCGTTATTTTATGTTTCCACCAATTGAATAAACTATATTTATTCAGTTTTTGAGTTCCTGAAATCAAATAAAACGTTGAATCAGTCGCTATAGCAACAGGTGCTTGTAGAGGAGCAATTAAACGAAATTCATTTGATTCCCCAGGTGTCATTAAGCTTAAATTACCTCTGCCATCAGGTTGGAAACTAAAATTATTACCAAACAAAGATAAACCAGTAGTAGGCAGTAAATTAGCACCTAGATCAATAAAACCTGCATCCATATAAACGGAAAAACTAGAACTATCACGGCCCCCATCATTATCTATTGCCACCAAAGTAATATGAGTGGAACCTTGTTTAATATCTATGCTGGGCACTCTATCTATCGAGTAAAGTTCATTGTCGACAATCCAAAGTGTTGAATCTATTTCACCATCATTATCAAATCCTTGGAAAGTAAAAGATAGGCCAAATTGATCGCTCTCTTGATTATGAATATATATGTCATCATAAGCAGCTACAGATGGCGGAACATTAAATGGTGTTCCTATAACAAGATCTGATAATTCCCCTTCATTTGATAATGTATCCACACCACTTATAAAATAATAGTAGAGTATTCCATTTTTTACTGTCGAATCACTATAAAATGAATCCAAAGCAGATGTATTATCAATAATTTCAACAGTATCAGGATGTGAACCCCTGTAAATATTATAATATTCTAAATCGGGATCTAAAACTGTAGCCCAATCAATTTGGACTATAGAATTAGCACTATATACCGATTCAATAATTGGTTTAGAAGGACCCGTTAAATCAATATTGTAACCAAGTGTAGATTTTGAAAGCTCTCCTTCGAGGGCTGGGTCATAAGAATATATCGGGTTTGATATTGCTGAATCCACAGCGCTAATCCGATAGAAAACTTGAATACTAAAGTCATCTATTGTATCCATATACGTTCTTGTATCCACATTGATACTATCATATAAAGATACTGATGTAGAATCTAATCCTTTGTAAATCTTATACCATTCTACATCTTGTGCAAGACTAGGATCCCACTCTAAAATCAATTGATCATCTTGTATTCTTTGAATAATATTTGCTGGTGGGTTAGGTGGAGTATCATCTCCTGTCTGTAACTCTATGAATCGCGCATCACCTTCATTACCTGACATATCAACTGATGTTACCCAATAGGTATAAACTGTTTGATTTAACAAATCTTTATTATCAACCCAATTAAATGTTAAATCACTTGAATCATTTTGCGCCTGCTCAAATAATCCTTGGGGAACTATTAGTGAATCGAATAGCTCAATAGAATTGGCATATAATGCATCTAATGGAAATTCACCCCCGGTCCACAACCAAGTAGTGTCTAAAGTATCTTCAAAAGCTTCTACCAAACCCTTGATCGAAAGAACTTTATAAATGTTAAAGTGGGATAATTCATCAAAAGCATTTACCTCCCATTCAAGCTCAAAAGTTCTAGCATTTAATCGTTTCGCCGTTAAATAATTAGCAGGGATAGGTGGAATAATATCAATAGGTGGAGATAAATCTTCAATAAATATAGTCTCTCTTTCTGAAGTTTTTCCTAAGTATAGATCATGTAATTTCGCTTGTGCAGAATACTTGTATGTATTTCCTATATACGTGTCAAAGTCAATAAAACTTCCTCTATTTAATGTATCTATTCGAATTAATTCATTTTCGGAAGACCATTTTGACAAATATATCGCATCTAAGTTAAGGCTTAGTGAATCAGGATATTTGATTTCAATCTCCACTGCAGATTTTAGATTATCAGAGAAAGTAGTATCAATCCTTGTTACACTAATTTCAGGAGAGGGAAAAAGTACTGGAGTGTCGTTAGGGTGTTCAATGGCGCCCAAATCTACTTTATCTGAAATTCTTTTTTGACCTAGAAAATCATCTGTTAGATTCCCAACGGGATTTCCACTCCCTATAGCTTTAGATTCTGCCTGTAATCTATAGTTAGATAAATCTTGATTATGTGTTTGTGATTGAAATAGAACCTGATCGATATTGTTGAAATGAATTACCCCAGAATGGTCTATATTTGGCAGATCACTACTAAATTTTTCAATAATATCATGGTTAGACCGAATTTTATTTGTATCTAATGCAACATTAATAAAGCTAACTCCTAGTCCAATAAATTTATCTTCACTATTTTTCAATTCTAACTTGTCAACTAGAATACTGTTCACGAAGCTTAATGAAATTCCACCTTCTAAATCCGTGATAGCCTCTCTTGTGTTTAATACATTTACATGCACAAATCGAACTGTATCTTCTTGGGATGTACCTGCATATAAGTGACTTCTGTGATAGGAAATTGTCCTATTATTAGATAGAATTGAGTTGGATATAGAGAAAGAACTATGATTGGCATTTATGACATTATCAAAATGCGCGAAATGAGATTTATTTATCTTAACTGAAGTTCCATAGTCTAATTTAATTCCGGTTCCAAGTTCATTGGGCTCTTCTGAACCTAAAAATTTAATATTTTGGATTGATAAACTTTGATTATTAGGCCACTTTAAATCAAAATATATTTTAGCATTTACATCTAATATCACATCAGAAGTCTCCGGCTTTATAAACTTTACATCGCCTTGCCCATGAATACTAACCGGGTGAGTTAGTTCTAAAGATTCACGATATATCCCATCCCGTATAACAATATGATCAAATGGTCTAGAGTTATAAATAGTCTCTTGTACTGTCTCAAAATCACCCTCACCATTTGAATCAACCGTCCAGGTCACAGGTGGAGTCTCGATTATAGCTATTTCTGAGAATTCGCTTCTATTGGCTGGATCAAAATTTTCAAAAATATCACCTTTTGAGGAATCAATTGCAGCAATTTTATATGAATACCTTATAAGACTTAGGCTATCTATATCAGAATCTATAAAACTTAACTGATCAGCAGATAGTACATCTAAAAGCTTAAAAAATGGCTCTGAGTCGTGAGCTTGATTAAATTCTAAAGCTGCACTTATAACATACAGATCGTTGCTACTTCTGAAAGCTTGTGTGTACTGCGATGATTGGATAGATAGGCCATTAATTTCAGAATAAATGTAATATGTAGCCCATGTATTATCTTCCGATTCGAAAGACATATAATCATCATACAGATCATACAACTGAAGTCGATTTATTTCATTTGGAGATATCCCATCTGGTAGTATAGATTTATTAATGAGTATTTTATGCCTCTGTTTATCAGGCTCCCATGCGAATAAAACCATAAACTCAATTTCACCTAACTTGGTAGAAATTTTGGTATTTGGAGTATTAGGAATAGTTGTTAATTCCTCAAATAAATCTACCCTATTTCTAAATATTGCATAGCTTTCGACATCTAAACTTGGTGAAGCATTCCAGTTTAATATTATTTTTAGATCTTCTAATTCCGATGTGAAATTTGGTGGTTTTTCAGGCGAGACTAGATCTCCTGTCCGTTGTCGGATATTTTCAGCATAGCTTTCAATTTCGTTTTGGTCTAATCCAGTAACCCAAAATGTGTAATATTCTAAACTTTCTAGTCCAGATATATCAAATTTTACCGTTGAATTGTTAGGAATATCAATACTCCTCAATAATGTATCTAATCGTTCTACTCCTTCAATTTGCCATGGTCTCTGTAGTTGCTCCTGAGTTATATCATTTGGCAAAGGTCCTGCCAGTTGATAGATTTGGTATCCAATAAACCCTATACTTGCAAAATTATTCCATTCTAAATTAATTTTCTCTGCATTGATTAGTTTACCCTTAAGTTGCAGAGGAACTGTTGGTCGAATAATATCAGGATCTTCTTCTATTATAATAGTACCGCCTAACACGCTCGCCCTAGGCTTTCCTTCGTTTAATAATAACTCTTCGATGTTGAGTTTAGTGGTCCCTATACTATTTGGCATTAATTTGATATCCACAACTATCTCATCACCTAAAGAAGATTCCGCAGAAGCAGCCGCAAAATATATATGTCCTGGTATTGAATCATTGACAAAGTAAGTGAAATTTTGTGTCACTTCTTGACTAGGAATAAAAGATATAAGACTCAGTTTTGTTGTGTCATAACGAAAACCAAATTGAATGCTATTTATAGACTCAACAAAAGAACCCTGTAGCTTGATGCCAAATGATAATTCGTCACCTAAAAAAATGGCCGTATCAGGAAGTGATATAATTACGCTATCAGATTGCTGAAATACGACTCCTTGGTAAGCATGAGTATAGTTTTGCACCAACATCAGTAAAACAGATGCACATATAATCTTATACCATTTTGACCATTTTTTCACGGAGAAACTACCTCTACAGAATTATTCAGTTACCCTAGTAGTTATCGGACTTTGTAATTGAATTATAACTAATAACTATTGTTTATTCTTACAAGAATAAGAGTATTTACAAGTACGTTTAAAAATACTTTAAGTTTCCGAGATTTCGAAATTTATCTTTAATTCTGATAGGGATATAATGGGTTAAAAAAATTATCGGGTGAATTAAAAAACCCTCATCTATAAGCTTACATTTGAGCTCATAAACGAGGGTTTATAAGTGCCATAAAAAATCGAATGTTAATGAGGTAACTTCTCTCGAATCATTCCATAGGTCATGGTGCCTAGGAAGGCGAAGAACATAGGCACCAGCATCATCCAGTAACCGTCACCTACTAGGGCGTACATAGGGCCAGGGCACGCGCCCACTAAGGCCCAACCGAGACCAAAGATAGAGCCACCAATAATGTAGCGTTTGGGGGTCATATCCTTATCGGCGACCGAAATGGGAGCGCCGCTGAGATCTTTCAACTGGAATCGCTTGATAAGCTGTAACGAAATCATGCCCACTAGAACGGCCAATCCAATAATGCCGTACATATGAATAGAATCGAAGTGGAACATCTCTTGAATACGAAACCAAGAAACGACTTCCGATTTAACGGCTACAAAACCAAAAAATATACCAGGTAGTAAATATTTCATGTCGATTACCTTCTTAGTTTAAAATTAGGGGGAGAATGAAGTAGGTCATCAACAGACCTCCTGCGAAAAAGCCGACAACGGCGATGAGTGAGGGAAGCTGTAAATTCGACAAGCCAGAAATGGCGTGACCGGACGTACAACCACCACCGTAGCGAGCTCCAAACCCGATGAAGAAACCACCGACAACCATGATCGCAACACCTGCGGGAGTTGCTAGAAAGCTTAGGTTGAAGATCTCGGCGGGAATCAGGCCGCTGAAATTGGTGATGCCCCATTCGCCTAGAGCCAATTTGGTTTGCTCAGAAATAGCGGTCGCATAGCCTTCGGGTGTGGTTAAGGACGCCAAATAGCCCCCGATAACGATGCCCAATACAAAGACTAAGTTCCAACGCTGGGCTTTCCAGTCGTAGGAAAAGAAGGAAAATTTACCCTTGGGTAGAACAGCGGCGCACATATGACGGTAAGCTGATGATATCCCAAACTGTCGATTGTCCAATAACAGGAGTAGAGGGACCATAAGCCCAATGAGTGGCCCGGCTACATACCAAGGCATAGGTTGCTGTAAAAACTCTAACATGACATTATTATTTATTAGTTAATAGCTCTAGTAATCAATGATTTTCTAGTGCATAGGTAGATTAGTCCGAAAAGATGAATACTATATGAAGATTTCCTACCACTAGCTCTTACATACAAAATACGGAGCTTTTCACACATTATATTAACCCCACATGGTATAACAACTATGATTTCTTTATAAAAGCGCTTTTATTGTATTTGTAGCTTTATTATTTAAGCAAAGATGCTTAAAAAAGCATTGGGTGCTCGGAAAGAGCGCATGGTTCATGCTCCACTGTTTCTCCCTACCCAACTAACCAGATAATTACACATTCTCATCATTGGTGGTGGTACTGCGGGAATTATGTCGGCCAGTCAATTACTCGCGCATAGTTCTTCCATCAACGTCACCGTTCTCGAACCCAAAGACACCCATTACTATCAACCCGCTTGGACGCTGGTAGGAGCTGGCACCTATGATTACAAGCAAACGGCGAAACCGATGTCTGAGGTAATGCCTAAGGGAGTGAACTGGGTCAAAGATTATGCTGTTAGTTTTGATCCTGAAAATAATCAGGTTCACACCGAAAAAAGTGGTGCACTATCCTATGACTATTTAATCGTGGCGCCAGGCTTGGTCATGGAGCCTTCTATGATTGAGGGTCTTTCAGAAGCCTTAGACAAGGGGCAGGTGTGTTCTAATTACACGAATCCTGAGCACACGTGGGAGTTACTACAAAAATTCAAGGGGGGAAATGCCATCTTTACGCAGCCCACGACGCCCATCAAATGTGGCGGAGCTCCTCAAAAGATTGCCTACTTAGCAGCCGATTACATTCGTAAGCATGGACTTCAAAACAAAAGTAATGTGGTGTTCGCAACCCCAGGTTCGGTCATTTTTGGTGTGCCAGAGATCAAAAAAACCCTTATGGAAGTGATTGATCAATACGGAATACATTTCAAACCGTTATTTGCCCCGGTGAAAATCGATGGCGATAACAAGGTAGTGCATTTCAAATACATGGCCCCCGAAGGTGATATGCCTGCTTTCGAAGAGGGCAATGCACTAGGTATTAAAGTCATTGGCGAGAAGTTAATCGAAATGCCCTTTGACTTCATGCATTTAGCGCCGCCACAAGCGGCTCCTAAGTTTATTCGGGAATCTCCCTTAGCCAATGCGGGAGGCTGGTTGGATGTAGACCATCATTCACTTCAGCATAATTCCTATTCCAATATTTTTGGACTCGGAGATGTTGCCGCGCTTCCAACCGCAAAAACAGGGGCTGCCATTCGAAAGCAAGTGCCCATCGTATTGGATAACATCAAGCGAATGATGGCAAATAAAAAAGCGGACAATACATCCTACAACGGGTATTCGTCCTGTCCTTTGGTCACAGGCTATGGCAAGATGGTGCTAGCCGAGTTTGATTATGACAATAATTTCACGCCGGATCCTAAATTGAAGCAAATGCTGGTCTTTGACTCTTCCAAAGAGCATTGGCGACTGTGGATGCTGAAAAAATATATGTTACCGTATCTGTATTGGAATAAAATGCTGAAAGGTATAAACGTATAGTTTTAGGATACCCGAACCATACGGGCCGCCCAGATTCTTACATCATCGAGCATCATATAAATTGAGGGCAGCACGACCAGGGTAATGACTGTTGAAAAACTGAGACCCCCAACAATGGCGCGCGCCATTGGAAAGTACGGTGGGCCATCCCCGCCGATAAGGGTGTTGCCCATGCTCAGCGGAATAAGTCCTAAAATGGTGGTGCCCGCGGTCATTAAAATCGCTCGCATGCGATCTTGTCCTCCTTGGATAATGGCTTCGGTGCGATCCATCCCAGAAGAACGAAGATGAAGAATGTGATCGATAAGTACGATGCCATTGTTCACGACGATACCCATCAAAATAAGAATACCGATGGTGGCCATGAGGTCGAAGGTGGTTCCGGTGATTAAGAAAAACCAGAAGATACCAACCACGCCAAAAAGGATGCAGGCCAAGATACTTGCCGGATACATGAGCGACTCAAACAGGCCGGCCATGACCAGATAAATGAGCACAAAGGCAATGATGATGTTGAACAACATGGCACCACCCGCGTCCTCATTCATCCCGAAACTTCTACCAAAACTCCACTGGTAACCGGCCGGTAGCTGCATGGCATCCATTAACTGTGTAATCTCTTCTCGAGCTTCTTCAACGGTTTTTCCATCTTCCAAATTCATGCTGATGCCTAGCGAAGTCTTTCTGTTCTGACGAACAATTTGCCCTGGAGCTTTTCCCATGCTTAACTCCGTTAACTCCGAAAGGCGCACTGGGGCGGCTCCCGCTTTGGTGACCACCAATTGTTGCATATCGGAAGGATTTTCACGCTCTTCTTTGGCCAGACTTAGAAAGACATCAATTTCCGAATCATTGCCACGAATTTTACGCAGGTTACGACCTCGAATACCACTGGATATCACGCCGGCTACCTCTTGTTGACTGAGCCCATAATAACGGGTTCGATCGGTGTTAATGGCCACTTGGATTTCGTCTCGACCCGCTTCTGCCTCGGATTGAACATCGGCAAAACCATCCACACTTTGCAATCGTCGAGCCACTTCTTGGGCAAGGCCTTCCAGAATCTGCATCGACTCGCCTTGAACAAATACCCGAACCACCTCCCCACCGTTACGGTCTCGATACCCAAAAGTAGGTTCACCAATGGCTATTTTTGGCAAATCTTTTTCGATCATCTGCTTAATGCTCTCTACCGATTTTACCGCTTCCTCTTCACCGGTTAAAATGAGCGTAGACTCGGCCATACCCGTGCTGTAATACGTGTAGACCGAAGCGATCTCAAAGGCCTCCTGATGATCATATAGATAATCCTCTATTTGATCGACCGTCTCTTTAACCCGGTCTAGAGTATAGGAGGTGTGTAAATTGTACCTGAGCACCAGTTCTCGCTGCTGAACCGGTTCAAACATATTAATCTTTACCAATGAAGCGGGAACCCCAACACTAAGAAATAAAGCCAAGATACTTAGGCCTGCCAGCCATCTCCGGGCGATAAACCATCTTAGAAAGCGTCCGTAATGCACCGAAAACCGATCGATGATGGTCTCCTTATGCGCTTTGGTACTGGGTTTCATTCGAAGGGCCAAGAGTGGGATAAGGGTCAGAGAAATCAGCAGAGATGAAATCAATGAAATAACAATAGGCATACCTATGTAATACATGTGCTGCTTAATCATGCTCTCATTCACCATGTTAGGGAGGAAAACCACTATGGATGTAAGCGTTCCTGCGGTTACCGCAATCCCCACCTCTTTTGCTCCCATTACCGCCGCCAAGTTCGGGCGAACTCCATTGCGTAAATGCCGCTGAATATTTTCGATCACCACCACCGCATTATCGACCAGCATTCCAATGGCCAACATTAGCCCCATCATCGATAGAATGTTCAGGGACATATCCAAAAAGAACATAAATCCAAGCGTGACCACAATGGAAAAGGGTACCGCAAGGGCAACAATTAAGGTGGCTCGTACCCTGCGTAAGAAGAAAAACAGCATAAAAAGGGAAAGCATGGCGCCCAGCATACCCGAATTTAAGAGCTCTCGCAACGAGGAAAGGATTCCTTCGGCCTCGTTATTCATTTCGAAAATACGAATGCCCTGCATCTCAGGAAGGGTGTTGATGTACGCCAACTCCTCTAAAATGGCATCTACCGTTTCAACGGTGTTGGCCGAAGACTCTTTCACGATGTCCAATCCAATGGCATAATCTCGGTCCAAGTGTCGAGCATAATCCCGTTCGGGTTCTTGATAGCTAACCGTAGCAACATCACTCAGCCGAATATTGGGTGAAGCTACCACCAAATTGCCTAGTTCTTCCGCATCCTTAATTTCTCCTAAGGGTCGGACCGTATAACGAATACCCGCCGAACTAATTTTACCTGCCGAGGTCGAAAAACTAGCCGCGTTTAGCTGATTTACAAGCTCGTTGATACTCACATTGTGTTTAAGTAAGCGATCGGTGGCCACTTCAATATGAACCTGCTTTTTCTCGACTCCATAAAGGGTCACCTGCCCAACGCCATCGACCCGTTCAATGCGCTGCTTAACGTTACGGTTCAACAGCTCATACGCATTCGACAAATCCCGGTCGCTGGATATTCGGAGTTGAAGAGTATTACTACTTCCATCCGCAAATTTATTGATTTGGTAGTACTGAAAATCATCGGGAAGTAGCCGGCGAACACTTTCAATTTTTTCCTTGATTTCAATGGCTTTCAAATTGATGTCATTACCCTGCAAAAAGGTAATCAGTATGCCCGCGCTACCCTCGTTTGAAAACGAATTAATTTGCTCTACACTGCTGATGGTTGCCAGCGCCTCCTCAATGGGACGAACTACTTGCTCCTCAACTTCCTGAGGGCTCGCATTGGGATAGGGCACCTGAATGAATGCTCCTGGAAAGGTAATTTCAGGCATAAACTCCAAAGGAACCATGCGCCAGGCAATGGTGCCTACTACAAACATGCTCAAAAAAAGCATAATGGTGGTGATGGGCCGCTTGATCGCTATTTCAGTAATACTCCTCATCGCTAGATCTCCACCTTTTTATAGCTTTTACGATCCATAATGGCATACATAACCGGGATCACCACTAAAGTTAAGAGAGTTGAAACTAACAATCCCCCAATCACGGTGATTCCCATGGGAGCGCGAAGTTCGGCCCCATCACCAAGGCCAAGAGCTAAAGGCAATAAACCCAAAGTAGTGGTAAGGGTGGTCATTAAAATGGGGCGTAAACGAGATTGAGCCCCTTGGGTAATGGCTTCGTATTTCTCGAGTCCTTCGTAACGAAGCTGGTTCACCAAATCGATGAGTACAATGGCATTATTAACCACAATTCCCGCAAGCAATATAGCCCCAATAAAGACGACCACACTGATGGTGCTCCCGGTTAGGTATAAGGCTAATACTGCCCCAACAAGGGCTAGAGGAATCGTAAATAATATGATAAAAGGATGTAGCAACGACTCGAATTGCGAGGCCATCACCAGATACACCAGAAAAACCGCCAAAGCTAAGGCTAATAAGAGGGATCGAAATGAATCGGCAAGCTCTTCGTTTTGACCGGCCAACTCGGCATATACCCCGGTAGGCATAGGAATGGTGGCTAATACCTGCTCTATTTTTTCAGCCGCGGCGCGTAAATCTCCCTGCTGAATATTGGCCGAAACCAAGGCTACACGCTGCTGGGATGAGCGCCGGATTTCCGAGGGTCCTACCGATGTTTCGAGTGAGGCAACAGCACTTAGCGGAATAGGTCGTTCCGAATCGGGATTAATGAACAGGCTTCCGATTTCTTCCGACGAAAGGCGATCCTCTTCTTGTGAGCGAACCAGCACATCAATTTTTCGGTCTTGATAGGAATACTGCGTAGCCACTTCGCCCCGAACCAAACGGACTACCCTATCGGCTATTTCGTTGACCTGCAAACCATAGCTTGCCGCTTTGGCTCGGTCAAAAGAAATTTGAATTTCGGGACTTCCCACTTCCATGGAATTGGTCACATCGGCAAATCGATCCGAGGTGGTTAAGGCCATAGTGATTTGATCGCTCACTCGCTTTAATTCTATTAAATTAAATCCTCTGACTTCAATCTCTATAGGGGTTGAAAAGCTAAAAAGACTAGGCTTGTTAATCTCATAGCGAAGCCCGGGTATCCCCGAAAGAAAGGTTCTGGCCCGATCAATAGACTGCTCTTCTTGCTCGGTAGATGTTCCCGAATACAATCGAATACTTATTTCGCCTACCTGATCACCCCCCTGTTCGGCAGAGGCGTCCATTTTATTTCCTGTACCCGCTACCGCAAAACTACTTTGCACTTCGGGCGCCGTTTCAAAGTACTGCTGCACCCGCTGAATAACCCGGTCGGTTTCCTCTATGGGGGTACCGGTAGGTAAGTCCAAGCTCACGACATATTCCCCTTGGCTCATCTGAGGAATTAATTCAATGCCAATTTTTTGGGTTAAAAAATAGGTGCCTACCAGGCTCATCAAGGCCACAACCAACACCAAGGCCTTCGCTCTTAGGGCAAAAGTCAGGACATGGGCATAGGCGGTTTCAACCCGAGCATACAAGGCGTCAAAGCCGTTGAGCAGCGGTGATAACAGAATATTCAGGATACGTCCCAATCCCTGGAATAGCCATTTGATCGCACGAACCAACAGCGAGGGAATACGGTACCAAAGGAGCACACGAATGCTTCTAAAGAATCGGCCCATTTTGGTCTGGGGTTCGGGTAAGTTGGGTAAAAAATCAGTGCTTTCAGCGCTAGGTTCACGCTCGATAGAAGCCAGCATAGGAATGAGCGTAATGGCCGCCGCTAAAGAGGCCAACAGGGAAAAAGTTACCGTTAAGGCCTGGTCGCGGAAGAGCTGCCCCGCGATTCCATCCACAAATACCAATGGGAAAAACACCGCAATGGTGGTGAGTGTCGATGCCACTACCGCCGTACTTACCTCTTTAGCCCCATCGCGAGCCGCCTCCCAAATTCCCTTGCCCATATCTCGATGGCGGGAAATGTTCTCTAATACCACAATAGAATTGTCGACCAGCATCCCAATACCCAAAGCAATACCACCAAGAGACATGATATTCAGGCTCACCCCGTTGCCATACATCAGGTTGAAGGTAGCAATCACGGAAACAGGTATGGAGATAGAAATAATGAGAGTAATCCAAATATTGCGAAGAAATAAGTAGAGCACCAACACCGCCAGAATCCCGCCGATGATACCGGCATTTTTCACCTCATTGACCGCCGATGAAATAAACACGGATTGATCATAAACTTCTTCAAGCTCCAGACTCGCAGGCCAGTTTACCTGCACCTGTTCGAGTCGTGCGTTAACGGCTTCGGCAACCACCACCGTGTTGGCATCGCCTTCCTTATATATTGCAATTTCCACCGATTCGCGGCCATTGAGCCGGTTGATACTCTCCCGCTCTTTATAACCTTCCACCACCTCGGCCACATCTTTCAGATACACCACGCTATTGTCCTGAATGGCCACCACCACGTCACGAATCTGTTCTAAATTTTCAAATTCTGACAGGGTTCGTACCAGATACTGCTGAGTACCCTCCTCAAGCGTACCTCCCGATAGGTTAATATTTTCGGCTCGCAGTATTTGCACCACCCATTCGATGGGAATGTTAAGATAGGCTAACTTTTGTTGGTCGATAAGAATCTGTATTTGCTCTTCCAAGCCGCCACTCACCTTCACCGAAGCCACGCCCTCAGCCGACTCTAAGGACTTTTTCACCAATTCATCGGCCCAAACCCGCAATTGTAACAAGCGATCCGTTTCACTAAGCCCAACCGAATCATCCACAAACAAGGCATAGCGCATGATGGGATCCATGGAAGGGTCAAAGCGCAGGGTAACCGGGCGCTCGGCCTTTAGTGGAAGTTGAATTCCGTCGAGCCGGCCAATGACCTCAAGATTCGCCACATCCATCGGGGTACCCCAGTTGAACTCCAAAAGTACGTCCGACTGCCCCGCTTTCGAACTCGATTCAATAGACTTCACCCCCTTCACCACCCCTACCGCTTCTTCGATGGGTTTGGTAATCAGGTTTTCAATATCCGAAGGCGCCGCTCCTTCAAACTCAGTGCGAATCGTCAAGCTTGGGTAGCTAAGCTCGGGCAACAAATTCACCGAAAGCCGAGAAAAGGATACCAATCCAAACAACAAAATGGCCAGCGTAACCATGCTAATGGTTACCCGACGTCTTACCGATAGATCTACGATACCCATGTTTAGTTGCTTGAGATGATTTGAATCCGAGCACTATCGGTGAGGGTGGTTTGCCCCACCGTAACCACCTTTTCCGAAGGGTCTAAACCTTGGGTGATTTCCACCCATCCATCTTCTTCATAACCCATGTTTACTGCCCGTTTAAAGACCATGGTATCCATCGCCACATACACCATCTGAGCACGATCCTCAGAAACCAGCGCCACTTTGGGAATCATCACCGCATTCACCTTGGTGTCGTATTTGATATTTACCCGCCCAAACATGCCTGGTTTTAATCGGGTTGATGCCGTCTCTGCTCCTTCAACTGAGCTCGAGGCCTTTGGATTAATGGACAAGGTCACCCGAAAGGTCCCGGTATTAGGATCAATAGATGGGCTTATACGCGCTACCTTTCCTTCAAATTGCTGCCCTGGCAGGGCGTCCACTTCCAATCGAACCGCTTGATCTGCTCGGATTTTATAGAGTTCATGTTCCGGAACATACAGCATGGCTTCGAGTTCCTGTAATTGAACTAACTGAAAAGCCGGACTGTCCACATTGATCATGTTTCCTTTTTTTATAAAACGCTCGGACACGGTGCCTGAGATCGGGGCTTTAATCTGAGTGTATTCCATATTCAATTGCGCCAATTCGTGATTCGCTTTTTGAACTTCGTAGCGATATAAAATTTCTTCATAGGTTTCTGCGGCGACCAACTGCCGGTCGAACAGCTCTTTACTACGTTTAAGCTCATTTCCCAATCGGTCCAGTTCGGCTTTGGTTCTGGCTAGCTCAATACGATACGAGGCGTCCTCTATGACTGCAAGTACCTGCCCCTCCCTAACGAAATCACCCTCTTCAACCCGAATATCTGTGATAATACCTCGAACCTTGGCCACCACACTGGCTTCCTCTTTGGGATATAAACTTACCGTATTGGAGTAATAGGCCGATATATCGGCTTGCTTAGCCTGGGCAACCTCAACCGGAGTAATTCGAATATCTTGAGCTTCAGCGTTCCCATTCATGCTCTCATCTTCCTGAGCGCAGGCCGATAGGACCAGTACACTTATGATTCCTAGGTGGACCATGGTGCGTAACCCCTGCCGCTTAAGAAGTGGATAATTGTTGGGTGATCCCAGTGATTTCTTGTTTTTCTTTACAATTTGAGCCATTACATTCTGTATATGATTTAAACGTCCAATAGTCTGCGTCTTTCTCCAAATTCGACGGAGAGATTCTCTGACACAAACACCTAAGCTAGTACGATAAGGCGAACACTATGTTTCA
>CALKOA010000071.1 GCA_938091655.1 uncultured Balneolaceae bacterium | reverse complement strand
ATGGTGGTGGTTACCTTGATAACGGCAGTCCTGCATAACTTAGCAGTAGCAGTACTCGTTGGGGTCATTATTGCGGCTTTGGTATTTGCATGGGACAATGCAAAAAGAATTCGAGCCCGCAAGCATATAGACGAAAATGGGGCCAAACACTATGAAATTTACGGGCCGCTGTTTTTTGGTTCGGTCACAGTCTTTAACGAAAAATTCGATGTACTAAACGACCCTGACGAAGTAATCATCGATTTCAAAGAAAGTAGAGTGGTGGATATGTCTGCCATCGAAGCCTTAAACAAAATTACCGAACGCTATTTGAAGGTAGGAAAAACGGTGCTTCTTAAGCATTTAAGCCCAGATTGCAGAACCCTTTTAAAAAATGCGGATAAAATCATTGATGTGAATGTGTTGGAAGATCCAACCTATCATCTTGTAGTGGACCGGGTGTAGGATTTAGCTCTGCTTGATGTGGATGGTAGAAGAGGTATAGCCCACCTATTTCGAAACGCATCAACCCGTCCGTCTAATTCGTTGGAAACGACCATATCAATGACTTTTAAGCCGTTTTTAGCCATATTTGGGAAGGTGTCGTATCCATCGTTGGGGAAGCCTTGCCGGGTGCGATGGATGTAAAAATTACGGGACAATGGTTGACCAAAAGCAGTTTCAATAGCCTCAGCACCCATCATAAATCCTATAAGACCTCCCCAAGTTGCAGTTGGATTATCAGAATCCCATCCGGCCAGACTTCCTATTTTTATAGTGTCTAAAAGATCACCTTCACCATAAAATAGACTTACTAAACTTGCAGCGAAATTTATACCAGCCGCAAAACATCCATTACAGTATAGATTTTTTGAGGTTATGTCATATCCGTGTCTTTGTTCAATTTGGTAAGCTTTATATATCGAATCTCGTGTAGCTTCCCATGATAAATTTGATTCATATAAGCTACGAATATAATCATACATCTTTGCAGGATATTCATCATCTGGTAAGTAATTACGAGCATATGATGAAATTGAATCAATCCGGTCATGTATACTTTTTTCCGGATTTAAAGATGCCAAAGAAAACATGGTTACATAAAATTGTGCAATATCTTCTGCTTCATTTCTAGCCACTGTCTGAATTGGTAAACTTGCCAGATCTCTTGCTAATTCAGGATTTCCTGGTGCAAAAAGTCCAAAAATCTCAGTTGTTAATTGCGCATCTATCATTTCATAATGTTCATTAAGCCTGGGATCACCTGTATCTGGGGGTAGATAATCCTCATTCATCAAATCCAATGCTTTTTGATTTGAAACCCATAGGTAGTTTTCTTCTTCAATTGAAATATGCTCAAGCCAACCATCCCTAATTTGTTTTGGATTTAGTTTTGTTTGCTTATTCTTTAAAATTAGATGTTGATACATGTATTCGATATCAGTGTCATCATCAGCCCCCCAAAGTTCACCTGGCGGCCTTAGCACAAAATCAATTGTGTTTGATATTTGACTTATATTTTCACCATCCCAAATAGCTGGTTTATCCATTTGTCCCCAATCTTCTCTGGTATAAAAAGGTAGTGTTGAAATATCATTTGTATTACCAATTTTATCCATTTCAGTAACTAATCCAGTCCAATTAGCTATTGAAGTGCCAAGCCAAAAACCTTCAAGTTGCTCTAAATAAGATGTTCTATTGATGTAAAGTGAATCTACGGATTGAATATTAGATTCCCGCTTTTCATCAAAATCGCAGTTCAAAAAAAAAGGTGCGATTCCAATTACAAGAAGTTTTATTGGAGTAGACATTTTCTTAGTACTTATTCTATTTAATCAACAACATCTTTCTAGTCTTTTCAAATTCTGGTGTTGTCAGTTTATAAAAATAAACTCCTGTTGCTAATAAATTTGCATTAAACTCTATAGCATGACTGCCTGCTGGGTAATTATTATTGGCTAATTCAGCTACTTTTTGACCTACACTTGAATAAATTTCAATTTTGACAAAAGTTGTTTTAGGTAGCGCGAATTCGATCCTAGTATTTGGATTAAATGGATTTGGATAATTTTGTGAAAGATGATAGGTAATGGGTAAATCAGAATTATTAGTTTCATGGTTAATTAATATCCCATTCTCTATACCAGGGGAACCTTGTGTATATTCTGAAGCTTGCCAAGACTCCGCTATACTATTGTCACTTTCAATATCAATTAATTCTAAGCTATACCCTTGCCCGTCTGCTTCTACTGGCCAGGGCGCTTCGTCATCATAGCTTACAGAATCAATAATTGCACCAAAATTATCGAAAATCCGCACTTCATCGCTACTTCCAGCTAAACCAAAATTCATTTCACCGAGTATATCTACTGAATGATCATACACTTCTTTGAATTTGACACTGTCGCGGACAATTAATGCATATTGACCACTTTTTAAGATTGTGCCATCTGAGAATAAAAATTCATGATCATCGTCTTCATCTTTTAATATCCAGTCTGTTAAATCAACATCACTATTTTTATTGTTAAAGATTTCAACCCAATCTCCTGAATCTATTTCATCGTCTGAATTGTACATGATTTCTGTAATGACGATTTCATTTTCTGAAGAGACAGGTGCAAAATTTGCAGCAATATTTACACCAGCCGTAATGGAAATTTTAGGGCTATCAGATATAATATCACCAGTCCATCCAACAAATTCATATCCGTTACGTGCTATAGCTCTCACTGGGATATCTACATTGCTAAAATATTTTCCAGTCCAAACTAACCCGTTTAATAATTCTAAAGAGACATCTTCATCAATCAACAACCGATTTACGTAAACGACACCCATGTCCTTATCAGGTTGGCGAATTGTAACATCACGTAATGGGCCAACACCTAGTTTTCCACCTTGATTGACAGGTTGAGTGAATGCATTTTCAATATAGGTGGGTCTTTGTGTCCCAAAATTTTTCATTGAGCTTATTTGATTATTCCATTCTCCAACAGAACCACCATATGCACCAGCGGGTGTAACTGTATTCATATGTCTAGGTATCTCAGATTCAATTAGATTAGATAATGAATCGATAATGAAATGAATATGACTTGGTTTAAAGGCAGAATTCATTAAGTCTGCTGTTCTATTTGCAAACTTTGTCCGAAATGTTGGACTGTCAAATAATTGACGAAAAAGTTGGGTAGACCAAGGTGGATTAGGCCACCCGGGACCACTTGGATCAAGAGCAAAGTTGAGTGTATTGTGATTTACATTCCCACCATACCTCAAATTGAATCCGAAATCAGTGTCATATAATATCCATCTCCATTGGCCATCATTATTTCGACTTCTCCAAATTTTAGTATTATTTCCAGGCCAGTCTGTATTTGAATAATATATTTGCGCAATATGGTAATCAATATAATTATCTATATCTAACCCTTTTTCAACTTCTTCATAAAAATGAGGAAAGAAAAGAGGATTACTTGTGGCGTAGTTTAATAATGAATAATACTCTTCAGCAGTACCATGTACAGCGGCAAAATAATTTAAGCCTCCACCATTACCAATAAGATCAATATTATCTGAATCCTCATTTGAATTGGATTCCACATAATGTTCGTTTAATTTTTCCCGAATATTATGTATACCCCAATATTCACCATTCAAATAAACTACCGAAGGTTGAAAAGCATTATTATCGATTTCTGTATCATTTACTAGTGTACTCATTAGACCGTCTCGAAACATGGAATGGCCTTGAGATGTAAAGTCATTGCCGGAGTTTCTAAGCACGATAGATTCGAATCGGGTTATATCTTTGCTTTCAAATAACTTATAATCAATTTCTCCTAAACCATATTCGGATCGAAAAAAAATAGCTAAAGATTTCATTGGGTTTAATCTACTCCAACCACCAAATATTTTAGCCCCAGCACCAGTAGCAATTTGTTTTATTTTGTTTTCATCATAGTATTCGAATCCAATTGGTATTTCCCAATCTTGATTCCAATTTGCTTTTTCGTGTCCATTACCGCCAATACCGTTGGTACCCACAACATAAATACCCTCTGAGTCACTCCAAAGAAACCTTGGGTTTGTAGTTATGGATATCACAGGAAGGGAATGATTTTCTTCAATAAAATAGGTCTCAGTTTGAATTGAGCTTGGAAGGGCGCCAGTTTCTATGGTTCGGAATCTTATAGCACTTGTTTCTGATATTTGAATTTCACTTCCATTTAATAGTTTAGATGATATAGTTGGTACACTTCCGTCTAATGTATAATAGGTAGGTGGGATGTTTTCATTACCTGAATTATCATCCTTAATCATTAAGACAAGTCCATTATCGTAAAACCCACCATAGTAATTTAGATCAGGTACGCTCAATCTTTTGGTGTAACCAAATAATCCATTTTCAGCACCAGGAGTGGGTGTATTGAAAATCCCAAATTCTATTGAATCGCCATTAGATAATCTACCATAAGATTCGTCTGATAATAACATTGGAAAGGCTAGACTATCTACAATTTTTGCGTCTGAATTAGATAAGTATATTGTTTCACCTTTATTACT
>CALKOA010000070.1 GCA_938091655.1 uncultured Balneolaceae bacterium | reverse complement strand
TCTGAAACCTTGAGCCTTACCCCTCGTAGCTTTAATTCAGAGACGTGGGACATCACCATTGGTTCAGCCACGTTTACGACCAAGTCTAAAAGGAAACAAGTGCTGCCTATTGGAGGGGTAAAGCCTCTTAAGGAGCTGGCTGAAAGACTACTGAATGAGTGTGCTACTATCGATACTCCCCTGTTTGGTCACTCTGATTCGAAGCGTACGTCCAGAACCTTTAAGAAGTATGTAAGACTAGCCCTGCCAGAAAGAGAAGACATACACCTACATTCGTTAAGGCATACGTGTTGTATTGAGTTGTTACGTAATGGCGTTCCCATTTATACCGTACAGAGATGGATGCGTCACAGCTCTGTTCAAACCACTCAGAACTATGCTGACCTACTTAACTCAGATGTTGGTGAACAGGTTTGGAAAGTATCTGGAAACTAAATTGCAATTGATAATTACTACTTAACGGAACTCTTTAGATAGAATAGTGGTGTTTTTTCATGTTCATAAAACAATTATATAATATGTTAAAGTTAATACCGCTTCTGTTGCTATTGTCTGCATCTCAATACCTATACTCTCAGACAATTCCATCATATATTCCACAAGATAATTTACTGTTATGGTTACCGTTTAGTGGCAACGCTAATGATGGTTCGGGTAATGGATTTAATGGAACTGTTAATGGTGCTGTTTTAACCACTGATAAAGATGGGAATTCTAATAGCGCCTATGATTTTGATGGTACAAATGACTACATAGATATTAGTTTAGCGTATGCCCCTACTACTAGTGCCGACTTTACTGTTTCAATTTGGACCGAAAAAACTTCTGGAGTAACTGATAGACGATTTTTAGTAGGTAAATACCAAAATCTTAGTGCTGCTAACAGTAATTTTTTTATTTCATCAAATAGTGAAAGTTTTCAAATAGTTGGGAATGGTACCAATTCGCATATATTTTCAATTACAGAGATAACAACTTGGTACCACGTAGCTGTAACATTTTCAAGCGATGGGAGTATTTCTACATATATTAATGGGGTTTTAGAAGCTACAAGTACGGTAAATTTGTCTTCTTCTGTTTCATCTCAACCATTTAAAATAGCGTCCGTTGGTAATTCGTCATTATATTATGATGGAAAAATCGACGATATTGGAGTTTGGAATAGAGTATTAACAGCTGAAGAGATTACTAATATATACTATGAAGGTAATCCACCATTTCAGCTAGATAGTAACGGGGTTACAATAAATTGTAGTTCAGCAAGCACTGGTGATACAGGTATAGTTGGTGGGGTTACATATACAAAAAGAACTAAAGCGCAGATTACGACATCTAATGCAGCAACCACATGTACTAGTGGGATAACTGACCTCAGTAATGTGTTTAAAAATGAATCTTCATTTAATGTAGATATCAATCATTGGGATGTTTCTTCTGTTACAAATATGTCAGATTTATTCAGACTGGCAACCAGTTTTAATCAAGATTTAAATAGCTGGGATGTATCCAACGTTACTAGTTTTTATGGGACGTTTGCTCAAGCGTATTCATTTAATGGAGACATATCATCGTGGGATGTTTCTAGTGGTATCAATTTAGAAGGTGTCTTTTATGAAACAACAGCATTTAATCAAGACGTTAGTTCATGGGATGTAAGCAGTGCTACAACATTAAGTAACATGTTCGTAGGTAATACAAATTTCAATTCTAATATTAGTAGTTGGGATATATCAAATGTTACGAACATCTCATACATGTTTTGGAGAGCTTCTAGTTTTAATCAAGATTTAGGTAGTTGGGATGTCTCAAAAATTACCAATATGCATAGAGTCTTTGATAGTGCTACCTCATTCAATCAAGACTTGAGCGATTGGTGTGTTCCAACTATAACTTCAACACCAGGTACTTTTACCAATGCAGGGACCGACCCAACTTGGGGTACCTGCCCATCTCGAAAGTTCTATGGTGATGCAGGATGGAGGTTATTATCTATTCCTAAGACAGGGGCTACTGTTTCCGACATATCTGATGATGTAGCAATACAAGGTATAACAGGTGGTAGTAATACTGGGAGTGCGTCCAACTTCTATATTTATGATGATACGGGTAGTTGGGAAACTCCCAGCAATACAACTACAGCATGGGGTGACGGTTATGGTGCTGCGCTCTATTTTTTCCACAATACAACAAATGGTAGTGCTACTCTACCAATTAGGTTAGACGTGGGCGGTAGTGAACCTAGTTCTGATGTTTCGGTAAATCTAAATGCTGGTTCGTCTGGATTATATACTCTTGTAGGTAACCCATTCCTGACAAATTATAATACTAATTCAATTACTGCTACTGGTGGGAGTATCCAAAATAACATCCAACTTTGGACTGATGCTAGTGGCTCATGGACAGCTGCCGATAGAACCAGTGCATACATAATAGGGGCATGGCAAGGGTTCTTTGTTGAAACTGCAGATGCAAATGTAACTAGCATTACATTTCCTACTAGTGGAAAAAGTAATAGCGGAACAAATGCTAACTTTTTTAGTAAGGTAGCGGATATTCGTGGTGATATCGCCTTTGTTTTACAATCAGAGCAAACCTATGATGAAGCTATTAAAATCGCATTCCGAGCTAATGCAACAACCGAATGGGATTTAGATGATGCGTCAAAAATGACCCCATTAGTTCCTGCTTATGCTACATTAGGCTTTGCTACCAACGATAAGGTTAAATCTATAGAATCACTACCCTACCAGCTAGAGAGTGAGGTAACTTTGCCTATGCAACTCGATGTAGAGGGAACTCAGGGTGAGTTTACGCTAAGCTGGGATGGTTTAGAAAGTATTCCAGATGAGTGGCAATTAGTACTGCATGATTACCAAGATGGTATATCCATAAATTTAAGAGAAGCGGATACCTACACCTTTGACGCCGAGCCATCGGTACAGTCAAAACGTAATCCTTTGACCATTTTGACCATGCCAGGTAAAGCGATATCTAAGACAACCCAAGATAATAGATTCGCCATTACCATACAGCCTAGTAGCGTAGCCAATGAATTGAATTCGAAACCCTTTGCATTCAACCTTGAACAGAACTATCCTAATCCATTCAATCCATCGACTACGATAAACTATACCATAGCCAAGGAAGGTATGGTTGAGCTAAGTGTCTTTAATAGTGCGGGACAACAAGTAGCCAAACTCGTTAATACTGTACAAATGCCTGGAGATTATAATGCTACATGGGATGCTTCAAGCGCGCCATCAGGAATATATTTTTATCGGTTAGAAGTTGCTGATGGAAGCATGACAAAAAAGATGACATTAATTAAGTAGGAGAGAAATATGAAGCGATTACTATTAAGCATATCCGTTATAGTTGCACTGGGTACTACCGTAGTGTACAGTCAGCCATCACTACCTTCAAACCCAGACCAAGCACCGATTGACGGAGGTTTAGGGTTACTAGCTGCGGCAGGTGGGGCTTATGCATACAAGAAGCTTAAGGGCAAAAAAAACCAAGAAGATGCTTCTGATTAAATAAGAAATACATCATTCGGCAAAACGGTATTGAGCCCTGCTAGCTTAAAGTTAGTGGGGGTTTTTTATTGGCTCAGTCCAGACCACTCAGAACTATGCAGACCTGCTTAATTTAGATGTTGGTGAACAAGTTGGGAGGGCTTTTATTCATTTTATTCCTTAAGTAAACGAATGGTTTAATGCATCTACAAAAAAATCACTAATAATAAATTAATTGACTATAATACATTATTCTAAATCAGACCAACCTAACTTTTAATTCAAAAAATTTGCAAATAAATTCTATAAAGTATTGTGCTATTTTAATTATACTTTATCTATCCACTTCAGTAACGAATGTTTTTTCACAAAGCTATGAAGCATTTGGTCCACAAAACTTTAAAGAAAGACTAAATACTAAACTCAGTGACAACTTCTATCTAAGTAATCAATCCGATATACAATCTCGTGATTATTTAGTGTTTAGTACTTCTGAAAGTTTTGAATTATTATTTCGCATACAATTTAGCGATTCAGCTAATTCATTGAATTTAGATTATTACAATAACATAATTACCAATAGAGACGCGTTAGAAACTATATTTCAAATTACAAATCTAGATTTAATTAATAATGTTGAAACAACTTCAACTGATTTATTTACAATTCAACCTTTACTGCATAGCTATTTCTCAATTGGCAGTAATAATTCTAGTGAGCTAGTACTAATAGACCGTGCTACAATCGAATTTGATGCGAATGAACTGTCCTCCTTTTTAGCTTTTGAAGACGATAATGGCTACTTAAAAGCAACTGAACAGTATGTATACGATACGAATGTTCAATTATATATTAAAAATCCAGATTGGGTTAGCAAGTGGATTAAACACATGGATTTAAGTCTTAATCTCACGCCTGATAAAAGTCTCGCGACTCCTGTAAAGTACAACAACGCATATAATACTTTTGATCTTAGATTAGAAACTGGTAGTGATTTCAACCCTAAATCTATAGCATGGCAGACAAACCCGTTTGCTCAATATCCCACTAATACATCGAGCTATTCTCAGCATGTGTTTTCTACCTATCAATTTTCAAAAGACATAGATGTTTTTTACAAGCAACAATTTAGAGACAATGCTGAATCAGAACAAAATGTTACTGAATATCTAGATTCAATAGAAAAATTTCTCATTCAAAATGGCGAAAAACTACGCTATCAAAAAGAATACTATTTATCCTTTAGAGAACGATTATTACAATCTACTAACTCTTCTAGCGATATCTATAATGCTGAATTAGATCAGTATACAGTAAGTGAAGTTTATTTCACAATGGCTTATGATTCTGAAGGTAAATACCATCCATTTATGGTAATTGCGACCTATAATATTTCAGAGGGACCTAATTTTTTAATTGACGTGGCTAGACCACCAGGTGATGGAACTACGAATTCATATGAAACTCAAAGTATAACTCGCAACGCTACTTTAGCTACACATTTGATGAAAATCCCGTTGAAGGATTATGGATTAGTAAACCAATTTTCAGATAATGATCTAAGTGAATTTGGAACACTTGCTAGTGATGTAGGTATTTCTGTTGATGAAAGTAATGAATATAGTCATGCTAGTTTACGAGATATGGGTGTTGCAATTGATGGGGTTAAAATTTATCCCAGTTACAACAATACATTAAATTTTGCTTCAGCAGCAGGTGAAATATCGATAACGGGTATTCACGTTGGTAGAGGAATGGATCTTCACTATCATGCAGATGGTCATGCATACAATGGAAATGGTCTTAATTTATACAATGCAATAGATTATGATGGAAGAACACATGCACCTATGATTGGCTTTTCCTATGATGGAATTTTACTATTTGGGCGTTATGAAAACGAAAATTTAGAAGGATTTAATGAGACATTAGATACATTTGGAGGACACGAACATGGTGATTATGCATATCATTATCATGCTTTTAGTTCAGAGAAAGAAATTGTTGATATCCGAACAAATCAAATAACTGGGAGTTTTGTACACCACCATCTATTTGTCGGCGCATTCAAAGGAAATATCGCTTCTATACCTGGTTTATTGGAAACCAATACTTCTCAACTAAAAAGTGCTGAATTAGCCAAATATGTTGGGGGAGACGGTACTTATATACCGATACCACTGAATAATGATATTGAATTGATGATCATAGATTTTTCGTTAGAACAAAACTATCCAAACCCATTCAACCCGTCCACTCAGATTCAGTACGCCTTACCAGAAGCTACACTAGTAACTCTTGAGGTATTTAACAATCTAGGTCAAAAAGTTATGGAACTGGTGAATAGTCAGAAGTCAGCAGGGTATCATACAGCTACCTTTGATGCATCAGGATTATCGAGTGGGGTGTATCTATACAAGCTAACGACACCTTCGTTTACCCAGACTAAGAAGATGCTTCTGATTAAATAGAAACCCATCATTCGGAGTAATGTTATTGAGCCCTGCTAACTTCATGTTAGTGGGGCTTTTTTATTGGCTTAATTCAGCCGTTCATTCAGTTTATTCCCTAAGTAAATGAATGAATGAATGAAAATTAGTTAGTTGATTATTTATTCGAATACTTCTTTTTTGTTCTAGAACAGAACTAACCAAATAAAGAGGTATACCCCCTATACTAACTGATTTTATTATACTTAGTCGGTCTATTGATGTATCTTACATTAAACAATAACATGAGTCTTCTAGATCATTTGTTCGACTATTGTTATAAAAAGTCCGATTTCTGATTTGTACCTTTAGTTACATAAAGATTCACAACTTATTTACATTTTCTTTTTTAACTAACCAATACAAATCATAATAATTATGGATAATACACTAAAAATTCGAGCCCATGATGCCATTGTTGGTGTCCTATATCTAATAAGTGTGAGTCTCACTTTTTATACAGGAAACTTTAATTTTCTATGGATTGCTGCTGGAGTTGGGGGATTACAGATAATCAGCCCTTTTACCAAGTTTTGCCCGGTATATTTTGTTCTAAATAAACTAATGCCTACATCGACACCCATTCAAAACGGGAAGTGATATTAAATCACCTACCTGAAAACCCCACAAGTTCAAAGCAAGCGGGGGGTATTAAGAACCCAACGTCAAATTACTTTAGTTAGCGCAGCAGTTAGAAAACTAGAGTAAAACTCACAGGCCTTTGAATATTTTCACATACATCTTTTTCCATTGGCATTCATACGGATATAAATAAATATGTATATTATGTCTATAGCGATAACAATTTTATGTTATTGTTTATGGATTGAGCCCCATGAGCGAAACTTGTGGGGCTTTTTTTGTTAGGATATCCCATTACAATTCTAAGAATTTTCAACAAAATAAATTAAGCCAATCCTTCTTCCCTATTAAGGCTTTTATTTTGAATTTAAGCTTCACTCATATACTTTAATAGTATGACACAAACTCATATACACAACAATAGAATTAAACAATTACACGCTCATGGACTTCATTTTTTATATTTTTATTGCATTGCTAATCATTGCAAGCTTTGACATTTTTTTTATTGTTAAACAACAAAATGCTGCTGTAGTTGAACGATTTGGAAAGTTCACTAGTATTCGGCAATCTGGTCTTCAATTAAAACTCCCAATTATTGATCGAGTTTCTGGCAAGCTTAGTCTTCGCATTCAGCAATTAGATGTTGTAGTTGAAACCAAAACCAAAGACGATGTTTTTGTAAAAATTAAGGTATCTGTTCAATATTTAGTGCTACCTGAAAAAGTGTATGATGCCTTCTATAAACTAGACTTACCTCAAGATCAGATTACCTCTTATGTGTTTGATGTGGTTCGTGCCGAAGTCCCAAAACTAAAATTGGACTATGTCTTTGAAAAGAAAGACGACATAGCAAATGCTGTAAAGGCAGAGTTAAATGATGCCATGATTAATTATGGCTATGATATCATCAAAACACTAGTAACCGACATTGACCCAGATCCTCAGGTAAAAGAAGCAATGAACCAAATAAATGCAGCCGAACGAAAAAAAGTGGCGGCACAATTCGAAGGGGATGCACAGCGAATTCTTATCGTTGAACGGGCAAAAGCCGAAGCAGAAAGTAAGCGTTTACAAGGGCAGGGTATTGCAGATCAACGTCGAGAAATAGCTCGTGGGTTGGAAGATTCCGTGAAAGTTTTAAATAACGTAGATATTAACTCCCAAGAAGCATCCGCATTAATCGTTGTGACTCAACATTATGATACATTGCAGTCTGTTGGAGCTGAAAGTAATAGTAATCTCATTCTACTTCCAAATTCACCTCAGGCAGGGTCTGACATGCTTAACAATATGGTCGCATCCTTTACGGCTAGTAATCAAATTGGTGAAGAAATGAAACGGGCTCGAAAAAGTAACCAAACTGATACTAGTTCCTAATTTAGCTTTGAAATGCGAACAACAGAGCAAATATACAGCAACTATACTGATGAAGACTTTAAAGTGTGGAACATACTTTATAATAGACAATTAGCATTCATTGAAGACAAAGTTGCATCTGAATTCTTGCAGGCTTTAGACGTCATAAAATTTTCAGCGGAATCTATTCCCAATTTCAATGAAATCAACTCCATATTATCCAATCTAACGGGTTGGAACATAATTACAGTACCGAATCTAGCCCCAGCAGAGTTGTTCTTTACACACCTCGCCAATAAAAGGTTCACAGCAACTTGTTGGCTTAGAACACTTGAACAAATAGACTATCTCGAAGAACCTGATATGTTTCATGATGTTTTTGCTCATACCCCTTTGCTGTCCAATAAAGAGTACACTGATTTTTTTCAGAAAATGGGACAGCGGGCTTTAAAAGTCATTCATGATCCTGCAAAAGTGACTATGCTTCAACGTTTGTACTGGTTCACTATTGAATTTGGCCTTATTAGATCTAACGGACAGACAAAAATTTATGGGGCTGGAATTATCTCATCGAAAGAAGAAACGGCACATGCTATGTCAAAAGAGTCAACCAAATTAGAATATGATGCGGTAAAGATAATGAATAAAGAATTTCGAACAGATACTATACAAGATACTTATTACATATTAGATTCTTTTGAGCAGTTATCCGCTTCTTTCAGTGTAATAGATCATTTACTGTTTAATTAGTAGAGAAAATGAAGGTTCAACACATTTTGCGACCTCTCTTATGCGTGTTTTTATGCTTATTAATAGGTGGAGCTTCGGGTTTCTTAACAATGGACTCAATAAATACATGGTATACTACCTTAAATAAACCTTTTTTCACCCCTCCCAATTGGATATTTGGTCCTGTATGGACCATCTTATACACTATTATGGGGATATCTGCTGGATTGGTGTGGAATAACTCATGTAATAAAAAAACAAAAAATAAAGCATTAGCTGTATTTACAGCTCATATACTACTAAATGGGCTTTGGTCCGTTCTTTTTTTTGGATTCATGAATCCTGAACTTGCATTTATAGAAATACTGCTCCTTTTGGGAAGTATTCTGTACTATTCAAAATTATTTTATGCAATTTATCCACTGACAGCTTGGATGCAAGTACCATATATTACTTGGGTAACTTTTGCCACCTTACTAAATGGCTCCATTGCTTGGTTAAATTGAATCCATTCTATATTCTATTGAGCTTATTATAAATAAATGTCATCGGGAATTTCATTGTGTCTATTCTAGTTAAATTAGACGGTTAATTAAATTACAACTAAACAATACCTGCGATGAGTTTTTTATCTTTTCGAGTACAACTAATTGCTTTGAAATTTTTTTTAGCACTAGCAGTATTAACAAACACGATAATGGCACAGGAAATCGAAACACAATATTATCAGGTAGTAAAACAAATTAATGGAGCGGAGCTGAGATTCTATCCTCCCGCAATGAAAATTCAATCCAATAACGATTTTAACAGTCTATTTAACTATATATCAGGTAATAATTCAACCCGAGAAAAAATTAGTATGACTTCACCTGTTTATATGGGGGATGGTAATGGGAGCAATGTAATGGCGTTTGTATTACCAAATGATTTTAATCAAAAAAATACCCCTGATGCACTATCCCAAGAGGTCAAAGTGTTTGAAAGTGAACCGGGATATTTTCTAGCTTTAGAGTTTGGCGGTTATGCTAGTAGGAAGAGTATACGGTATTATGCAGATGAATTATCAAATATTGCTCAAGAGTATGGGCTCATTACCATAGGTAAAACAACCGTACTAGTTTATGACTCACCTTACAAGATAATAGGGCGAAAAAACGAAGTAATTATTCAAATTGAAGAAGACTCTATGTAATTAGGTTCATTCCCCTAATATTCTTCATCCTATCCTCAAAACATCGTACTTTAACTATTTAAACAATAAATAAGCATTGAAAAGAGATATGGACATACCTCATAGCCCGTTCGATCAGATAGAACCTCGTAATCAGATCGACTATATGCTACGTACCACCGTTCAAAAGAACACAGCTTTAAGTGGGATGGCCGATCAAAAAGCCAATATATTAACGGCCTCTTCTTTCATATTAGTCACGGTACTTGTTTCTCGATATAGTGAATTACCAGATCTTGCAGATGAGATTTTGATATTACTGTTTTTCATCTGTCTATCCATCACCTTTTCTCTCATTTCTTTATTTCCAATTTCCAAGAATGATAAACTAAAAAAATCGAATTGGTTATTTTTTGGTGATTATAACAACACGAGCTACGAAGATTATGCAGACCATATGATAGAAATCATGAAGTCAGAAGCAAAAACTTATGATACATTGCTGCTAGAAATCTATCAATCTGGAGTAGTCTTAGGTAACAAATTTAAGTTTATTAGATGGAGCTATACTTCACTCATGAGTGGCTTTGCCATCTTTTTAATAATGATCTTCATTAATAAAATTATCCTGAACTAAATGACTTGGTTAATATCCACTAATACGTCTTCGGGTACTAAGTTGATTCGCAGGTTATGTTTGTACATGCTTTTTTTAACACCTTTGCTACACTGTTCTCCTACAGTGTATACACCGCCAACCACATCGAGTAATCAAGACTTTCCACGAACAATTGAGTACGACCAAAGTGTCGAAGATATTTGGGCTAAACTAACCGACTACATTAGTCAATCATCTTATGGCCTAGACTCATTAGATGCTGAAAATTACTATGCCGAGCTACGTTTTGTAAGCAAACAATTTCACAAGTATTTAGATGGGGGAGTCTTAGATGAAGGAGGGTTCAATGGGTATGAAGGAGACCTCCTAGAGCTTATTCTACCTACGGATGACTTCAAATCGACCTTAACGGGTAGAATTCATATTCAACTATCTCGTGAAAATATTAGTAGCTCTACATTGAGTTTTATTGTTAATTATGAAACAGTGTATGCCAAAAGAAAAAGAAAAATACTGAGCGAATATACGTTTGATTCTCAAAGTCCTCTTCGTATTTCTACAGAAGACTCCACAATGAGCTATACCATTGCCCCATCTTATTTCTTAGAAAATCAACTATACCAATCCTTCTCCGATTTTCAATAGCCTATCTTAGTTGAAATAGTTTGTAATTAGTTTGTAAATAGTTTGTAAATAGTTTATAAATAGTTACAAGTAAAAAAAAATTTGGTTCCTAAAATCGTATATTTAAACAAATAGAGATAATGCATACTAAATAATGAGACATTTTTTGTGTCCGACTATAACTCAGTTGAAAGTATAAAATACAGTTTAGACTTATTGCTGAATAACTATCTACTCAACAAGTCCTATTTAAAGAATCAACTCGAGAATTAAAAGGCAAGCGCAAGCTTCTAAAGTCAGTTTATGTTTCATTTTGTACGATTAAA
>CALKOA010000069.1 GCA_938091655.1 uncultured Balneolaceae bacterium | reverse complement strand
CTACTTTAAGCAAATTAAACACATTACCCTGTCCCCCAGCTAAACTTTGAACTTGCGTTGAACTAATTCTTTGTACAGAAGTCAGAGTAGAGGTAGAATCTTGAAAACTACTGGCTTGTACTTGAATCTCCCCGAACTCGACCACATCAGGATCCAGAAAAAGTCGCAGGCGGTTGGGTAATTCTTCCGGAATCCTTATAGGCATTCTCAGCTCTTCAAAACCAACATATCGTACAACCAATAAATAGGCGCCGGCAGGTATTCCCTCTAGTAAAAAACGCCCATTTGCATCAGTAGAGGTTGCTTGAATACGCGAGTCCTGTAACAAGGGCGATGAGCTAAGATTGGTTGATTCCAGATTTTGATTCTCTCTAGCCAGTTCAAACATAGACTCCGATACCTCAAAAACCTCTAAGGTAACACCGATAAGAGCTCCATTATCTTCTTTGGATTGGACCGTTCCTTCCAATTCGAAATAAGTTATTGATTGGGCAACGAGCTGTTGGTTGTCGGTAAGAAGGGGGGCTAAAAAACCAAATATCGTAGCTAATATAAGTGAGGTAATGCTAATTCGTGAAATCATAAAGATGGGTAAGTAAACAAGTGTAATCGATGGGTAAAGTAGGGAAAGGATTCTACTTATCCACTAGCTTTATATTATTTTACCCTTTTTGATTCTGAGATTTGAAACGTAACGCTTCTGAAGTAGTGCTGTGTTTGGTTTTACGACCCGAGACACGTTCTCGCCACATAGTAAATGAAGTTCTCTTCATTTCGGAACGCATAATTTTTCGGACTTGTGCCTCTTTAATTCCAAATTGATGTTCAATGGCTTCAAAAGGGGTACGATCCTCCCATGCCATTTCTACAATTCGATCAATCTGATCTTGGCTAAACTCTTTTTGGGGTTTCATTGCAATTTAATTTCCATTGTTGGGTAAATGATTTAGCACAAAAATAACACTAAGGCATTCATTCTACCGATAATACTATTCATATTGGGTCGTAGGTACTTGATACTACATTTTTCATAAGCCTAGATAAAATTGTCAAATTTATTCATAACAATAGGATCAAGTTAAAAACAATACAATTACACCAAAATACAACTACGTTTAATGCCAAACGATTCCATTACTTGAATACTGTCTAAGCACCCCCACCTTTCAATCATCAAAAAAATACTTCTTATCAAGTAGTTCTATTTACGTTGACCTGACTTAATTATTTTAAGTAGACTTTTAACTATTGCATAATAAAAAAAGCCCCCTATGGCATGTAGGAGGCTTTTTTAATATGTATGAAATGCAAATCAAACGCATTTCAAAATGTGGGCCCAGAGGGACTTGAACCCCCGACCAATCGATTATGAGTCGACTGCTCTAACCAACTGAGCTATGGGCCCGAACTAGATAGACTAGAAAAATACGAAGCTTAGGCACTAGAAAAAAATATTTGTTACGAGATTTTCTTGTTACAAAAAATCTAGCGCAGGGACTAACCGTACTTAAACAACACGAATCCGAGACAACACAAACCCGAAGTGACCCCATCCCGAGACAAGTAAAGCCATTTAACACTAAAAAAAGCGCACAAAAACTACTTTTTAAGACAGTATGCCTTTATCAACCGGTCTATCCAGAACATAAATTCGACCATGGGAGTCCATAAACCCAATATCTCCTGTGGCGTATTTCTGGGCTACATGGGCAGTCTCCGATTGTAACCAAATTGGCTGAGGAGTTTCTGGGGTGCCCTCGCATTCAATATGAGCACCTTCTATCCCAAACCCCTGACAACGCTCCTCTCCTGGGTCTAATAAGACTGTACTTTTTCTCTTGTGAACCGATATAAGTCCTCCTGCTTCGGTTTGTCCATATCCCTGATAGGTTAGGCTGCAGTGAGTGGATAGGGCAAAATACTCCGCCGCAGAGATTGCCTGCCCCCCAAAAACTACTTTGGGCACAAACCAAGACTCCGAATACAATTGCTTTAGCACGGAGGGTACCGTAAATAAATAATCGGGCCGAAACTCTTGAAGGGTTTGGAGCCACAGCGATTGCTGCCCTTTTCGAGTAGTCACAAACAAATATTCCGCCTTTAATTCCTCGGCCATGAACGCCCATGACAAACCCGCAACATGCCAAGGTAAAGCCATGAACACAAGAAAATGTTCTGACTGAACCTCAAATACTTTAGCCGAACGCATCGCATTCAACTTGAGATGTTCCAGTCGATTCCAAATACATTTAGCTTGGCCGGTACTTCCAGATGAGAAAATCCCCACGTAGGATGTATCTAAAGGCTTTGTATTAGGGGACACAGCGGAATTTCCAGAATCACTTTCAGACCATAATTCCACTAAATTCGACCATTTTTCATTACAGATAATCGTACTAAGCCCGATTTCCTCAAGCATACTCCATTGGGTAGATACCGAAAAACCATAAAAAACCATTATATCCAAAGGGTCCTGAGTCATTGGGAAGTTTGGAGCGTATGAAAAGCCAGCCTCTGACTCTAATGCCTTTAAAATAGCTCTATGCAACAAAGTCGCAGGAAGAATGACTACAGGCTCTTGAGCTAGCAACACCTCTCTTACAATATCCTTAGAGGGCTGCCTAAGATCGATGATATGTGGCTTTGTTTTATACATAGAGTTCTAATTAAAAATAGGTAAATGGGCTACACAAAGATATTACCTTAGATTATGATGCTGTTATGATTTCGTTGTATCTTTACACGAAGTTTAACTAAATCGATTATTACCGACCCGAATTTTACCTTATGCTTACGAAACGAATCATTCCCTGCCTTGACATCAAAGATGGACGCACCGTAAAAGGAGTAAATTTTCTCGGGTTAATGGATGCCGGGGACCCCGTTGAGCTTGCCCAGCGATATAGCCTTGAAGGGGCCGATGAACTAGTATTTTTAGATATTTCCGCTACTCAAGAGAAACGAAAAACCCTGGTGGAACTGGTTCAGCGTATAGCGGCAGAAATCACGATTCCTTTTACAGTGGGCGGGGGAATAAAAACCGTAGAGGAAATTGAGAAACTATTAAAAGCTGGGGCCGATAAAGTCTCGTTGAACAGTAGTATTGTCAGGCGACCTGAACTTATAACTGAGGCATCTCAAGCATTTGGAGCTCAGGCTATCGTGGCAGCTATAGACGCAAAAAGAGTAGAAGGATGGACTGAGGAAGATCCACAATGGGAAGTTTTTACTCACGGAGGTACAAAAAAAACCGGTATAAACGCCCTAGAATGGGCTAAAAATGTAGCATTCCTGGGTGCTGGAGAGTTATTGGTTACAAGTATGGATAGAGATGGGACAAAAGCCGGATTTGATAACGAACTGCTATTTGGGATTCATCAAAGCACTACTATTCCACTCATTGCAAGTGGTGGAGCTGGCACTATTTTACATTGTATAGAAGCGATAAAAAAAGGAAAAGCGGATGCCGTTCTAGCCGCAAGTATTTTTCACTTTAAAGAGATTGAAATCTCCGAACTTAAGCTTCAAATGCAAAAGGCAGGAATCCCAAGTCGTATTACTAAATAAAAATGGCTTGATTTAAAATATTTTTTATTTAGTCATTTTATCAAATATCCCTAAATAATTATTGGAAGCGATTTTTTAGAAAAGCGCTTTTTTACAGATGTTTTTGAGATTATTGCAGTTAGGGTGCGAAATGACACTAATCCAAAGCACTAAACCACCTAATATTCTTAGTCTATAGCACAGTACCCTTAAGGGCACAAAGTTTGACAAACTTATTTTTTTTACGGTATTTGGAACCCATAGTGTAGTTATTAAGGTTTAATAAAGGATCTGCATAGACACGTTGAAATATCATTTTAGTCAAACATTCTACATAATCAATCCAAGTGATTAGAAAATAATCTGCTTTGATGAGTAGCTCGAATCGAGAATAACGACTATTAATATATTTAGAAAGTAACGTATAGGATACCAGAAAGCACATTATCAAGTCTGTTATAATCAATCAATATTGTATGGAAAAGCCCACAAAACACTTGCAAAAAACGAACAAGCCCGTATTTAGCTATACCGGCGAAGAACATAGTGCCTGTGGGGTTGGTTTCATTGTGAGTAGAAAGCAAGAGTATTCTCACGAGCATTTAAAGCAAGGCTTGCATGCCTTGCGTTGTGTGGAGCATCGTGGTGCTTGCGCAGCCGATGGCTTGACCGGGGACGGCGCAGGAATTATGACCGACATCCCTTTTGATATGTTGGGATACGAAAAAGATACGGTAGCGGTAGCATTTCTTTTTTTAACTCGAACAAGAACTCGCAGACTTAAAGCACTTAAAATTTTTGAACAAACGTTCGGGTCCATTGGATTGGACGTACTAGAGTATCGCGATGTGCCCGTTAATCCTGATAATTTAGGGGAGAGTGCTAGTCAGAGTGTACCCATTATGGTACAAGCATTCATTAAGCGACCCGAAAGAGCAAAGACCATGCTCTCATTTGACAAACGACTTTACTCTGCCAAACAACTCACAAAAAACAAACTCTTCGAGTCCGAACTCGAAGATGCCCTTTTCTTCACATCACTCTCTGCTAAAACCATCGTGTATAAAGCACTTACGCAATCACGTGCTCTGGATGACTTTTATTTAGATCTCCAGAATCCTGCTTACGAGACTCGTTTTTGCTTGTTTCATCGTCGTTTTAGCACCAATACCACTACCTCTTGGGGTAAGGCTCAACCATTCCGACTCATTGGCCACAATGGCGAAATAAACACCATTGCAGGCAATCGGTCTTGGGCAAAATCTAGGGAGAAAATGATTGGCGCTGAACGCAATGAAATTCTTACACGCGATGGGATTAGTGACTCTGGCAGCTTAAATGAAATGGTAGAAGCTTTGCGTTACCGCAGCAGCATACCAAATGTAGAAGATATTCTTGCTATATGTATGCCACCAGCTAATCATGACAATAATTTTTATAAGTTTTGGAGTCGAGCTATGGAGCCATGGGATGGGCCTGCTCTCATCACCTACGCCAACGGCTATACCATTGGCGCTCGACTGGATCGAAATGGTTTTAGACCATGCCGTTGGGCAAGAACTCCAGACCATTTCTATCTATCCTCCGAAGCAGGTACCTTCAATATTGACCCTAAAATCATTGATGCTAAGGGAACATTATTTGCAGGTCGTGGGGTTACGGTTGATTTAGCAAACGGTCAGGTAATGTTTCGTGACCCTTCACATTCTAGGGACAACTATGACGCCCCTTTTGACCCAAGAGTTGAAAAAATTCCAAACATGGTTAGTGATACCGGTGTACGGTTTAGTGATAAAAAAGCGGTGTTTAGTTATTCCGATGATGAACTAAACAAAATAATTTATCCAATGGCTGAAAAAGGAAAAGAGCCGATTGGGTCCATGGGTGATACTGCTAGATTAGCCGTTTTGTCAACTGAAACTCGGTCTTTCTTCGATTTTTTCTACCAACACTTCTCACAGGTAACCAATCCGCCTCTTGATTACATACGTGAGCAGATCGTTACCGATCTGAAAGTCTATTTGGGAAAAAAACCTAACATTTTTGAACCAAAAGAGCTTATTCCACCTGCCCCAGCATACGAGCTTGAAAGTCCTTTTTTAAGTCTTTCACAGATGGATTTTCTGTACGGATGTATCGATAAAGCAACTGAGTTAGATCGCGTAATTCCCTACGTAATTGATACCACATTTGACATTAATCATGGCACTGTTGGTTTCAACTCAAAACTCACCAAAATTGGTGAGGAAGCTATTAAAGCGGTGTCTAACATGCACGCTATTTTGATTCTTTCGGATCGTAAAGCGAGTATAGATAGAACCCCATTACCTAGTTTACTTGCCCTTCGTCGGGTGGTGAATGCTCTGAATGACGAAGGATTAAAACTCAATGCCGCTGTAGTTGTGGATACTGGCGAAGTAAAAAGTACCCACCATGCCTCTTGTCTTATAGGTTTTGGCGCGCAAGCAGTATGCCCCTACGTTGCATTAGACGCCGTTCGTAACGACGAAGAACGCAGCTTGAAGAAATTGGATGCGGATACCAAGGAACGCAATTATTTAAAAGCACTGGATAGTGGCCTATTAAAGATAATGGCAAAATCAGGCATTTCTGTTGTTCGCTCTTATCAGAGTGCTAAGTTGTATTCCGCACTAGGATTAGGAAAAGAAATTATCCAAGAATATTTCCCAGGCATCCAAAGCCCTATTGGAGGTTTAGAAATCCAACAAATTGCGGAACAAACTCTGAATAGAGCCGAAATTGTTCAATCCGAAGAGGGACCTTACAAACCCATCAAAAATTTCCAGTACAAAGAACATGCTCGGGGTTCTATGGGGGAGAAACATTCTATGACCAATACCCGGTCAAAAATGATTCATGAGTTGGTTCAAAATCATGATTTAGATCTTACAGATATGACCCTTTGGGATGAGTATCTAAAGTTAGGCTTTGAGGACGAACCCGTTGCTATAAGGCACTTATTTAATCCAAAGAAATCCGAATCCCCACTGTCCTTAGATAAGGTAAAAGGGGTCGACCATATACTTCCTACTTTTGGCTCTGGTGCCATGTCATTCGGCGCAATTAGTGCAGAATCACAACGGGATATTTTCCTCGCAATGAGGGAAATTGGTGGGCGATGTAATAGTGGTGAAGGTGGAGAAAATCCATACTACTTTGAGGAAGGTATTGGTGCAACCATAAAACAAATTGCCTCCGGGCGTTTTGGGGTAACTGCCGAGTACCTTGTTTCCGGTGAGGAAATTCAGATTAAGGTCTGTCAAGGTGCAAAACCCGGCGAGGGTGGACAGCTCATGGGTATTAAAGTAGACGCTGATATTGCCAAAGCCAGATATGCTAATCCAGGATTTGACTTAATTTCCCCCCCACCACTGCACGATATTTATAGCATTGAAGATTTAAAACAACTCATCAACGACCTTAAACAGGTACATCCAAAGGGTAAGGTGAGCGTGAAATTAGTTTCCGGTGTAAATATAGGTACAATTGCCGTAGGTGTAGCCAAAGCGGGTGCGGACTCTATACAAGTATCAGGAGGAGAAGGTGGAACTGGGGCGGCTTCACTATCCTCAATGAAACATGCAGGTCTCCCTTGGGAAATAGGACTACTAGAAGTGCATCAGGCATTGGTTGAAAACAATCTAAGAGATCGAATAATTTTACGTACAGACGGTGGTTTATCGTCCGGAAAAGATATTGTGCTTGCGTCTATTTTAGGAGCAGAAGAATTCGACTTTGGTAAGTTGTTGCTCATAGCCGAGGGTTGTGTAATGGCCCGAATTTGTGAAAAAAATACCTGTCCTAGAGGTATCGCAACTCATGACCCGAAGTTTAAAGCGAAATATCAGGGTAATAAAGATCACATCGTAAAAATGCTAACTTATCTGGCTGAAGATGTGCGTAGAGTGTTAGCTGGAATGGGTAAAGAGCGACTTCAGGATGTTTGTGGAGATACTGAGCTACTAACCATCAATGGAAGTCATTTAGATAGAATAAACACACTTAATCTAGATTTATCGTTTTTCTTACAAGCACCCGCTTATGTCAAGACTAAGCAACTAGCAGGAATGGGTGAACCTGTTAATAGCCTAAATGCTCGTGTATTAGCCGACCTTGAAGGGGCTATCGAAGCCAATGTATCAGTAGAAAAATCGTATTCTATCATCAATACTGATCGATCTGCTTTGGCTACCTTATTCGGTCATTTAGCTGAACGGGTAAGTAGCGACCGGCTAAGCACCTTTAAATCGGGAGCTAAGTCAGATAAAGCATACAAAGGAAAAATCAAATTGAACTTTTTGGGCAGTGCGGGACAGAGCTTTGGAGTCTTTCAAACCTCAGATGTGGACATCCGTTTAGAAGGTGAGGCCAATGATTCGGTTTGCAAATCCATGAGCGGTGGTAAGACAGTAATTGTTCCACCTTCAGAGGTCCATTATAAAGCAGAAGAAAATGCCATCATTGGTAACTGTGCATTATATGGTGCCACAGGTGGAAGCCTCTATGTTTACGGTCAAGCTGGAGACCGATTTGCCGTACGTAATTCGGGCGCGATAGCTGTGGTTGAGGGAACAGGTTTACACGCCTGTGAATACATGACCAATGGTACCGTTGTCATTTTAGGGCAAACATCGGATAATGTTGGTGCTGGTATGACTGGAGGAACGTTATTTATGTACGAAGATCCAAGTGATCGGGTTAATAATGATTACATTGCTGAGGCACCTTGTACTGCGAAAGATCTTGCAGAATTAAAGGCATTGCTTTTGGATTATGCCAAAGAAACCGGCTCAACAAAAGCGAATTACCTAGTTAAAGATTGGGAAAATACCGTGAACTCATTCAAAAAGTATATTCCAATTTCAATGATTACCGTAGGGGAAGAATCATTTGCTCAGAAATAAAAAAATATTCCTACCTTTGGAGCAACCTATCTACTTCATTGTACAAAAAGTAGATGCTTTTGAATGAGTAACGAAATAATAAGCGTGACACCACCCAAAGAATTAACCGATAGAGACCTAGTTTTTTTAAGAGAACTAGAGGCCCTGATCTACGAACGAAAAAATGAAATGCCTGATGGTAGCTACACCACTACCATGTTCAATAAAGGGCTAGATAAAATCGCCCAAAAAGTTGGCGAAGAAGCTGTAGAGACTGTAATTGCTTCAAAAAATAAAGGCAGCAAGGAAACTATCGAGGAAGCCTCAGATCTGTTGTTTCACTTGATGCTTTTACTTGCCAAAAAAGAAATCCCTTTACATAAGGTGGTTAAAACTCTTCGTAAACGACACGAAAAAGGCAACCACAAGCATATCGGGGAATAACAGGTGAGTATAAAAGTAGAATGGCGTAAGAAGGGCTACCAATTTGAGGCCGAGAATAGCGTTGGTGGTAAAATTAGAATGGATGGCGATGGGGTATTACAAGGTATTGAAGGAGGAATTGCCCCTTTTGAATTATTATTAGCAGGAGTTGGTGCGTGTAGCGCTGTAGACGTACTCATGATTCTTAAGAAACAGCGCCAAACAATTGAATCCCTAGAAATTCAAGTTGAACCAGAGAAAACAAAAAACGATATAGGATATTCAGAATATAAACAGATCCACATGCACTATACCCTTAAAGGATCTGTTGATCTTGCTAAAGCCCAAAAAGCGTTGAAACTATCCGTTGAAAAATACTGCTCGGTTTCCAAAGCCCTCGAAAAAGCTTCCGAAATCAGCTATAGCGTAGAAATTATAAACGCTTAAGCTACGAAGCTCATGTTTCGTAGAAGCCTCCATTGCTGCACGTAACATACCTTCTCCTTTTTTTAAGTCTGCAAAAAAAAGGCCAGAATCCTAAATGGAATCTGGCCTATTTCGAATGCAAAATTGCATGCTTATTTAAATAAATAGGTAGAATCTTGTTGGTAACCTACATTATACGAGTAATCAAATCAGCTGTTCGCATAGAGTACCCAGCTTCGTTATCATACCAACCAATTACTTTCACTAGTTTACCATCCACTTTGGTAAGATCACTATCAAAAATATTTGAATGAGGGTTTCCTACGATATCAGTAGATACTAGTGGCTCAGTAGAATATTCTAAAATTCCACTTAAAGAACTTTCTGAAGCCGCTTTAAAGGCAGCGTTTACCTCTTCAGTAGTGGTATCTTTACTAACTTCACAAACAAGATCAGTTAATGAACCCGTTGGTGTTGGAACTCGAACAGCTCCACCATCTAATTTGCCATTTAAGTGAGGTAATACTAAACCAACAGCTTTAGCCGCACCTGTAGAGGTTGGAACTATGTTAATGGCTGCTGCTCTTGCTCTTCTCATATCCTTATGAGGAGCATCTAAAATACGCTGATCACCAGTGTAGGCATGAATGGTAGTCATGAATCCTTTAACAAGACCAAAATTGTCATCAATCACCTTAGCCATAGGGGCTAAACAATTGGTGGTACAGGATGCGTTAGAATAAATCTCTATACTTGGGTCAATTTTGTCATCATTAACACCTAATACAATAGTCTGTATATCTCCTTTTGCAGGTGCAGAAATGATTACTTTTTTAGCCCCAGCTTGTAAATGCTTTCCAGCTGAATCTTTGTCCGTAAAAAAACCGGTTGATTCCACAACAACATCTACACCAAGGTCTCCCCAATTCAAGTTCGCTGGGTCCCTTTCTGCGGTGACTTTGAAGCTTGTCCCATCAATATGTAACTGATCTCCGTCGGCTTTTACTTGTCCGTTGAATGTCCCTTGTGAAGAATCATATTTAAATAAATGTGCAAGTGTAGCTGTGTCGGTTAAATCGTTTACACCAACAATTTCTATTTGATCAGCATACTTAGCTAAAATCGCTCGGGTTACCATTCGGCCAATTCGCCCAAATCCGTTTATCCCGACTTTGATCTTTGACATGATTATTTCCTTTTTTAAATGAATATTACTATCAGTTATCGTGATTTAACCAAAAAGCCTAGATAGATTCTCAGTTCATATCAAGCAAGTATGCAACCAAATTGGCTGACTTTAAACGCTACAAATTATCGACTTAAGCAATGATTAAATCACCATAAACTACCATTAAAACCGCACTCTTTCAATCATTTTACGCTAAAATAATAAGCTGAAAAGGCTTTTTGAAATGGGAGCGCTTTTCTGCCTATATTACGACCCAAATTATTCATCTAAATTTCAGGTTTTATGTCCGACTTAACTATTGAACAGTATAGCAACGAAGAATATTTAAATTTTCAAGACCCTACCGTAGCACAAGCACAACAGGTAGCCATTGAAGAAGTTCGAAGTAAGTTTGGTCAAACCCACTCGCTTTACATAGATGGGCAGTGGGTAGAAGGAGATTCGGGATCTTTTGACAGTGTGAATCCTTCAAATCTTAGTGAAACTATTGGCACCTTTCAATTAGCCAGTTCAACACAGGCCTTAGGAGCCCTAGATTCGGCTTGGAAAGCCTTTGAATCATGGCAA
>CALKOA010000068.1 GCA_938091655.1 uncultured Balneolaceae bacterium | reverse complement strand
TGCTGCATTAATTCCATTCGGAGTTTCTTGCCATTGCGAATTCCTTTTAGGTATTGACCATAGTGTTTTTTCATAATGATAACACCATAACGTTCCCCTTGATGGTCGACGGACAACTGAAGCTGTTTAGCGCAGACCTCAAGACGCTCTCGAAGGGGTATGTCAGCAGAATAACTTCCTTGATCTAGATATGATCGAGTCTGTTTAAAAATCCAAGGATTTCCTATTGCTCCACGGCCAATCATCACCGCATCTACACCTGTTTCACTAAATAATTTTGCAGCCAATTCAGGACTAGTTACATCGCCATTACCAATGATGGGGATATGTAATCCAGGGGTATTTTTGAGCTTCTTAAGCCAGTTCCAATCTGCTTCACCTTTGTATTTTTGGGCTCGTGTTCTGGCATGAACAGTTAAGGCCTTCACTCCAACCGATTGCAGCATAAGCGCTACCTCTTGTATACGGATTGAGTTTTCGTCCCAACCTAAACGAGTTTTGACAGTAACAGGCTTGTTATCAACCGCATCAACCACTGTCCCAGCCATACGCTCCATCATGTCTATGTCTTTTAAACATGCTGCTCCAGCACCTTTGTTGACTACTTTATACACCGGACACCCAAAATTTATATCTACTACATCGGGGTTACTTGCTTCAGCAACTTTGGCAGCTCCATACATTGCCTCTTCACGTCCGCCAAAAATTTGAATTCCTAAAGGCCGTTCAGCTTCTTCAAAACTCATTTTGTGCAGGGCTATGTCAGAATCGCGGATGAGTGCTTCGGAACTGATAAATTCAGTAAAGACCATACTAGCCCCCATGTTGCGACAAATTTGCCGAAATGGAGCATCTGAAACATCCTCCATAGGAGCTAAAAATAAGGGGCGGTCTTGTTTGCCAAGTAGGCTTTCGAAAAAATCTTCTTTACTCATACTACTAAGATACGAATATCTACTATTCTATCTGAAGCTGCTCAACATAACTTGGGATTTCTGTTAGTCATTTGACTGTAATACTCCTATATTTTAACCCTATTTAGTACAATAAGTTAAACATACACTCATGGATATATCGAAGATTGAAGAATTACTGGGCGATGAAGCCTCCTACTTGCTAAATCATACCAGTAAAACAGTTACAAAAGATCAATTAATCCAACCTACTCCTGACTATGTAGATCAGGTTTGGTATCATTCTGATCGAAACAATAGAGTATTGGGAAACCTACAATGGCTTATGGAATCAGGTCGACTTGGTGGGACAGGATACCTTTCCATACTGCCTGTTGATCAAGGAATTGAGCATTCTGCGGGTGCTTCATTTGCAAAAAACCCTGACTATTTTGATCCTGAAAATATTGTAAAATTAGCCGTTGAAGCGGGTTGCAATGGAGTAGCATCAACCTTTGGTGCGTTACGTTCCGTTTCTCGTAAGTATGCGCATAAAATCCCTTTTATTGTGAAGATTAATCACAATGAACTACTTACTTATCCTAACACCTTTGATCAAATTATGTTTGGTACTATTGATCAAGCTTATGATATGGGTGCTGCAGCAGTGGGTGCAACAATCTATTTTGGATCGGAAGAATCTAACCGGCAAATTCAAGAAGTGGCCCAAGCTTTTGCATATGCACATGAATTAGGTATGGCTACCATACTTTGGTGCTATACCCGTAATGATGCATTCAAAGTGGACGGGGTTGACTATCACACCTCAGCTGACTTAACGGGCCAGGCAAATCATATTGGATCAACTATTGGTGCCGATATTGTTAAACAAAAGCAACCTACCAATAATGGTGGTTACAAGGCTTTAAATGCTGGCAATTCGTCATATGGTAAATTAGATGAGCGCATTTATTCTGAATTAACATCCGAGCATCCGATCGATTTAACCCGCTACCAAGTAGTTAATTCGTTTATGGGACGTGCAGGTCTAATCAACTCTGGAGGAGCTTCCGGCTCAAATGATTTTGCCGATGCGGTTAAAACAGCGGTAATTAACAAACGAGCAGGTGGAATGGGACTTATTAGTGGTCGTAAAGCATTCCAACGTCCAATTGGTGAGGGTGTAAAACTACTGAATATGATTCAGGATGTATATTTAAACAAAGAAGTGGATATTGCGTAAAAGTTAATTCACCTAAACAGAGCATATGTGAATTTGGGTGATTAACCTAATTCACAAAGCTATTTTTTTTAGCCTTGTAGAGTTTCCTGCAAGGCTTTTTTTTATACTATAGTATGAGTCAAATAAAGCAAAATGTAGATAGTCCAAAACAGATAATCTCAAAAAAATATCTGTTTTTTTCTATTTCTCTGAGTCTTTTGACAATGGCTGGAGTCATTTGGTATACCTATACCCCCGGCATTCTAGCATACCTAGCACCCAAAAGACTTCCCGGGCTAGGCATTGCATTGGTGGTTTCATTCTTGAGGGTATGGTTTTCTGCAGCAAAAATTCGCTATTTATCTGCGGGAGTTATTAGTTGGTTAGGAGCATTTAGGGTGCAATTGAGCTGGGACTTTACCTCAGCAGTTACCCCATCTACCATAGGTGGTGCCCCTATGGCAACCTATGCTATGACCAAAGAAGGACTACGATTAGGTGAGTCTACCGCGATCATATTATATAGTGTGTTATTGGATCAAATCTGGTTTGCCATCGCTATCCCAATCTTACTTGTGGCCGGAATCTATATGGATGTAGTTCCGACGTCGGTGGGTTTTCTGGGTGAAGCATCTATGCTTATATTATACGTTTCCCTGCTTTCATACGCTGGAGTACTCGCATATGGAGTTTTGATTAAACCATCAGCTATTTCAAAAATTATCAGGTGGTTTGCAAAATTACCATTCCTTCGGAAACACAGGGATAAAATACATTCTGAAGCACAAAACCTTGAACAATATGCCCACCAGCTCAAAGCAAAGCCATTTCGTTTTCTGTTACAAGCTTTTTTTTACTCCACTATGTCATGGCTAGCTAGAGTTGCACTCGCACCTATTGTAATACTCAGTTTGTTGCCAGCACCAGAACTACTTTCAGTATTACGAAGCTTGGCGATGAATCTAGCCTTTTTGGTAGTACCGACTCCTGGTGGTAGCGGTGGAGTTGAAGGACTCTTTGTTTTATTTCAAGGTCCACTAATTTCAAGGGAAGCCTTTATTGGTCTGGCATTATTTCTATGGCGTATTATTAGCTATTACATTACCATAGCGATGGGAATGATGGCTACTACTTGGTATGTAAACCAGGAAGTACATGAATATAAAAGCAACTAAGAGTAAGTAGTTTAGGTGTTAAAACTCTTTATCATTGCAGATGAACCTATTCAAGCTATCTGACTAAGGAAAAATTGAGTGTATAACTATTCTATTATTATTTATGGCTAAATCGAATCAAATTTTTGTATGCACCTCATGTGGACATGAATCGGCCAAGTGGCTAGGAAGTTGTCCAGGGTGTAAAGAATGGAATAGTTTCGTCGAACAAGAAAAAATGACGGGTTCAACTAAGCCGCACAAAGCTAAAATCGCAGGCTTAGAGTCAGAACAAGCACCTAAACCCCAAACGCTTAACGAGATTACGGCTACAGAGACATCTCGATTTCAAACTGGAATTGCTGAATTTGATAGGGTGTTAGGTGGTGGCTGTATGAGAGGATCCTATGTGCTCATTGGTGGAGCTCCTGGGGTTGGTAAAAGTACGCTCACTCTTCAAATTGCTAAGGCCGAACCAAACTTGTCTATCTTATATTGTGCTGGTGAAGAATCTGTCATGCAGATTAAACAACGAGCCAAACGCATGGGGGTAGCCTCTGAAAAACTATGGTTAATCAACGAGACACGCATCGAATCTATCATCGATCAAGCTCAAAAGTTAGACCCCGATCTACTAATTGTAGATTCTATTCAAACAGTTTACCGAGACCAGTTAAGTAGCATGCCAGGTAGTGTTGCTCAGGTAAAAGAGTGCGCTGCTTTGCTTCAACAATTGGCCAAAAAATCCAGTTTGTCCATTATGATAATTGGCCACATTACCAAAGAAGGGGATATTGCGGGGCCACGGGTGTTAGAACACATGGTGGATACTGTGCTTAGTTTTGAAGGGGATGATCATTACACCTACCGGCTGTTGAGAACTATAAAAAATAGATTTGGACCTGCCCATGAGGTGGGTGTTTTCGAGATGAAGCAAGATGGTTTGGATCAAGTGCCCAATCCATCGGCCTATTTTTTAGCAGAACGAAATCAAGAAGTGTCTGGCAGTGCCATTGGTTGTATAATGGAGGGAAGCCGACCTATATTGGTTGAACTTCAAGCATTGGTTAGTCCTAGTGCCTATGGGACTCCACAACGCACCGTCAACGGAATGGATCGCAATCGTGTCTTGTTACTTTTGGCCGTTTTAGAAAAACGTACTGGGTTTAAATTTTCGGATAAAGATGTGTATGTTAATGTCGCTGGTGGTTTAAAAATAAAAGATCCAGCAGCCGATCTTGCGCTTTGTATGGCTTTGGTATCATCCCTATTGGATATAGCTTTGGATAATAATCAACTTTGGTTGGGCGAAGTAGGTTTAGGTGGGGAACTAAGGCGGGTTGGCCAATTGGAAAGGCGCATTAAAGAAGCTGAAAAACTAGGGTATATTCATAGTTGGGCTAAGGACCAACATCACTCAAACAACAAGCCTTCACACCTAAAGGATATACTGAATAGTTTTGGGCAAAAAAAAAGCCCTAGATAAACCAGGGCTTCTATGTGATAACAATCTTGAGAGAAACTAGAAGTTTTCTC
>CALKOA010000067.1 GCA_938091655.1 uncultured Balneolaceae bacterium | reverse complement strand
TTCGAATTCTTTGGTGGTACGGTGAATACCAAGTACTTGGTTTCGGCCTTTAACACCGATGATGCCTTTGACTGGGACGAGGGATTCCAAGGATCTCACCAGTTCTGGTTTGCGATTCAAAGCCCTGGTAACGCCAACGATGGTTACGGCCGTGCGGCTGAGCAGGATGGTGCGACGGGTGATGAGAACACCACTCCGTTTGCTCGTCCGGTGATTGCTAACGCTACCTATTTAGGAGCGGGTCAGGATGCTACTCCTAACGCAGGTGACGGTTCTCAGTTATTGTTATTCCGTGACAACACCGGTGGAGAGTACTACAACTCGATCTTCAGTGATCATGCGGGTCTTGCGGTTACCATCGAAGCGTCTGGTAAGGTAGCTGGATTTGATGCGAAGACACGATTAGCGGAAGGAGACCTTGTGCTTCGGAACAACTTGTGGTACGGATTTGGTGCGGGTAATACGATTGCGGAGTTTGCAGGTGGTGAAGACCAAGGGCATACGCGTGACTACTTGTCCGACGCTGCGAATGCCAACCGAGTGGCCGATCCTATGCTAGAAGGAGTTAGCCGTACAGCGAGCTCTAATGGACTAGATCCTCGCCCAAAAACTGGTTCTCCAGCATTAGATGCTTCAGCAGTTAAAGCAGTTGATAATGAATTCATCATGGCTACCGATTATACGGGAGCATTCGCCGATAATTATCTTTGGATTCAGTCGTGGACAGCACTAGCTGCACATGGTTACGTATCCACCGTATCTGTATCGAATGAAGAAGAAGTAATTATAGCAGACGATCTACCAACGGTAGTTCAATTACATCAAAACTATCCAAATCCATTCAACCCTAGCACTCAGATAAGCTTCACTCTTCCTGAAGCACAGCAAGTAAGCTTAGTGGTTTATGATATGTTGGGTAGAGAAGTAGCAGTATTGGCACGTCAGCAGATGATGCCTGCGGGTTCTACTACTTTTAACTTTGATGCGTCAGGACTTTCAAGTGGTATGTATATCTATCGCTTGGTTAGCAATTCATCGGTAATTACTAAAAAGATGACCTTGATAAAGTAATTTCCAACTTAAAAATACGTCTCACAGGAATGTGAGGTGTGCTGATCACAAAGGAGGCTCCAAGGAATTGGGGCCTTCTTTTTTTTGACCTAGACTTAATGCTTACGTGATTATACAAATAAATCTTACATGAGGAACCGTATAAGCTCCTTATCAGTTATAGTATTCACAGTACAAACAAATAAAAGGCTATTGATTAGCCATAAAAGGATAAACGTGGTATTTGTAACTCGACAAACTCATTTTAATGCGGCACATAGACTGGATAACCCAAAAAAATCTGATGAATGGAATCAGGAAACGTATGGGAAGTGTAATTATGCAAACTGGCATGGACACAACTATGTATTGGAGGTCACCCTAGCTGGAATCCCTGACATAGATACTGGATATGTTATTGATTTAGGACAGCTAAAAAAAATCATTGAGCAATACATAATTGAACCATGCGACCATCGTAATTTGAACATAGACGTTCCCTTTCTCTCAGATATTATTCCAACTTCTGAAAACCTAGTTCGTGTATTTTATGACCAATTAAAAAACCCAGTCGAATTAGAAGCCAGTCAGGGTAGTGTTCTCTATTCAGTAAAATTGTATGAAACCGAACGAAATAGCGCTGAATACTGTCCATATAAGACGCTATAAGTTAAGCTTTAGAGAGACGCAACTAAAATAATTACCACGATATGTTATCACAAAGTGTAAAACGATTTTACGATCCTACATTCACCATTAGTCCGGAATACAAAGAATCTTTACCCGATTTACAGAATGGACCTGCTTCCTTAATTGAAGGAGCGAATGTTCCAATTCAACAAGTGGGTATTTCAAACTTTAAACTTCCTCTGCACATTAAAAAGAGAGATGGAAAGACACATCTACTAGAAGTTTCAGTTGACGGTTACGTTAGTTTAGATGCCGATAAGAAGGGCATTAATATGAGTCGTATTATGCGAACATTTTATCGGTTCAAAGACGATGTTTTTACTCTTGACACACTTGAAACGGTTCTAAAAGCATATAAAGAAGACTTAGGTGCCCAAGAGGCTTTTTTACGCCTCAATTTCTCTTTTCCTTTGCTCAAATCTAGTCTTCGTAGTGAAATGGAAGGGTATCAATATTATGATGTGTCCCTAGAGGGTCATTTAGATTCCTATGGTCGCTTCAATAAATTCATGCATTTGAACTTTGTCTATAGTAGTGCCTGCCCTTGCTCTTATGAGCTAGCAGAGCATGCTCGTGAAGTACGTAATATTGCGGCTATCCCACATTCACAACGTAGTGTCGCGGAGATTACGGTGGCCTTAAAGGATACTTTTTATGTTGAAGATCTGGTTGAAATTTGTCGTGAAGCACTTCAGACCGAAACACAGGTCATGGTTAAACGAGAAGATGAGCAAGCATTTGCTGAATTGAATGGAGCTTATCAAAAATTTGTAGAGGATGCGGCAAGATTACTATACCAAGAGTTAGATAGTTATAATTCAATTAGAGATTTTGTTGTTCGATGTGCCCAT
>CALKOA010000066.1 GCA_938091655.1 uncultured Balneolaceae bacterium | reverse complement strand
TGGTTAAGAGTGCGTCCTACTGGATTCGAACCAGTGACCTCCACGATGTCAACGTGACGCTCTAACCAACTGAGCTAAGGACGCAAGACACTAAAGATACCAAACATAACTAATATGTTTCAATGCTATATCAGCATTCTGTATCTTTGATGGCATTTTGTGTGAAACTAATCATCCTGTAAGTTTAAAAGACGTATGGTAAGACGTACATCACACAATTCATTTACATAAAAGTATTCTTTGATTATGATTCAGCGACGTTTTGTTCGCGAAACTGTTCTTCAAGCAGTCTACGCATATCTTCAAAGTGGGGAATCAGTTTCTCACATTATATCCACTCTATTAAAAGAATATCTAAAGGAGGATGCAGAAGCCCTGCGCTTTGGAGAGCGCTTATTTGTGTTGACCTTAGAACAGACCGATGATTGGGACGCAATCATTGAACAACACATTAAAAATTGGGACATAGGTCGTTTGGCCCTTATTGATAAGATTATTTTGTACATCGCCCTCAGTGAACTCACCAATTTTCCTGATATACCCACTAAAGTGACCATTAATGAGGCTATCGACATTGCAAAAAAGTATTCTACGGCAAAATCTGGTCGTTTTGTGAACGGTATTTTAGACGCATCGCTTATACAATTACAGAAAGAACAAAAAATCTCGAAAACAGGAAGAGGTCTAATTGGATAGCAATAAGAGCGTGAATACTCCTGAATCATACGTTGCAATAGGAGACATTCATGGGTGTGTTAAAAGTTTAGAAGTACTAATGTCAGATTTATTGGCCCAATTCGGCACAGATCGTACCTATGTATTTCTAGGCGATTATGTGGATAGAGGGCCCTCTTCTAAAGAGGTAGTGGACTATTTAATTGCACTAGACAAAGAATATACTTGCGTGTTTTTACGTGGTAACCATGATGCCATGCTCTTGAATTATGTTGAGGATAAAACATGGTTAAAATGGTTCGAAAATGGAGGTACTGCGACCATGGAATCGTACCGAAAAGCATTGGGAAAAGAGCAAATACCATTGGAGCATCTACGTTTCTTTGCGAATACACGTTTGTTTTATGACACCCCAGAATTTTTCTTCGTTCATGGTGGCCCACCTATAGATCAGCCCATTTCAGAGTCGATTAAAAATGAGTCACTTTACAGTAGTTTCTTATGGAGTAGAGATCATTTAAACTCTACCTATAATAGATGGGAAAAAACCGTGATATTTGGGCATACACCCGTCCGAAGTCCGATTCAAGAAGCCAATATGATTGGGATAGATACGGGTTGTGTATATCCTCAATTTGGTAAATTAACAGCCGTAAGTTTACCCGAAAGACATTTTTTTCAACAAAAACGAATCGATTTTTAACGAGTTATTATGAGTTTAACCTGTGGAATAGTGGGCTTACCTAATGTGGGTAAGTCGACTTTATTTAATGCTTTAAGCAATACAAAAGCCGAATCAGCAAATTTCCCATTTTGTACTATTGAACCTAATGTTGGATTGGTATCTATTCCTGATCAGCGCCTTCTCACCCTAGCAAAGATTGCTCAATCAGAGAACATTGTACCAACTACTATTGAATTTGTAGACATAGCAGGTTTAGTAAAGGGTGCAGCTGAGGGGAAAGGAAAGGGGAATGCTTTTTTGTCAAATATTAGAGAAGTGGACTTAATCATTCATGTTGTACGGTGTTTCGATGATGATGATATTATTCATGTGGAAGGCTCAGTGGATGTTCAAAGAGATATTTCAATTATCGAGTATGAATTAATTCTCAAAGACATTGAAAGTTTGGAGAAAAAGATTCAGAATCTTTCGAAGCAATCTAAAAGTGGCGATAAAGAAGCAAAATCATCCTTAGATGATGCAAAAGAATTGCTTGCACATTTAGAGGAAGGCAATAGCGCCAGGAGCTTTAGAGAGGGGGAAGTCCTATTTCGTGATTTATTTCTTTTATCACAGAAACCTGTTCTCTATGCCTGTAATGTGAGTGAGGACGATATTGTAGCCGGAGATAACTCTTATGTTCAACAGGTTACTGAATATGCTCGATCACAGGGTGATGAAACCGTTAGTTTTTGTGCAAAAATTGAGGCAGAATTGGCTGAACTTGATGATGATGAGCGCTCCATGTTTTTAGAAGAATTAGGAATAGATCAAGCAGGGCTTGCTCGACTCATTACAGCGGCCTATGCCAACTTGGGATTAATAACCTATTTTACTGCAGGCCCAAAAGAGGCTCGAGCTTGGACGATCCGTTCAGGCTTAAAAGCACCTGCTGCAGCAGGAGTTATTCATACTGATTTTGAACGGGGCTTTATTCGAGCGGAAACCATTTCCTTTGATGATTACGTTACATTCAACGGTGAAAAAGGGGCAAAAGAAGCCGGTAAAATGCGACAAGAGGGGAAAGAGTATATTGTTAAAGATGGAGATGTGCTGCTATTCAGATTTAACGTATAGAATAAAAGCCCAGAAATGAGGAAGCTAAGTAGGGTTCAAGATGGACTGTTATAAGAATTGTATCTCATTAACCACTTGTTCCTTTTCTATCTGATCATCATGGTTTTGATGTTTCATGATCTTCATGGCCCAAGGACATGAGTTCATGCCGCTTGAAGTACAAAACGATTAATCCGATAAGTCCCAAAACAGCGAACATACCCACGTAGGTATATAAAGCAGGCGAAGGATTATCAACCGTGCTTATAGAACCTGAATAAACTGCAATTGCAGAGTAGGGTAGGCTTCCTAAAGCATAATAAAGGACATATTTCCAGTATGGCATTCGGGTAGTGCCAGCTAGACAAGAAGTTATTTCTGGCAGCATTGGAGCTGCCCTGCAAAGCAATAGAGATAAAGGTCCTAGGGTTTGAAACAAATGAATCATCCCTTTTTGTTCGGATTCATCTTTACACACCCATGTCAATAATTTTGCTCCATGATAGCGACTAATGAGATAGCCCAATGAGCCAGCCATCATTAATCCAGCAGAAGAAAAAAGTAGGCCCATTTCTAAACCCAGGAAAAAACCTGAGAGGATGGTTAAGGAAAGGGTTGGTACTGCGATAAAAAGATCTACCATTAGAAGCGCAATGATAAGACTTCCAACCCATATTGGAGACCATTGTTGAGCTTCTTGTAACCAGTGTTTAATGTCTTCAATACTTAAAATATCCAATCCTTTGAAAAGCAACAAGGTGAGTGTGAATAGTAACACCAATACCCCCACAAATCTCATTATTGCTTTAATTCCCGCATTGAAGTACCAATTTTTCGTTAATAACTGTAGCGGATTAGAGTTCATGGATACAAAGAGAAATCTGGAGTGAGTTAAAGAATAGAATTAGGTACAGGATAACATGTATTGAGCTGACTAGTTCCGTTGAAAACGAATAAGCACAGAATCAGCTGGAACGTTCCAGGGAATGACCCGGTCGTATACAACCCATGCATCGGGGAATTGCCTTTTAACAATCTGAGATACCGAATATGCTCTTGTGCGATCATGAAAGTCCCCAACGTGCACTCGGTAGTATGGGGCCTTAAAAAACGTATAAGTTTCCGGAGAATATCCAGAGACATGCTGGACAGACCAGGTTCTAAACTGTTTAGATACCGTATCTGCCATCTCTGGTGAGGGTCCCGAGTAGATTTGAATTCTAAAACCTTCATACAGATTTTTTTCTTCATTCTCAGTGCTTTCTCGTTCTAAACTTTCAGCAAGTTCGGCGGGTACACCTGGTCGTATACTGGCGTAGAAATCCGCCCAACTCAATAGTGGAATGTTGGGTTCTATAGGTTCATTGGGATCTGCTTCGCTCGGCATTTTTGTAACGTTTGGTACCATAGGGATGTCAATTCGATCCTTCTGCATGGTCGCTGTTGCTTCCATAGTATCTTGATATACTGTATCAGAGTTTGTAGGGCTTAGCGTGGCTTCGCTGATAACGCTTTCTGGTATTATTTTTGTGCTACTACAATTAGATACACTAATACTGAATAAAACAAACAAAAAGGCAGCTACATAACCAGACATTGAGTTACTCTTAGTTAAACTATGCAACATTAGGTTATTCAGAAATGGGATGCCAGGTAGTTTTGACTTCTTGGACATGTAAAATATGGTAGGGATCTTTCAGCGTATGTAAACAGGTAGATATTGTTTCATTAGGTGAAGAATTGAGTTCTTCTAACGAAATAAACGAATTCCAAAAATACACTTTTTTCATATTTGATGCGCTTTCAAGTTCGCACATAACGCGAAGCTCAATGTCCAACGATTGATCACCAACCACTACGTCTACATCCATATGTTGAGAAATAGGAGGAATAAGCTCACTTTTTAAGCCTGTAATGATATTGACGGTACCTGCTGGAACATCAGAGGTTGCCAAAACCTCTGCAAATGTACAAGTGGGTAGAGGGATTTGTGTAGAGGCAATAATTACCTGACTATTTGCAGCCACCATATTGGGTAGGAGTAATCCTAGCATCCCTAATAAGCTGGGTGTTTCAGGACTAATAATTCCTACTACACCAACGGGCTCTTGTCTGCTAAAATTAAAGTGATCACTTGCTACAGGATTCACACTCCCAAAAACTTGACCTATTTTATCTGTCCATCCTGCAAAATATATAATGAGTTCAATACAAGCATTGATTTCAAGTTCTGCAGCTTCTTGTGAATACCCGAGAAGCACCATTTCGTTGGTGAATTGTTCTCGTCGTCCGGATAAGATTTCAGCAATTCTATATATAATTTGTCCACGATTGTACGCAGTTTTGTTGGCCCAAGAAGCTTGTGCTTTACGGGCTGCTTGAACCGCATTACGAACATCTTTTCTGGTCGAGAGGCCAACGTTGGCAATATGCTTACCATCTGGCGCTTCACAAGAATAGTAGCGTCCAGATTCGGTGCGAGGAAATTCTCCATTTATATAATTCTTGTATGTTTTTGGTATCGAATTCATCGTATTAATCTGAGATGTATCATCATTAGTTTGTTTTTTTTCCATTAGTACATCCCTCCATTATGATCTAATTTTAGGTAAGCATGTAAGCCGGAAATTCCACCTTCTCGACCTTTACCACTTTCTTTAAACCCACCAAAAGGGGATGTTGGGTCAAATTTATTGTAGGTATTTGACCAAACTACCCCAGACTTGAGCTTATTACCTACATAAAATATCTTTGATCCTTTATCTGTCCAAATACCATTAGCCAGTCCATATGGTGTGTTGTTTGCTTTTTCAATGGCCTCATCGGTAGTTCTGAATGTTTGTATGGTTAAAACTGGTCCAAAAATTTCTTCTTGAACTACTGTTGACGATTGTGATACACCGGTTAAAATAGTTGGAGGAAAATAATATCCTGTGGTAGGTAAAGAGCCTGAACACTCAAAACAGGTAGCACCTTCCTGTATGCCTAGTTCTACGTAGCGTTGAATGGTCTCAAGTTGTTCTTTAGAATTAACGGCACCAATATCAGTATTTTTATCAAGGGGATCACCAACGATGAGGTGTTGCATTCGTTTTTTTAACAAATCAATTACTTTTTCCGCTACACCTTCTTGAACTAAGAGTCTAGAACCTGCACAGCAAACATGTCCTTGATTAAAAAATATAGCATTCACTATGCCTTCGACAGCTTCGTTAAGAGCGGCATCATCAAAAAGAATAAATGCTCCCTTACCACCGAGTTCGAAGGTCGCTGGTAGCTGCCTTTCGGCAATGGATTGCTGAATCACTTTTCCAACCCCTGTAGATCCGGTAAAGGCTATTTTATCAATGTCAGAATGCTGAACCAGGTACTCACCGGTTTTTGCAGCTCCTGTTACGATATTTACCACTCCATCAGGTAATCCAATATCTTGTAGTAATTCACAAAATTTTAGGGCGGTTAAGGAGGTTGTTTCCGCTGGTTTTAGCACAACGGTATTCCCACACGCTAAGGCAGGGGCTATTTTCCAAGCGAGCATGAGAAGAGGAAAATTCCAAGGTATAATTTGTGCGCATACTCCTAAAGGCTGGGGGCTTTTTCCAGGGAAAGCATAGGCTAATTTATCAGCCCACCCGGCGTAATAAAAAAAGTAAGCTGCTGCTAAAGGTATATCGATGTCTCTGGATTCACGAATGGGTTTTCCACCATCCATACTTTCAAGCACGGCAAATTCCCTCGCCCGTTCTTGCAGCATTCTTGCTATTCGATATAAGTAGTGCGAACGCTGGGTCCCTGAGGTGCTTCCCCATGTGCCTTTAAATGCTTTTCTAGCAGCTTTGACAGCGGTATCCACATCCGATTTGTTGGCTTCCGTGCATCGATACAAGCTTTCACCATTTGCTGGGTTAATGCTTTCAAAAGATTGGTTTTCATTATATTCTGTAAAGCTTCCATCAATGAAAAGACCATAATGTTTATTGAATCTAACATGAGAGGTACTCTCAGGCGCATCTGCGTAAGACCAATCTATTGAAATAGAGGCTTGATTTGATCGGGTTATTTGTTCAGATACTTTCTTTTCTGACATAATAGTTAATCGTTTGAAAAATAATTTAGCGATTGATAGCGTCCTGTTTTCTCTTTAACCCATTGCATGAGTACATCATTTGCTAATGAACTTGCACCAAAACGAAATAGTGAGGGATTCAACCAATCATTTCCGAGAGTTTCTTTAACCATAACTAAGTATTGAATGGCTTGTTTCGAACTTCGAATTCCACCCGCTGGTTTCATACCTATTTTTTTCCCTGTAGTCTCATGAAAATCTCGAATGGCTTGTAACATAACTAAAACTACCGGCATGGTAGCGGCAGGAGATATTTTTCCGGTTGAAGTTTTTATGAAGTCCGCACCCGCTTTCATTGCTAAATCACTGGCCATTCGCACATTTTCAAGGGACCCGAGTTCTCCAGTTTCTAGTATTACTTTTAAATGAGCAGTACCACAGGCTTCTTTGATTTGGGCAATTTCGTCGTGTACCTTTGCGTATTCACCTGATAAAAAAGCTCCTCTAGAGATTACCATATCTATTTCATCGGCTCCTTCAGAAACGGCATAATTTACATCATCCAGTTTGATTTGTAACGACGACATGCCACTTGGAAAGGCGGTTGCTACACTCGCAATTGAGATGGAGGAGTTGCAGAGGATGGATTTTGCTAACGACACACGATTAGGGTATACACAGACTGCCGCTACAGAAGGTATGTTGGGTAGTTCAGTGTAGGGATGTAGTGCTTTGTTGCACAACTGACGTACTTTACCTTCCGAGTCACTTCCTTCTAAAGTCGTGAGGTCCATCATACGAAGTGCTAAGTCAAGTGCCTGCAATTTGGATTCTTTTTTAATGCTTCTAGTACATATTCGCTCTACACGTTCCTGAATCCCGACAGCATCTATAGGTATGCGATCAATCATTAACTTTTACTTGTCGTTCTTGAATTTCACTGAAAGTTGTATTTTTTTTGAAAAAAAACTCCCAGACTAAAAAAGGCCTTTTAGAGGTAGTGTTATTTTCAAGTATACCAGTAGTCATTTTAGAATGAACAGATGTATCTAAAGACCTTTTATGAAATAAGTTAGGCAATTCTTTAACCAAAGATAAATGAGCGGAAAAAATGGCTCTTGCCTCACTAAATTTACCGGTTAGTAATGCTCTTTTGAGTGCTATGACATCCAACAGATATCTTAAAAATAGTACTCGAAATAGGCTATTTTTAGGTAGGTTTTTAATGAGCATGTACCAATTATTTCTAAAATTATACCAAATTTTTCTGTAGGACCCTTGAGCTAATGACCCTCCACCGATATGGTATACTTTTGCATTATGACAGTAGGTTATGGTATGTCCATTTCGGCGCGCACGCCAACATAAGTCAATTTCTTCCATATGCATCTCAAAATCTTCGTCAAACCCAAGGAGTTCTTTGAATAACGATTTTTTTATCACCATGGCGGCTCCTGATGCCCAATCAATGGACACGTCTGTATCATATTGACCCGTATCCTCCTCCACTACATCAAAAATACGGCCCCGACAATAAGGGTAACCATACCGATCAATAAAGCCACCAGCAGCCCCTGCATATTCAAAATAGGTAGGTTTTCTGGCCGATAAGATTTTAGGTTGAAATAGTTCGCTTTTTGGGTTTGTAACGATACAGGTGTGAAGGGAATTGAGCCACGTTGGGTGCACTTTAACGTCATTATTTAAAAAAATTACATAATCATTCTTGCAATGCTCAACAGCACGGTTGTTTCCTCCTGCAAAAAAATAATTTTTCTTTAGCTCCAGTATGGAAATATCAGGAAAATGTTGTTTAACCCATATAAGGCTTTCATCAGTTGATCCATTGTCTGCCAGAATAATTTCCATGGATGGATAGTTTGTTTCATGCACACTTTTCAGGCATTCCTTTAGGTGAGTTAATCCATTCCAATTCAGTATGACAATGCTAAATGAGGTCAAGTATTTCGGTCGTTTTATTAAAAAACTTGTACTTTGGAATTAGTCAGTTAGGTATGCCTAATGCCGCTGTAATTTGCAGTACATGATACTAATTAATTATGAAAATAGGCTTAATTTCAGATACACATAGTTATTTCGATCCACAGTTACGCTCATATTTTTCGAATTGTGACGAAATTTGGCATGCCGGAGACTTTGGTACATTGAAAGTTGCAGAAGAGCTTGAAAAAATTGCACCATTACGAGGTGTCTATGGCAATATTGATGGGCAAGATATACGGCAAGAATATCCCCTACATCTGCGATTTAAATGTGAGGGGATAGATGTATGGATGACGCACATTGGCGGTATACCGGGGAGATATTGTCTGCCAATTCGAAAAGAAATAATGCAAAACCCTCCTGAATTATTTATTTGTGGCCATTCTCATATTTTGAAAATTGTTAGGGACAAAGAATGTAAAAACATGCTTTATATGAACCCTGGAGCAGCAGGCAAGCAGGGGTTCCAGCAATACAGAACGGTTGTAACCTTTGAAATTAGCCAAGGAAAATTATCCGATGCTCAAGTGGTTCACCTGGGTGAATTGGGAAAAAAACAAGCTTTGTAATTGAAGTAGGTTGGTTGAACTCGAGGTGCATTAACCTAAAAGTACGGTGCTAGATTGATGGAAAAATGGTGTAAACGAAGTGTAACAGAGCTTGGTTTAAAGGAGAGTCTAGGTTGTCTTTAGAAGTTTTTGGACGTTAAATGCCGATTGTAAGACCAGTGGAATACCTCCTCCAGGATGTACTGAGCCCCCTGTTAAAAAGAGGCCATCGATTGTTTTTGAACGGTTTCTAGGTCGTAGAAATGCAGATAAAAGACCGTTGGAGGAGGTGCCATATATGCTTCCCTTGTTCGATCGATAGCGGTCATAAAAGTGAAAAGGAGAGCGTATTTCTTGATATTGAATGTGTTTTGAAAGCCCGGTTAACCCTCGCCTTTCAAGTTCGGAGATGATTTTTTGTGCATAATCTGGTGTTTTAGGATCTTCGGCCAACTTATTTAGGTAAGGTGCATTAACTAGTATAAATAGATTTGAGCCACCATTTGGGGCGTCCTCAGCTTCGGAGAAGGAGGTATTGGCAACATAGATAGTTGGATCATCAGGCAACTGCTTCTTGTTGAAAATATCATGGAACTCCTGCTTGTAGTCTGCACTGAAAAATATGTTGTGATGTTTTAGTTGGTCGTAGGTATGATTAAGTCCTAGTAACAAGACAAAACCTGAGCATGAAGGCTCAGAATAGTGGGTTTGTAGTTGTTGAATGGTTGGACGTACACTTCTAGGAAGAAGGTGTTGGTAGGTTTCATAGGCGTCACTGTTCGAGACTACCTTATTACAATAAAATCTAGAAATGGGTAGCTGTTCTGACTTACCGGTAGGGGTCTTAGGCGTCAGTTCTTTAGAGTTTATAAATTCAATCCCTTGAATCTTCTTTCTAGTACTGCTTTTGTCTACCAAAATCTTACGTATATCACAGTTTGTATATAACCGGACCCCTAACTTGTTTGCGAGTTTCTCTAATTGTTTCACTAAGGTATGCATTCCCCCTTGTATGTAATACCCTCCAATATTAAGCTCGACATGTGGTATTACATTTAGGGTTCCAGGTGCTGAATAAGGGGAAGAGCCATTATACGTTGTGAATCGTTTAAAGAACTGACGTAAGTAGGGTGAGCTAAAACGCTCGTCAATCACATCGCTTACGCTTTTGAAAGCATCAATACTAAAGAATGAAGTAAGGTTTAGCCCTTTTAAATCGGAAAGACTGCTCAGTGTATTGAACAAAAACGCATCGGCTGTCTTATCGTAGAGACGCCGGATGTAGTCCAAAAAATCCAAATAAGCTTGACGATCTTCTGGAGCAATACGATCTATTTCTTTGGCTGTTCGATTGATATCATCATAACAGTCGAAATGTTGGCCGTCGGCATAGTTGTATCGGCAAATTGGATGGACTTCTTTAAGTATGAGCCATTCATCTAATGACTCCCCGCAAGCAGTAAAGAAAGTTTCTAATAAAAAAGGCATGGTCAGTAGGCTAGGCCCAGTATCAAAACGGTAGCCCTGAATGCGTTGTTCATCCATTTTCCCGCCCAACTGAGCATTTTTTTCAAACAAACTAACCTTATAGCCATCGGAAGCAAGTAAACATGCGCTCATTAGACCACCTATACCCCCACCAACAATACCAACAGTGTTTGAGTCGGGCACAGTTACCTCCTTATCAGGTGTTTGATGCATAGCTTTGTATAAGAGTCATATTTACAGGTTGTCGAGTACGAAAAATCTTATTATTAACTAGAAATCACATCAGGCAGTGTATGTACTCACAAGATATTGAATCTATAATAGCAGAATATAATTCCGATTATACGGATTTCTTAGAGGCCTTTCGCGACGGTTTAATAGAAGAACTAATCCTCTCAAAGTCGTTTCCCAATAGCTTACCAAAAGAGTTTTTGATTGATCAATTGATTAGCCATAAAAAAGTAGAACAGAAAATTCCCTGCTGGTCATTAGTCAAGGGGTTAGTTTATCCACCACCAATTCATGTTGAGCAGAGTTCTTCTGAGTGGACGGCAAGCTATAAAGCAACATTAGTAGAGACTGAAATCATCATTGACGGTACGGGTGGAATGGGAGTTGACAGTTATTTTTTCGCAAAAAGAGGAATAAAACTTTGGTACATAGAATCCAATGAACAACTGTGTACGATTACCCAAAACAATTTTACCATCTTGGGCATAGATGCTGAGGTTGTAAATACTAGGCTAGAAGATTTCTTGGTATCGGCTGAGTTTGAAGACCTATGTGCTTCGTCGTCTAAGCTAACGTTATTTATAGATCCATCTAGGCGGGTGCAAGGTAATAAGGTAGCTGGATTGGCGGATTCTGAACCTAACATATTTAGCTTTTGGGATCGAATTGCTTCAAGCGTTGATCAACTCATGGTAAAGGCTTCGCCTATGGCGCATGTCGAGGAAATTCTAGCTATAGAATATCCTGTTGATTGTATACATGCCGTATCAGTGAATAATGAGTTAAAAGAACTACTCTACCTTTTTCAGTTTAAAGCAAAGGAACAGAAAGCTGATCATGAGGGGCAAATATGGTATAAATCGGTTGATATCAAGAAGAATGAAAGAGTGGAACAAGGCAAGCATAGCTTTGCTATTCTATCCGAAAGACAGGGATTAGCTCCGGTGAGCGTACCATACATTCAAAGTGATTTTTTGACAAATATCCGCACCATTACAAATTCTAATTCCAATAAATCAATAGAAAAAGGGGGGGCTGATGGCCTGAACTCATATTTGTATGACCCCATGGTTGGGGCGAAAAAACTAGCATGTATGGATCATCTTGCATTAGAATATGGGTTATTGAAATTAAATAATCATACCCACCTATATTTTTCGAATGACTTGATTGAGCAATTCCCTGGACGCATTTTTGAAATTCTGAATGGATTTTCTGCTTCTCATAAATTTCTAAAAAAGTGGATTAAAGCAAACGTATCAAAATATATCAACATATGGACGTTGAATTATCCACTCTCAAGTAAAGCTATTAAGAAAAAATACGGTATTCAGGACGGGGGAGAGTTAACACTCATTTTTACCCGTATTTATCCTGATCATCATTGGGTTTTTGTTGTAAAAAGAGTGACTAGCCTGAGCTAAAATTCGTGATAGTTTAAAAATTAATCACTAAACCGATAGAGGGTAATACATTCACCGAGGTATTCGTGTTAACTTGAACTAAGCGTTCTGGAATCACTAATTCTCCGGTTTCATCACGATCTAAACCATAACTAGGTTCCTCAGGATTTGCATTACCCAAGATATTTTGCACTTCAAAAAAGACATCCAAACTCCACACCGAGTAACTCCATTTTTTATCGACCCGTATATCTACTTGATTGTATGCATTTAGCCTTTTCTGTCCTACAGAGCTGTAATCTTTAATGATGGCAGGATAAAATTCTAGCGTTTGCTCCAAATTGGTGGGAATAAAAGGAGCCCTACCTAAATACCGGTATCGAGAGCTTATTTCCCAATTATTTCGGAGTTTATATCCTGCTAATGCGGAGATAAGGAATTGATTATCCCAAAGAGAGGGTCGGTACACTAAATCACTCCCGCTAAATTCACTCTTAAACCAGGTAAAGGATGCAATTCCATACCATTTACCTGTAAATTTTTGTTGAAATAATAATTCCAAACCTTGTGTTTTTCCCAATCCGTTACTTTGAATTAATTCACTTCCAAACACTTCAAATCCGCCCCCCTTATTTGCTAATGATACCTCATCGACCACAGAGACGGGATAATTAGAATATTTTTTATAAAAGGCTTCTAATGAGATTCGAGAGGATTCATCGATGACATATTCAAAACCACCAACAAAGTGTTCACTACGAATGTATTTAGCCTCTCTATTAGCCCAAAACCCCATGTTATCTTCGAATCCCAGTATGGTATATGGGGGTATTTTGTAATAGATCCCCCATGACTGATTCCACTTCCATTGTCCGCCAGTATCGAGCTTGTAAGAATACGATACTCGTGGACTAAATTGCCCAAATAAACCCACACCATCTTTCATGAAATCGTTATCGTCGACCCGTAATCCAACTGAAAATTGTAATCTATCTCGTAACCCTTTTGCGGATGCCTGAAGATGAGCACCGTATCGAAGAAAGCTCAAATCGGTGACGAAATTTCTATCGTTAACTAAATCCTGTGTGGTATTATCATAGGCAACTTGCTGTATTGAGTATCCAAATGCATAGGTCCAAGGTCCAGAAAAAAGCTTGATTTGATGCCTTAACTTACGTTCAATCTCATTGGCATCGTTTTCAAAATACAGGCCTTGTTCATTGACATTGTCTGTAAATCGAGAAAACTTATTATAAAGACTATTTTGGCTTAGAATAACATCCATTAGTCCATTATTGTCCGGAAATCTATGACGCCATCGAATTCCAATGGTGTTACTCTGTTGTTCTAGCACAGGAACTTGATCTTGAATGGCTTTTTGTTCAGCGTCAAAACTATCCAGTTCATTTACCGAAGAGTTGTCAATGGAGCCCACTCCCGTAAAAAGCATTTCGTTGTTTGCATTTATTTGATGGGTTATTTTGTATTGGTAGTCCCAGTAATCGGGTAAAAAAGGGAGGCCAATAGCCTTGAAAAGTAGCTGAAGGTAGGAGCGTCGTACACTTACAATGTAACTGGTTTGTGCTTCGGACTCATCTGCCTTAAACAGTGGTCCTTCAAAAGTTAAGGCAGACTCAGAGGAGCCTAGGCGGAAATTTCCGACAAACTCTCTGGTATTTCCGTTTCGTTGATCGAATTCCAATACCCCACTTAGAACATTATCGTAGGATGCAGCAAATGAACTTGCACTTAGAGTGACCCCTTCAAAGAATGATACGTTTAGTAAACCAACCGGACCGCCAGCGCTACCTTGAGTTGAAAAATGATTGATGGTGGGAATTTCAATTCCATCTAGGTAGTACACATTTTCATTGGGGGCGCCACCCCTAATAATTACATCATTTCTAAATCCAGCTACCGAACCTGATACACCTGGGAATGACTGTATTACTTTGGCTATATCATTATTTCCACCAGGATAAGAAGCAATTTCTTGTTGGTTTAAATTCTGAATGGAGAGGGGGGTTGTTTCAAGCTTAGTGAATGGATTCACACTAACAACTACTTCATCCAACCCAATTTCAGCTTGTTCCAATTGCACGTCGATATCTATATTCCCCTCGGAGCGAATTACAACATTGTAGATGATTTGCGAACGATAACCAATGAAGCTAACTCGTATGTTATAGGTGTTCGGGGGAATATTGGTGAGTACATATTCTCCTTCGAAATTGGTGGCCGCGCCAAAGTCAGTATCGACCAGGAAGACGGTAGCGCCAAAAAGGGGTTCGCCTGTTTTTTGGTTGGTTATAGAGCCCCTTAATTCGCCATTTTGTGCTGCTAAGTCTAAAGAATGTCCTGCCATAATTAGCATGACAAGAAGCGCTGTAATTATAGATTTATAAGAGAAAAAACTAGCACAAGGCAATCCATGATCGAGTCTTTTAATGCAACGAAAGTTGGGCCAACTCATTTTCATAAACGACGTGTTTATAGTTTTAAGGTCAAAGCGGCAACCGTTTCTATGTGATAAGTTTGAGGGAACATATCAACTGGTTGAATAGCGTCAATACTGTACGCTTCAGAAAGTAATGCTAAGTCCCGCGCTAAGGTCGAACTGTCACAGCTAACGTAGATTATTTTTGGTGCTTTTAACTCTAAGAGTTGATTAATGACGTCTGGGTGCATACCTGCTCTTGGTGGGTCTGTAATTAAGACATTAGGATGGCCATGTTGCTGTATCAAGCTTTCATTGAAGGTGTCTCTCAGATCTCCTTTGACAAAAAAAGCATGTTCAACCCCATTTTTTGAGGCATTGATTCGGGCATTTTCAATGGCTTCGTCCACCAATTCTATACCTACAACCTTCGATGCCTGTTTGCTAAGGTACAGACTCAGTGTTCCAACTCCACAATATAAATCATAGACCACATCGGCTGGTTGTATGTCCGCAAAATCTGCCACCACCGCGTACAAGGCTTCTGCCTGAGCAGTGTTAGTTTGGAAAAAAGCTTTTGGGTCAATGGTAAAACGGTAAGGACCAATATGGTCTTCTATGTGGCCGGAGCCATGTAAGACCAACTGATAACGCCCTGTTGCAGTCGGGTTTGGTTGGTCATTGATACTGACTATAAAGGTGGTTATAGAGGGGAATTGTTCCATTATCTTAGCATATATATCCTCGATAATACCTTGATCCTCATAATAACAGACCAGATTAACCATTAGGTCACTGGTATGATATGATTTACGAATAACCAAATGCCGAAAGAATCCAGTCTTTTCAAAGGTATCAAAAGCCTCAATATTGTGCTTTAAGGCATAATTTCGAACAAAATCTAAGAGTTTAAAAGATATCGGATCCTGTAGATGACACTCATTTAGATTCAAAATTTTGTCAAACCGACCAGGGGCGTGTAATCCTGCTGCAAATCCACTATCATCGACAAATTCTTCCCCATGAATTTCATCATCGCTTAACCATCTCCGAGGGCTGAAGCTATATTCCATTTTGTTTCGATAATAAAAAGGCTGTTCACATGGAAGGGTATCATTCACTAGGGTATTGCATTTACCAATTCTACGAATATGATCCTCTACTTGCTGACGCTTATACTCTAGTTGTTTCTCATATGGTACCTGTTGCCAACTACATCCACCACACACTCCTGCATGTTGACATTTTGGTGTGATTCTGTCTTCTGAGGCTTCTAAAATCTCAAGTAATTTGGCCTCTAGAAAGTTTTTCTTTTTCTTGATGATGCGTGCCTTCACAACATCACCAGGGACCGCGCCTTTTACAAAAACAGCTCGTTCCTCATAACGACCTACCCCTTTACCTTTAAATGCAGTCCCATGTATGGGGAGCTCAATTAGTTGACCTTTTTTCATTAATCAAGCTTTTCGTCATCGTAGTAGGCATCAAATTCTATTTGAGCGGCAATCCTAGGGTCATGATTCTCTTCTATGGTGGTAAGCGCGGTCTCTAGTTGACGAAGGGCTATATTTGTTAACATCTGCGAAAACTTAACAGCAATTTGAGGATGACGATCCATTAATACTTCGAAATCTGGCTTAAAGAATCCCAATAAGGTGCAGTCTGTTTTGCAAAGTGCGGATGTTTTACGTTTTAAGTTGTAACCAATGGACAAAGCTCCAAAACTATCAGGTGAACTTAACAAGAAAGCATTTGATTGATCCTGAGTTTCTTGATCACCCTCCTGACTCGTCATGACGGTTAGTTCAACTGATCCGTCTTCGATGAAATACATTCCGGTTCCAGGATCATTTCGATAAAATATATATTCTCCGGATTTGTACGTTCGACGATGGCATAATTGTAAAAACTCATATCGTTCCAGTGTACTGAGATTTTGTAAAAATCGAGATTGAAGGACTATTTTGGATTGTTGTTTTATACGCTTGTATGTACTCATAATGTAAACCTTAAAAAGAATGACCTATTCCAAAACTAAAATACAATTTCTTGTCATTAAACCATCCCAAATTCACATCATGAGCTCTGAGAGTGAAATCGAGGCGAATAACTACATAATCCCAGTCGATACGAATTCCGGATCCGGTACCAAGTGCAATTTGTTTATAAAAGTTCGAAAGTAAAAATCGGCCTTGTTCCAATTGATCCTTGTTGTCCTGAGATCGAAAATCGTTTCGAGGACCATACCAAATATTACCGGCATCGGCATATAAGGCTCCGTACCAATTAGCGCCTAATAGGTCTTGAATTAGAACCTGTCTACTCTCAGCAAATGCCGCAAGTTTAATTTCCCCACCGTTGATGGTTACTTGATCGGAACTGATAGTTCCTGGACCTAATTGAAAGGGAGCCCAACCTCTTATATCGTTGCTTCCGCCCGCGAAAAAGCGACGGTTTAGTGGAATAGAAGTGTTATTTCCGAAAGGATGCGCAATACCACCAAACAGGCGGTACGATAAAATGGTACCAGAGGCTAATGGAATGTATTGACGAAGGTCCATAGTGAGTTTTACGAACTGAGAATATAACAGTTGGTTATCACTAAGTTTGAATAGGGTTGGTAATTCACCTTCAAGAGTACCTGGGGTGACTAAAAACCGATCGACTAAATAGGGCAGATTTCCACCTGCTGATAGAGAAAACTCTCTGAAATAGCCGTTGTTTCTTTTAATGAGATTAGTGGTGTAATCCCTAAAACTATATCGAATAATAGAGGAGATTTGGGGCTCAAAATCTTGAAGGATACGAATATATTCTAGGCTATTTTGCCCAAACTCATCAATTAGATTATTTTTAAATTCGGTCGATGGATTCGTATCGATAATATCTAATTCAAATAGGTCAAGGGTAGAGAGTCTGGAATTAGAATGGGGTACTTCTAGCCGATAATTGAATTGTAAGTCGGAATTTATGTCAAAATAAAGTTGATCGGAACGGCTGTATGAAAGTGAATAAGTTGATCGTGCACTTACAAAATTAGGAACCTCATTTAAGCTTCTAAAAGGACGTGCTAATCTAGGTAGGGTGTATTCTCCCCTTAATTCATAGCTACGAAACAGCGAGGATTGAACCTGATCTTCAGGAGTGATTTGCTGTATCGTTTCTTCACTCACAAATTCAAAACTTGAGTTCACGCTTATATTAAGCCGTTCCGCAAGGCCGTTTACATTTATATTGCTGTAATCAATACCTACTCCGGTCCCAAATCCGTACCGCTTCATCCCGAAAAGTTCAGTAGTAATGCGGTGTGGAGTAATACTTTCAAGCTCGATATAGACCGGAATAATTTCGGCGCTAAAATCGGGATTAATCCCAAACTCGGATAATCCAAAGCGTTTTATGGTTATCATACCCAGATTTTGTAATTCCCTGATACTCTGTAAATAATCTGTTTCCGAATACAATCCTCCTGGTTTAATCGCAATTTGATCAAGTATAATCTGATTTTTTGTAGGTAGGTTTATCGACTTTGTGAGATTGATAGACGCAGGTACGTTTTGTTTGGATACAAGGGGTGTATCTTCCAATGTGGTGGTGGTGGAGGTAGCCGTTAACTCAATTTGGTCAGCACTGTAACGTAAACTGCTGACTTCATTGCTTGGTATCTGAGCGTTTTTGTAGACAATATTAACATCACCGAATTTATATGAAGGTCCTGCAGCTACATAAAAAAGTGCTTTAAGGCCATAATTTTGTTCACCAGGTTGAATAAAAGCAATAACGGAGTCACGACTGGCAGATGCAAATCCATGGTTTTTTAGAAAAGATAAAATGCGTTCTTGTTCCTGTCTAAGATCAGTCGCATTGTAAGCTTCAAATAATTGAAAAGTTGAGTCATTAATGGCTGTCTTAGTAAGAGGACTTCGAGAATAAAAGCGCGTTTTTGTCTCTTTAGATAAGTTGGACGGAAATCCAGAGTAACCTACAGACTCAATAAAATATTGAGGCCCCTCTTGAATGATATATGATACTTCAACTTTATTTTCTCGTAAGTTTACAATAGTGGTATCTACCTGTACATCACGGTAACCAAGTGATTCATAATAAAGACGAATTCGTTCTAAGTCATTCCCCACCACACTTCGGTCGAGAAGAGAGGGGTCTTCTCCTATGCGCCCATTACTAAGAGTATGAATATACAACCATGGCGTAAAGCGTGGTATGGCGAGAAATTCTCGGTTTGTCCGGGTTTTAACCAGTCCCTCTAAAACTCTATCCTTTATGGTAGAATTGCCACTAAAGCGAACTTTTCTGATTAGGTTCGCATTGTTTGATTTAAGCTCAATATTTTCATTTGTTTGTATTGGATTTTGGGCATAGATGTGTGGGCTACCAAGGCTGGCAACCAAGCAAAAAAATAAAAAAATACACTTATTGCTCAAGTTGGTGCTCAAAAGCGGAAAATATATACAAACAAATAAAGGTTAAATAGTATTCGAAAGGTAAAAAAAATAAGATAGTTAAACCGCTTTTCGACTATACTTTCACGTAAAATAAAACTTGTATGAATTGCCAGTGCCTAATGTTTCAAAACGTACTTTCAAGGGAGTACGCAATTACAAAGAACGATAAATGGAGGGTGTGAGCAGAGAGATAGCATCTTCAAATGTAATAGATGAGTGACCGTATTCATCGAATAATGTGCAAGTAGACAACAAGCGCCACCTTAAAAGATAGCGCTTGATTTACATTATTTACACATCATCGTAGTCAAAACCTTCATCTTCTTCGTTGTGAAAAAAATCTTCTTTTCTAATGTAATCTGGCCAAATATCTTCTATGCCCTCATAAATGATCTCTTCGCCTTCATCGATTTCTTCGAGTTCTTCCAAGTTTACAATAACTTGATTAGGTAAGCCATTTCTCTCTGCCCATTCTATAAGCTCTTCTCGACTTGCTGGAAAGGGTGCCTCGTCTAGAGCGGCGGCTAATTCAACGGTCCAAATCATAATTTTTTACGTACGTTAAGATTGATAATATATTAAACGA
>CALKOA010000065.1 GCA_938091655.1 uncultured Balneolaceae bacterium | reverse complement strand
AATCGCTTAAGACGATTGTTTCGGATAATAACGCGACGATATAAATCATTTAAATCAGAGGTTGCAAATCGACCCCCTTCAAGAGGCACTAACGGTCGTAATTCAGGGGGGATTACCGGAATAACTCGCTGCACCATCCATTCTGGACGGTTCTCAGTGTGTTTGGCTGCTGCTCTGAACGACTCTATAACCTGAAGTTGCTTTAGTTTTTTCTTCTTACGCATCTGAGAGGTTTCTTCTTTTACCTCTTCACGTAAGTTGAAGGCCATCTCATCCAAATCTAAGTCTGCGAGCATAGCTTCTAGGGCATCTGCACCCTCTTTAACAACAAAACGTTCTTCGTCATCCTCATCCAAATCAAAATGCTCTTCTGGCAGTTGATCAAGGATGTCATATTTCTCTTCCTCGGTTATAAAGTCACCTTTATTGTACCCTAAGTCTTTCGCCATTCCAGGATTAATGATAACGAAAGTCTCGTAGTATACAATCTTGTCTAGATTCTTAGAAGAAAGACCTAATAAATAGGCAATTTTGTTTGGTAGGGATTTGAAATACCAAATATGTACAGTAGGAACAGTTAGGGTAATGTGTCCCATACGCTCTCTACGGACAGCTTTTCTGGTAACTTCAACACCACAACGATCACAGATTATTCCTTTGTAACGAATTCTCTTGTACTTCCCGCAATGGCATTCATAATCCTTGACAGGACCAAAGATTTTTTCACAAAACAGTCCATCCATTTCTGGCTTGAAGGTTCTGTAGTTAATGGTCTCAGGCGTTAGGATTTCCCCATGTGAACGTGACAGAATGGCTTCAGCAGAAGCTAGGGAAACTCCTATGCTATTGAAATCGTTGGTTACTGCTAATGTCTTTGTAATTGGCAAAATATTCTCCGTTTAATAATTAACAGTGTTTAATCTAAATGTATTTCAAGGCCTAGCCCCATGAGCTCACGGAGTAATACCTTAAAGGATTCTGGAACATCACCATCAGGTAAATTTTCACCTTTTACAATGGCTTCGTACACTTTTGAACGACCTTTAACGTCGTCGCTCTTAACTGTAAGCATCTCTTTAAGGATACTTGAAGCACCGTAAGCGTAGAGTGCCCACACTTCCATTTCACCAAGTCGCTGACCCCCAAATTGTGCTTTACCACCTAATGGCTGTTGCGTAATGAGTGAGTACGGACCGATGGAACGTGAATGCATCTTATCTTGAACCAAATGATTCAATTTAATCATATAGATGTATCCTACGGTAGTTTGCTGTGAGAAAGCTTCTCCACTTCGACCATCAAATAAGGTCACACGACCATCCTCTGGTAAACCCGCTTCGTTTAATTTCAGTTTCACATCATCCATTGTTGCACCATCGAAAACTGGGGATGCAAAGGTAGTACCCAGTTTTTTTGCAGCCCACCCAAGTATGGTTTCATAAATCTGACCCAAGTTCATACGCGATGGTACCCCAAGTGGATTCAAACAAATGTCTACTGGTGTTCCATCTGCCATGAATGGCATATCCTCTACAGGTACAATTTTAGCAACAACCCCTTTGTTACCGTGACGACCCGCCATTTTATCACCCACCTGTAACTTGCGCTTTTTAGCAATGTATACTTTGGCTTTCTGGATTATTCCTGGTGGCAGTTCATCTCCTACTTGTATCGCAAAGGTACGTCTTTTCGCTTCGCTATCAATTTCTCTTCGAAGTTCACGATAGTTATGGAAAAGTAATTTTACATGCTTAACCAACTCTTTATCAGTAGCCCAATCAATATTTTCATTGATGTTTACTGGGTCAATCTCTTCGAAAACTGATTTTTTGTATTTCTCACCTTTGGGAATTAATTCAACTCTAGAGTAGTCATATACCCCTGGAGATGTTTTATCTCTAAGTAACGAATACATCTTATCAGCCCACTGCTGATTCAATTCCGATAACTTATCAGCGTGACGCTCATTTTCAACTTCAACACGTTTTTTCTCTTCTTTTCGAGAAATAAGCTCATCGCGTTTACGGCTAAACAGACGCGTATCAATGACCGTCCCTGATACACCAGGAGGTGTTTTTAGGGAAGCATCTTTTACATCACCCGCTTTGTCACCAAATATAGCACGCAAAAGTTTTTCTTCAGGTGTTGGATCAGTTTCGCCCTTAGGAGTAATTTTACCCACTAGTATATCACCAGGAGCTATTTTAGCGCCTATACGAATCATACCTTTTTCATCTAAGTTGCGTGTAGCTTCTTCAGATACGTTAGGTATTTCGCGGGTTAATTCTTCTTCACCTCGTTTGGTATCTCTAACCTGTTGCTCAAACTCAGTGATATGTATCGAGGTATAAATGTCCTCTTGAACAATACGCTCACTAATTACAATTGCATCCTCAAAGTTGTAACCACGCCATGGCATAAAAGCAACTAAAAGATTTCTACCCAGCGCCAGTTCACCACCATCCGTAGAACAACCATCAACAATAGCTTGATTTTTCTTGACACGGTCACCAATCTTAACGATTGGGCGCTGATTCGTCGCAGTGTCCTGGTTGGTACGAGTGAATTTCTCTAAATCGTAACTCTTGATACCGTTATCAAAATAACAGTTCTGCTCTAGTTCACTGCGATCATACTTCACACGAACTTCAGTTGCACTTACATATACTACTTCACCATCGGCTTCGGCAGTTATAATTGCTCTAGAGTCACGGGCAGCACGATGTTCTAGACCAGTACCTACCACGGGCGCCTCAGGTCGTAGTAATGGAACAGCTTGACGCTGCATGTTCGAACCCATCAGGGCACGGTTGGCATCGTCATGTTCGATAAATGGAATCAGTGCAGCTGCAAGTGATGTAATTTGGTTAGTCGCAACGTCCATGTATTCGATTTCATCGATACGAGCTTGTGTATAGTTACCTTCTCGCATGCGAGAAAACACGGTTTCATTAACAAAACTGCTGCTCTCATCTAGCTCAGCATTTGCCTGTGCAATAACAGTTTCATCTTCTTGCTCAGCAGCTAAGTATTCTACTTCTTTACTAACTTTTCCGTCTTTTACTTTTCTGTACGGTGTTTCGATGAACCCAAAGTCATTTACTTTAGCATGAACACAAAGCGACGAAATAAGACCAATATTAGGTCCTTCCGGTGTTTCAATTGGGCAAAGACGGCCGTAGTGAGTATAATGAACGTCACGAACCTCAAAACCGGCACGCTCACGGGTCAAACCACCAGGACCAAGAGCTGACATTCTTCTTTTGTGAGTTAGCTCAGCTAATGGATTGGTTTGATCCATGAACTGAGATAGCTGATTCGTTCCAAAAAACGTGTTAATTACACTCGATATAGTACGAGCATTCACAAGGTCTTGAGGTGTTAGCTGCTCTGCGTCTCTTGAGTTCATACGTTCTTTAATTGTTCTAGCCATACGAGCTAGACCAATGGCAAACTGTTGACCAAGCTGTTCACCCACAGTTCGGATACGTCGGTTACTTAAGTGATCAATATCATCGACCTGAGATTTTAAATCCTTTAGTCGAATAACCTCTTTAATGATGGCAACAATATCTTCTTTAGTTAAATATTGTACATCTGTTCGATCTTGATGAAGACGTTTGTTAAGTCGATATCGACCTACCTCTCCCAAATCGTACTTTTTATCGCTAAAGAACAGACGTTCAAGAATGGCTCGTGAGGTTTCCGGATCTGGCATTTCGCCTGAACGTATCTGCTGATATACTTCTCCGAGTGCCGTATGCTCATCATGAGTAGGATCTTTTCTAAGCGTATTCATCATCACAGATCGCTCAGATTCTTCACTTGAGATTTTTTGGACTAACACAGATTTTAGACCTGACTCCTTTATAAGTCCGTAATCGTCTTCAGTAAGTTCATGATCCCGCTCTAGCAAGTTAACACGCTTAGTGGCTTCAGTTACCTCACCAGTCTCGTCGTCTACCACTTCTTCAGTTACTTCAGTGGTAATACTTTCGCCCAAGCGCTTCCCAACAAGATTTTTGTTGTAATCAGCTTTTGATCCAAATTTTAACGATTCGGAAAGCTCAAACAAGCTAAGTAGTTCTTCATCGGTAGAATAACCAAGTGCCCTCATTAAGGTAGTGGCCGGTATCTTTTTCTTTCTATCGATATATGCCCACAGTACGTCACGAATATCCGTGGTAAATTCAATCCAAGAACCTTTAAATGGAATAACTCGTGCAGAATATAATTGAGTTCCATTTGGGTGAATGGATTGTCCAAAGAACACCCCTGGTGAACGATGCAATTGACTTACAATAACTCGTTCTGCCCCATTTATTATGAATGTACCACGATGAGTCATCCATGGTAGATCACCGAGAAACACCTCCTGCTCAATCGTTTCGGAGGCTTCATCGGAATCGTCAACAGAGGATAGTCGTAACTTCGCTTTAAGCGGAACGGAATAGGTTAAACCTCTCTCCTGACATTCTTTAATAGTATACCTAGGTACGTCAACGTTGTAATACAAAAACTCAAGTATATGAGTTTCACGAGTGTCTTGTATTGGGAAATTTTCGTTGAATATTCGTTGAAGACCTTGATTTTCTCGTTCATTAGGTGCAATATCTAATTGAACGAACTGCTCGAACGATTCTAATTGAATGTCTAGAAAATCGGGATAATCTAGCACATGTTTTGTGCGTCCGAACGATTCTCTGTTTGTATTGGGGATAGTTTGCATCTTCTTACTCAAAAGGAACCTCTCCTTAAAGATTGAAGGGTGATAGTCGAATTTAGCCGTTATAATTTGGCCGTGTAATATAGACGCCAATAGCCAATACCGTTTTCACGATATTGGCTACCAACGAATTGTAATTTGAAATTACTTGAGCTCTACAGTAGCTCCAGCCTCTTCTAATTTGGCTTTGATTTCTTCTGCTTCCTCTTTTGAAACGCCTTCTTTAACGTTTCCAGGAGCACCATCAACTAAGTCTTTGGCTTCTTTCAGACCTAGACCAGTAATTCCACGTACTTCTTTAATTACAGCAATTTTCTTTGCACCAGCGCTCTCAAGCACTACAGTAAATTCAGATTGCTCTTCTGCAGCACCGGCGTCACCACCAGCAGCAGGTCCAGCAACCGCTACAGCCGCAGCTGCAGGTTTAATACCGTACTCTTCTTCAAGTACTGTAGCAAGTTCGTTTGCTTCTTTAATTGTTAGGTTGACTAGCTGTTCAGCTAATTCTTTAACGTCAGCCATTTTTTTCTCCAGTTGTTTTTAGTAAAAATCGTTTGTTGATTGATAAGGGTTAGTTTTCGCCTTTTTCAGCGATGGTTTTTACAGCTCCTACAAGGTTAGATCCCTGGGCTTGTAATCCACCAACCACATTGGTAATTGGTGCCATTAATAGACCGAGTATATCTCCAATGATCTCGTCTTTTGACTTCATTGCAGCGAGTGCCTCAAGTTGATCGGGACCATAAAAGTCTCCATCTATGAGGGCTGCTTTGAACTCAGGCTTATCATTGTTTTCCTTGATAAAATCTTTAAGAACCTTTGCAGGTGCGGATAATTCTTCTTCTACAAAAGCAAATGCGTTTTGATCCGTAAGTATGGGTAACATTTTTTCGTACCCTCCTACTTCTTGCATTGCCATTTTCATAAGTTGATTCTTATAAACTTTGTAGTGAACGTTTCCCTTACGGAATGCACCACGTAGCTTATTAGCTTGAGCAACAGACATACCCTGATACTTGGTCACATAAAGTGCCCCAGAATTTTGCAGGGTCTCTGAAATTTCATCTAATATGGCTCGTTTTTCAGCAGTAGGCATAATTTATTTCCTCCTTAATTAAGAGATGTAACTGCGGTTCTACTTATGGGTATGCTAGGTCCCATGGTACTGCTCATAAACACGCTTTTAACATAAATACCTTTGGATGAAGATGGCTTTAATCGCATGACCGTTGATAAAAATGCTTCCGCATTTTCTTTGATCTGGTCTGCATTAAAACTCACTTTACCAATGGTGGTATGGAGTATTCCAGCTTTGTCTACACGAAAATCGATTTGTCCAGCCTTCACTGTTTGTACAGCTTTGGCTACTTCCATCGTGACGGTACCACTTTTAGGATTCGGCATTAAGCCTCTAGGACCTAGGAATCGACCCAGTTTACCGAGTTTGCCCATTACATCAGGGGTTGCAATGATCACGTCGATCTCTGCCCACCCTTCTTCAATTTTTGCGATGTAATCATCTAATCCAACATGATCAGCACCCGCTTCACGAGCCTCATCTTGCTTTGATTCATTTACTAATGCAAGAACACGAATGTCCTTACCTGTTCCATGAGGTAGACTTACAGTTCCACGTACCATTTGGTCTGCATGTCGAGGATCAACTCCTAAACGGATATCGATATCAACGGATGCATCAAACGTAGTGGTAGTAGTTTTTTTCACAAGATCACAAGCTTCTTCCAGAGTGTATTCACCCTCTGAATTAACCAGTGCTGCTACTTGTTGGTATTTTTTTGATCTTTTTGCCATGATTACAACTCCTTTACTTGTCGCGATTAACTCTAAGACCCATACTACGGGCTGTTCCTGCAATCATTTCTGCGGCGGCCTCAAGATCGAAGGCGTTTAAGTCTTCCATTTTTTCCTCCGCTATTTGTTTGCATTGGGACCATGTGACCGTTCCTACTTTATTTCGGTTCGGTTCACCAGAACCAGACTTTAGTTTGGCAGCTTGTTTAAGAAGTACAGGTGCTGGCGGAGTTTTCGTTTTAAATGTAAACGACTTATCTGCAAACACTGTGATCTCAACAGGTATTACCGTACCAGTCTTGTCCTGAGTCTTAGCATTAAAGGCTTTACAAAACTCCATAATATTAATACCAGCCTGACCAAGAGCCGGGCCCACTGGGGGTGCCGGATTAGCCTGACCACCAACAATCTGGAGTTTCAGGATTCGTTCAACTTTTTTAGCCATGGATTCTCAGGATCCTTTTCTAAGTGTTATAACTTCTGTTTTTCGCGTAATAGCTAGTGTGCATCAACTAGGTTCTTTATGTTGTGGATTCAACTTGATTGATATCCACTTCAACTGGGGTCTTTCTTCCAAAAATACTCACCAAGACACGCAGTTTTAATTTGTCGGTATTTACCTCTTGTACGGTTCCATCAAAATCTTTGAATGGCCCTGCAATAACTTTTACCAAGTCGCCTTCACGGTAAGGAATTTCTATGTTGCCCGTTTCCATACCAGCTTCTTGCACTCGTCCAATGATGCGTTGAACTTCGTGCTTTTTAAGTGGGGTAGGTACTTTTTTCTGCCCGCCTACCACCAAAAAGCCCATACATGAAGGCGCACTTTGTACCAAATTGTTTACTTCTTCATCAAAATGGGTATTGAGCAATATATATCCAGGAAAGAAATTTTTCTCTCTAGTACGTTTTTTTCCATTACGGATTTCAACTATAGTCTCCGTAGGAACAAGGACATCCTTAATCTTGTGCTCTAGTTTCTGATCTTCAATTTCACGATCTAAAAACTCTTTAACTTTTTTTTCATGACTGGAAAAGCAGCGAACTACATACCAGCCGAAATCTAATTCTTTACTCATTAGTTATATATCGCCTCTAAGACCGTGCTGTATACTTGATCGATACCAAATATTAATACTGACAGTATGATAGAAAACACAACGACAATGATTGTATTGTCTATGAGTTCTGTCTGTGTTGGCCAGGATACTTTTTTGAATTCTTTAGTAACGCTGTCGAAGAAATTAGTAATCTTTTCCATAATTCATTTTTGTTAGCACGGGTGGAGAGACTCGAACTCCCGACACCTGGTTTTGGAGACCAGTGCTCTACCAGCTGAGCTACACCCGTATACACCAAGAAGCAGAATTTCTGCTCCTTGGCTACACTACATGTAGGACTACTAGTCCAATATTTTAGTTACAACGCCGGCACCAACTGTACGACCACCTTCGCGAATCGCGAAACGCAATCCATCTTCCATGGCCACTGGTTGAATTAGCTCTACGCTCAACTTCACGTTGTCGCCTGGCATTACCATCTCCACTCCTGAGGGAAGCTCACAGGCTCCCGTTACATCCGTTGTACGGAAATAAAACTGTGGACGGTATCCCTTAAAGAATGGCGTATGACGACCACCCTCATCTTTACTTAATACGTACACCTCACACTCAAACTTCTTGTGTGGGTTAATCGAGCCCGGCTTACATAGAACCATTCCACGCTGAATCTGCTCTTTGTCTATACCACGAAGCAGAATCCCCGCATTGTCTCCCGCCTGACCTTGGTCTAACAGTCGACGGAACATCTCAATACCGGTTACCACGCTCTTCATCGGATCTTCTACAATCCCTACAATTTCAATCTCGTCGTTGAGCTTAAGGATACCACGCTCAATCCGGCCTGTAGCTACCGTACCACGACCCGTAATCGAAAACACATCCTCTACTGGCATCAAAAACGGCTTGTCTACATCACGCTCAGGCGTAGGGATGGTCGTATCTACCGCCTGAATAAGCTCCACTACTTTCTCTTCCCACTGAGCTTCCCCATTCAACGCGCCTAGTGCCGAGCCTTGAACCACCGGTATGTTGTCGCCATCAAACTCATAGCTGGATAACAACTCTCGTACTTCTAGCTCAACTAATTCTAATAATTCTTCATCGTCTACTAAGTCAACCTTGTTCATGAATACCACTACTTGAGGCACGCCAACCTGACGCGCTAGTAGAATGTGCTCACGAGTCTGAGGCATAGGACCGTCGGTAGCTGCAACCACTAGAATAGCACCATCCATCTGGGCTGCTCCGGTTACCATATTCTTTACGTAATCCGCGTGACCTGGACAGTCTACGTGTGCGTAGTGACGCTCCGCTGATTCGTATTCCACGTGAGCCGTCGCAATGGTAATACCACGCTCACGCTCTTCGGGTGCATTATCGATCTGATCAAAAGCTTGAGCAACGCCACCGTAGGTCTTCGCCATTACCGTGGTAATTGCCGCCGTTAACGTAGTCTTTCCGTGATCTACGTGTCCGATCGTTCCCACGTTTACGTGGGGT
>CALKOA010000064.1 GCA_938091655.1 uncultured Balneolaceae bacterium | reverse complement strand
ATAGGAGCACTTATTTATTTTTATGAGATATTAACCGGTGTTTTTGTCTATAGTTTAGGCGTCAATCCATTTAACCAACCAGGGGTCGAAGACTACAAGAAAGCTATGTATCGACTGTTGGGTAAATAATACTGTAAATAGTGTCAGAACAAAAGAAACATCAATACATCGCCATTGCTGGAAATATTGGCGCAGGGAAATCTTCTTTAACAGGTTTGTTAGCGCAACATTTTGGATGGCAAGCCTTTTATGAATCTGTCGATGATAACCCCTACTTGGCAGATTTTTATGAAGATATGCTTCGGTGGAGTTTTAACCTTCAAATCTACTTTCTATCGAGTCGCTTTCGACACCAAAAAGATATGCTAAAAAAAGAGACCAGTCTCATACAGGACAGAACTATTTACGAAGATGTAGAGATTTTTGCTAAAAATCTGCACCAGATGAGCTTAATGAGTGATCGAGATTTCAATAACTATGAAGCTCTATTTCATGAGATGAGTTACTATTTACGCCCACCTGATTTGTTGATTTATTTAAGAGCTCAAGTTCCTACTCTTGTTCGGCAAATTCAACAAAGAGGAAGGGAGTACGAAAATTCCATCCGAATAGACTATTTAGAAAGGCTTAATAATTTATATGAAGATTGGATTGGAAGATACCCACACGAAAAATTAATCATTGATACCGATGATTTAGATTTTGTGAACGATAAAGAAGATCTGGGCAGTATAATTGGCCTAGTGGAACAAAGATTGTACGGCTTGTTTAATTGATTGTACTCCATTTCTAATATCCTTATCTTATAAGGATTGATTTGTTTGATTATGTTGAAGCTCCATACCTTTGAAATACCGTTATCAAAGAGTCAAAAGACTCTTTCGATTCCTCAGGATTTTTTAGAATCCGAGGATATTACTGTATTGGAGGGTACTCTACATTTAGACATAAATAGGAGTGATCACATGATTCATATCAAATCGATGGTGACTTCAACCTTAGAACTTCAGTGTGATCGCTCTTTAGACAAATTTGAATATAGTGTGCAGCGTGTGTTGGATATCATATACAAAGAAGGGCTCAAAGAAGAAGAATATGATTTACACTCGTCGTTTAAGAGATTAGAGCAGCATCAACAAACCCTCGAATTTGAACAAGACGTTCGAGACATGTTGTTATTATCATTACCATCAAAACGAATTCACCCACGATACTTGGACGATAACGGAAATCTAACAGAATTATTAAACGAACAATTTGGTTCATTTATCGAGGATACAGAAACAGTTGATCCAAGATGGGAAGCCTTAAAAAACTTAAAAAACTAATATAACAATCTACTAGAATGGCACATCCAAAACGAAAAATCTCCAAAGCTAGAAGAGATAAAAGAAGAGCGCATCACGCAATTTCCGAAGTCACTTTGGCTAAATGTTCAAATTGTGGAGCATTTCATAAGTATCACAATGCCTGCCCAGAATGCGGTTATTATCGAGGAAGACAAGTTATTAGCATAAATAACTAATACGTCTATTATGATAATAGCTGTAGACGCGGCTGGAGGAGATCATTACCCAAAAAACCCTGTTTTAGGGGCTTTAGCGGCTATCAATGAATTTGAACGGCTTACTGTACTGTTAGTAGGACCTAAAAAACTGGTTCAAGATGAACTTAGTAATCATTTTTTTGATCAGGATAGAATTCAGATTGTAGATTCTCCAGAAATAGTTGAAATGACTGATTCTGCGTCTGCAGCCTTGAAACAGAAGCCAAATTCCTCCATTGCTAAGGGCATTTCAATGCACAAGAAAGGTCAGTGTCATGCTTTTGTGAGTGCGGGTAATACAGGTGCTCTTTTAGCAGCATCTATGTTTATTTTAGGTAAACTAGAAGGTATTTCACGCCCAACCATTGCTACGTATTATCCATCACTTGAAGGCTTCCGATTGATTATTGATGCAGGGGCAAATCTAGAAATAAAACCAGATATGGCCCTTCAATTCGCATTAATGGGTCAGGTCTACGCTAAAGAAATCATGGGTATTGAACAACCCAGAGTTGGATTGCTGAATGTTGGTGAAGAAGAAGGTAAAGGAACAGAGTTACTCAAAGAAATTCATGAGGCGCTCAAGAAAATTCCATCATTCATCGGAAATGTGGAAGGTCGAGATATACTGATTCCAAAAGCAGACATATATATAACAGATGGTTATTTAGGTAATGTAGTCCTTAAACTTGGTGAATCTCTGCCTAGTATTCTGAAAACACTTGTTAGTCAACGGCTCCAGCAATCGACAGGTACTCCAGAAATGATGAGTTTTGTTCAACGGATACTGTCTGAATCACTAGCCCCATTTGATTATGAACGAGTAGGCGGGTTACCCTTCTTAGGTGTTAATGGGACGAGTGTTGTTGGACATGGAGGTAGTAGTCCAACAGCCATAAAAAACATGATTAAGGTTGCGATGGATTGCGTTGAGCATTCTATCAATGAAAAAATAATCGCTTCAATAAATTAATTACATCCTTAATGGAACAAATCAGAGCAACAATCTCGTCAGTCGGACATTATTTACCAGAGGATCGTTTGACTAATCTTGATTTGGAGAAACTTGTAGACACCAATGATGAGTGGATTCGGACTAGAACAGGTATTAAGGAACGAAGAATATTAAAAGATCCCGAAAAGGCGACCTCTTATATGGCCGCTAAAGCTGCCAAAGAGGCTTTAGAAACGGCTGGCCTTAGTCCCGAACAGGTCGATGTATTAATAGTAGCTACGGTTACTCCTGATTATATATTTCCTTCCACTGCATGTTTGGTTCAAGAAGCTATTGGGGCCACTAATGCGTTTGCTTTTGATATTTCCGCTGCTTGTTCTGGTTTTATCTATGCACTAACTACAGGTGCAACATTTATTGAGAGTGGACGCTACAAAAATGTTTTGGTAATCGGGGCAGATAAAATGTCTTCAATTATTGATTATACCGATCGTACGACCTGTATTCTTTTTGGTGATGGTGCTGGAGCTGTTCTGTTACAACCATCTACCGATGGAACGGGCATTATGGATTCCATTCACTACAGCGAAGGCGATACTAATTGTCATTTAGTTCAAAAAGGCGGCGGTAGTCGATATCCCGCTTCCTTAGAAACTATAGCCAATCATATGCACTACATTAAGCAAGATGGCAAGGCAGTGTTTAAGAAAGCTACCGTTGGAATGGCGGATGTATCAGCTGAAATTATGGAGCGTAACAACCTACAAGCTGACGATGTTGCTTGGCTTGTTCCTCATCAAGCTAATTTGCGTATAATCGATGCCACTGCTCGCAGAATGGGCTTAGGCATGGATAAGGTTATGATTAACATTGAGCGATATGGAAATACTACAGGTGCTACTATTCCACTTTGCCTTTATGATTGGAAAGATCAATTGAAAAATGGCGAATCGATTATTTTAACGGCCTTCGGTGGGGGCTTTACCTGGGGTGCTGTATACTTAACATGGGGAGGTACATAGTGAAAGCAATGGTGTTTCCCGGTCAGGGTTCTCAATTCGTGGGAATGGCTGCCGAACGGTATCACTCCGAACCTGAGGCCAAAAAAATTATAGATGAAGCAGATGAAATCCTAGGGTTTTCATTGTCCAACATCATGTTTGATGGACCTGAGGATAGTTTAAAACAAACAGAATATACGCAGCCGGCACTTTATGTACATTCTATGGCTGTATTTAAAACTATAGATATGACACCGGATTGTGTGGCAGGACATTCTCTTGGTGAGTTTTCTGCACTTACAGCGGCTGGTGTTTTATCGTTTGAAGAGGGATTAAAATTAGTCAGACTACGTGGGCAATTAATGCAATCCGCCGGTGAGCGTAGTAGTGGAGCAATGGGTGCGGTTATTGGGCTTGAGGATGATTTAGTGGCTCAGATTTGTGAAAATATTTCAGATAAATTAAACGAAACGGTCGTACCAGCTAATTACAATTCAAAAGGACAGATTGTGATATCTGGACATTTTAATGCTGTGGAGTCAGCATTGAGTGAAGCCAAAGAGCAGGGAGCTAAGTTAGCAAAACTCTTACCTGTAAGTGGTGCATTTCATTCGACTTTAATGCAACCAGCATATGATGAATTTAAACTTAGCCTTGATAAATTTTCATTTGCTAATGCGAGGGTGCCTGTTTATTCGAACGTAAATGCCACTCCATCTCAATCAGCTGAAGAATTAAAAAACAATGTACTACAACAGTTGTTAAAACCAGTCTTATGGACCCAAACCATAGAGCAAATGGTGAGTGATGGCGTAAAAGAAGTAATTGAGCTGGGTCCTGGTAAGGTACTCCAAGGCTTAGTCAAAAGAATTGACCGGACATTACAATTTAGTGGAATACAATAACATGACAGATTATAATTTAGATTTAACAGGAAAAGTGGCCCTTGTTACAGGTGGAAGCAGAGGTATTGGTAAAGCTATTGCCTTAGCATTTGCGTCTAAAGGTGCAAAAGTAGCAATTACCTTCGCTCATTCTTCTAGTTCCGCTGAGCAAGTAACAAAAGAAATAATTGAACTCGGATCCGATGCTTTATCTATACAAGCAAACTCTTCCGATTTTAACAGAGCTAATGAAGTTGTTGATGAAGTGGTGCAAAAATGGGGCAAAATTGATATTCTTGTTAACAATGCTGGCATTACAAAAGACGGATTAATTCTCAGAATGACCGAAGATCAGTGGGATCAGGTTATTGAAACAAATTTAAAAGGTATTTTTAACTACTCTAAAGCAGTAGCTAGGCCAATGATGAAAAACCGTGGGGGTTCCATTATTAACATGGGCTCTATTGTAGGTTTAACAGGGAATGCAGGCCAAAGTAATTATGCAGCATCAAAAGCTGGTTTGGTTGGGTTCACTAAATCGTATGCCAAGGAACTAGCTTCTAGAAATGTTCGAGCAAACGTTGTTGCACCAGGATACATACTAACGGATATGACGGACGCACTTGATGAAAAAGTGTTGGAAGGAATAAAAGAAGCTACACCGCTAGGTAGAGCCGGTAATGTAGACGAGGTAGCTGCTGCTTGTTTGTTCCTTGCTTCCGATCTTAGTAGCTATATAACTGGAGAGGTTATTCGAGTAGACGGAGGTATGGCCATATAGGCAGCTTTCTTATAAGCTATTTATGTGCAAGATATTATTAAGTTTCTTAAATTAGTACAATACTAACTACCATTAAAATATAGGACTCATTATGTCACAAGATGTAGAATCAAAAGTAAAAGAAATCATCATCGATAAATTAGGTGTAGACGAATCAGAAGTAGTTGCTGAAGCAAACTTCACCAACGATTTAGGTGCGGATTCTCTTGATACTGTAGAATTAATTATGGAATTCGAAAAAGATTTCGATCTTAGTATTCCCGATGAAGATGCAGAAACCATTGCTACAGTTGGTGATGCAGTAAAATATATTCAAGAAAAACTCGCTTAATATAATTTAATTACATGAGTTCACGACGAGTTGTAATTACAGGAATAGGCGCTCTTACCCCAGTAGGGAAGAGCGCTCCTGATTTTTGGAATGGTTTACTTTCTGGAGAAAGTGGTGCAAAAAATGTTGAAAGATTTGATACAAATGGTTTTGCAACGACTTTCGCTACACAGATTGACAACTATGATCCATTAAAGCATTTTGAAAGAAAAGAAGCTAGAAAATTAGACCTTGTTACGCAATATGCCTTGATTGCATCTGAAGAAGCAATTATTGATTCTAAATTGATTTTATCTGAGATAGATAAAGATCGTGTAGGAGTTCATGTTGGAACAGGAATAGGAGGTATGAAAACGTTTTACGATCAATCCATTGCATTTTATGAAAGGGGACCAAGAGGAGTATCACCTTTTTATATTCCAATGTCTATACCTGATATTATATCGGGCCAAATATCTATAAAGTATGGATTTAGAGGACCTAATTTTTGTGCTGTTTCAGCCTGCGCCACTGGTTCTCATAATATTGGCATTGCTTATGACATGATTCGTTATGGGCAATCAGATTACTCAATAACTGGTGGGACTGAAGCACCGGTTACAAAAATTGGAATTTCTGGATTCAATGCCATGAAGGCAATGAGTACCAGAAACGATGACCCTAAAGCAGCTTCAAGGCCTTTTGATATAGACAGAGATGGATTCGTACTTGGAGAAGGATCGGGAATTATGGTACTCGAATCATTAGATTTGGCCCTAGAGCGAGGGGCGAGAATTTACGGCGAAATAGTTGGTTACGGTTATTCAGCCGATGCCTATCACATCACGGCACCAGATCCTGAAGGAAATGGAGTTATATTGGCGATGAAAAATGCATTAAAATCTGCTGGAATTACAACTGAAGATGTAGATCATATAAATATGCACGGTACATCAACACTACTAGGTGATATAGCAGAGACGAACTCCATTAAAAAAGTCTTTGGAGATCATGCATATAAAATGAATTTAAACTCAACGAAGTCAATGACAGGACATACCTTAGGAGCAGCTGGTGCTATTGAATCTCTTGCTGCCGTTTTGGCCCTCTATCACGGCATTGTACCTCCCACTATCAATATTGATAATCAAGATCCACAATGCGATCTTAATTACACTGCTAATGCCCCTGTAGCTCGTGAGCTCAACTACGCTATGAACAATGCATTTGGTTTTGGTGGACATAATTCGACTCTAGTTTTCAAGCGATTCCAAGGATCCTAAAGATGAGTTGGATTACTCGGTTTTTATCCGGTTTTAATTCAAGGAAAACAGCAAACAACGCACAGGTAAAAAAAAAAGAGCTTGATTCAAACGATCAAAGGTTAGAAGAATTAAGCAAGATTTTAGGCTTTGTACCTAGCGATGCTACACTCTATCAAAAAGCACTTCGACATCGTTCCTCTACCTCTCTTGAAAAGTATGAAAGTTACGATTCCTATGAGCGATTAGAATTTCTTGGTGATGCCGTATTAGACCTAATTTCGGCTGAACTATTATTTCAAAAATATCCTGAAGAAGACGAAGGTTTTTTGACAAAAACCAGAGCAAAAATGGTAAGAGGCGAAACTCTATCCAATTTGTCTAAAGATCTGGGGATAGAATCCTTGTTAGAATTCACGGATTCTAAAGGTGGTGTAACAAAATCGAAAGGTATACTAGCTGATATTTTTGAGTCAATGATAGCGGCTATTTATATAACCGAAGGGTACAAAGTTACTTTTGAATTTGTTCGTAAAGTATATGATGAGCACCTAAATTTTGATGATTTATCGCAAATCAATGATAATTTTAAAAGTACCTTATTAGAATATGCTCAAGCAAACAAAATGAGTCTACCTGAATATCGAGTGGTCGATGAAAAGGGGCCTGGTCATAATAGGACCTTTAAAGTAGAAGTTTCCATTGGTACAGAAATTTTTGGTAATGGTACCGGAAAGAGTAAGAAAAAAGCCGAGCAAGAAGCCGCAAGAAATGCGCTTCAGATTTTAGATGTAGATTAAACATTTAGTTATATTCTATTATTAAATGATGATACTGGGTTTGAAGTTTAGATTTACTGCCCTCACCATTTCATATATCCAACACCCAATAAGCAGACGTACATGCTAGTCCAACTATTAAAACCTGAATTTGATGAACTTATCCAAAAGAAGGATTGGATAGGTTTAAAAGAGGTGTTAGCTGATGTTCCTCCTGCCGATATAGCAGAACTGCTCGTGGAATTGGATAGCGATGTTGCCGTAGTTGTGTTCCGATTGTTAAAAAAGAATATTGCTGCCGATGTTTTTGCTGAACTCCCTTCAAATAAAGGGGTTACCCTACTGGAGTTATTTACTAAGCAACAGTTATCTGAAGTAATGAGTAACCTAGAGCCGGATGAACAGGTTGCGTTGATGGAAGAATTGCCTGGTGACCTAACCCAAAGGGTGATGAATTCTATGAGACCGTCAGATCAGCTTCAAGTGAAGAAGTTGTTAGGATATCCGGAAGATTCTGTTGGTCGTTTGATGACTCCAAGATATGTTCGTGTAAAATCTGATTGGACGGTTAAGCGAAGTATGGAGCATATTCGTAAATATGCGGCCATGGCAGAGACATTGAATGTAATTTATGTAGTTAATGATCGAGAACAATTAATTGATGACTTAAAGATTACTGAAATAATTGTTGCTGCTGAAGACCAAACTATTTCCACCTTAATGGATGAGTCTTTCACCGCACTGCGTGTCTTTGAAGATCAAGAAGAAGCAGTTAAAATGCTTGCTAAATACGATAGGGTAGCCTTACCTGTGGTAGATTCTGATAATGTGCTAGTAGGTATTGTGACGGCGGATGATGTTATCGATGTAGCAGAAGAGGAAATTACTGAGGATATGCAGAAAATGGCAGCCATGGACGCTCTGGATGACTATTATTCTCAAACCTCTATCATGCAAATGGTAAAAAAACGCCTAGGGTGGCTTATCGTTTTATTTGTGGGTCAGATTTTAACAGCTTTAACTATGGGGCAGTACGAAGAGTTACTCTCGAAGATTGTATTTTTGTCTTTTTTTGTACCTTTAATAATATCAAGTGGGGGTAATTCAGGTGCTCAAGCAGCCACACTTATAATTCGGGCGTTGGCCACGGATGATATAAGAGCAGATGATTGGAAAAAGGTATTTTTCAGGGAATTAAGTTCAGGAATAATACTAGGTCTCCTGATTGGTATTTTAGGCTTTGTAACCTTGTTAGCTTGGGATCTTGCAGCAAATGGCTACGTTGATCAACAGTCGTATCTGACCGCTGTAGTTATTGCTTTAAGTTTATTGTCTATTGTTTTATTTGGTAATTTTATTGGTGCAATGTTACCCTTTATATTATCTCGACTTGGTTTTGATCCGGCAGTTTCATCGGCACCATTTGTTGCAACAGTGGTCGATGTCAGTGGAATTATCATTTATTTTTCAATAGCCATTTTATTTTTGAAAGAGATATTGATGTAATTCAACCCTATTAATAACGCTAAAACACTCTTATATGAAAGTTTATCATGATTTAGTTCAACGAGTTTTAGATCACGGTGTGCATAAAACTAATCGTACTGGTACAGACACTATTTCTAATTTTGCAGAGTATTATAAGGTAGATCTCTCAGAAGGGTTTCCACTATTGACTACCAAAAAAGTATTTTTTAAATCCGTTATTCTAGAATTATTATGGTATTTACGCGGAGAAGACCATATTAGGTGGCTGCGTGACGAAAACAATGTTCATATATGGGATGCTTGGGCCGATGAAGATGGGCATGTAGGTCCGATTTATCCTGTGCTATGGCGACGTTTTCCTTACCTAGTTGAACATAAAAATGAAGATGGAACTACAGAGTGGAGGCGTGACGAATTTGATCAGGTTCAAAATGCGATTCATATGCTTAAGACAGATCCAATGAGTCGCAGAATAGTTGTGAGTACCTGGCACCCTGGTTTGTTGCCCAAAATGGCCTTACCACCTTGCCATATTATGTATATTTTCAATGTTTCTGATGGTAAACTAAACTGTCACCTGACGCAACGTTCTGGAGACATTGCCTTAGGTATCCCATTTAATCTAGCATGTTATTCTGCTCTCACAATGGCTATTGCCCAAGAAGTAGGACTTGAACCAGGAGTTTTCGCCCATACTATTGTAGACGCACATATCTATGTAAACCATATAGACGGATTGAAAGAACAATTAACCCGTTCGCCAAAGGCACTACCGGAGCTTAAAATTGCAAATAAACCTGTAGATGAATTAAGCTTTGGTGACTTTGAATTAACTGGCTACGATCCTGATCCTTTAATTCGCTTTGAAGTCGCGGTCTAATTGCACCACTTATGAAGATTATTATTATTGCAGCACATGCCCCCAACCTTGTTATAGGAAGTAATGGCACTCTACCATGGCATTTCTCAGAGGATTTGAAGCATTTCAAACTAACTACCTCAGGGTTTCCCATTCTTATGGGCAGAGGTGTTTTTGAGGAGCTAGGGTCTAAACCATTGCCAAACCGGCAAAATATTGTACTTAGTACTACTCAAAATTATGACAATGTAGCCTGCTACTCATCTTTAGAACAAGCATTAGAAGCAATAAAGCTTGAACAACCGTCCAAGCTGTTTATTATAGGTGGTGGAGTAGTTTATCGTCAAGCAATGGAACTGGCTGACGAGATGATCATTACTTTGGTTCATAAGGAATATGAAGGTGATACCTTTTTCCCAGAATATCGCTCTGATATTGGCCTTATTTGGGAAGAAACCAGTAGAATCGATGTCAGTGAAGACCTAAGTTTTATACATTATACTCGTGTATAATACTCGATAGTTGGTGACCTTAAAAGAGTCTAATTAGTACTTTGGATGAATGATAAAGTATTTTTTGACAGGCTCGGTTAACGCAATGATACTTTTTGTATCCGCAGCTTTAGAAAATTCGATCGCTACCTCGTTATCGAGTATCCAAATACTATCATTTTTATACTTATAAGCCTCTGAGGTACTATATTCGGTTCTAATATAGTATTTCATACTCTCATCATCATTTGGAAGCCCATTTTTATCAAGATAGGCACGGGTTAATTCGTATATTTTCTGATGGGTGCTTTTACTTGGTTTCTTATCAAAAAAGCTCGCACGAAATAAATTTCGATTCAAAAAGCGGTGACTTAAATCAGATAAAATAGGGTCTTTAGCATTCTTCCAAGCTTTAATACTTTGGTACACATCATAATCGTCTAATTGAGCATATGCTTCAATCACGGTGGATGAAATATGTTTTTCTGCAGACGGTTGCTCACGTAAAAAGTAATCGAGTTGAGCACTTCCACTTGGTAATGGCTCTCCCTGTGCGAACAAATAACTCACCCGATTGAAAATTGATCTAATAAGGGAATCGGCACTTAACACGGTTTTGTGTAGATATACTTGCATATACATTAAACGCCTAGAAATAATATAATTTTCTATGGCATAGATGCCTTTTCGCTCAATAACAATATTCCCTTTATGGACTCGCATGGTTTTAAGTATGCGTTGAATACCCACTGAGCCTTCAGAAACACCCGTAAAAAAACTATCCCTTTTTAGATAATCTAATCGATCTAAATCGAGCTGTGATGACACTAGTTGATGTAAAAATTTCTTAGGATGTTGATCGGTGAATATTTCAATAGCCGTGTTAAGTGCCCCATCAAACTGGTTGTTTAATTCGTGCATAATAGCCAAGCTCATCATCTCGTGATTAAACTCACTGAGAAGGGAATGCTCAAGCGTATGGGATAAGGGGCCATGCCCAACATCGTGCAACAGTAATGCAATTAGGGTGCCTTCATATTCCTGATTGCTAATGGTGGTATCTTTCTCACGTAGATTATTTAGAACTCGTTGTCCCAATTCTAAGGCCCCTAAGGCATGAGAAAAACGAGAATGTTCAGCAGCTGGAAATACTAAATATCCCAATCCCAATTGTCGGATACGACGTAATCGTTGAACGTATGGATGATCTATTAATTGAAGAACAATACCCTTTGGTACGGAAATAAAGCCGTGAACGGGGTCATTAAATATTTTATAACGGGTGCTTTTATCCATAATACCTAACTAGGATTGGAAGATAATAAATAGTTGGAAAGCACATCGGAAGCAGGAATACGAGTAGGGCGTTGAGCTTGTAAGTCGAACCAAACTCCCATTGTTTCAGCGGTAGAACATAATTTATTCGTATTGGAACTGTAGACTGCTTGTAAGGCATAGACTCGGGCTGCATCAACCCGTAATAAACCGCTACCAATGAGTAACGTATCGGGATAAAGAATGGGGGCGAGGTACTCAATGGTTGATTTTCGTAGCACAAAGCTTCGTTTTCTTTCTAAATCTTCTATCCATTCGGGTATTTCTTGAACTACCTGTATTCTGGCTTCTTCGAAATAGCTGTTGAATAAAGCGTTATTGACATGAGATAAGGAGTCCATATCATTAAAACGTACTGATACTTCTGTCCAATGTGGAAAATAATCAGGTGTGTATTGTTTAGGTACCATAAATATTGAGGAATTATACTTACATAGAAGGAGCTGAAATACGTATATTAGAAATATAAAACACCTAGTAAAGGTAACCCAATTTTATCACAAATGATTATACCATCGGCACCCGAATTTTTAGAATCCTTGTTAACCACTCCAAGTCCAACCGGTTATGAAGCAGCTGGCGTGAGAGTTTGGAAGGAGTATGTAGAAGAATTTTCCGATGAGGTTATTACTGACGCTTATGGGTCTTGTGCCGCCAAAATTTTAACGGATAAAGACGCGCCAACCGTGCTAATTGAGGCCCATTGTGATGAGATTGGAATGGTTGTTCAGCATATTACGGAGCAAGGCTTTGTGTATGTGAATAAATTAGGAGGCAGCGATTCGACAATCGCTAGAGCAAAAAAAGTAATCATTCATAATCGAAATGCAAAAGTTGTTGGAGTAGCTGGTAATACTGCCATACACTTACAAGATCAAAAAAATGGTGGTGGTAAAGAACCTGCTTGGAAAGATATTTATATCGATATTGGTGTTAGCTCTAAAGAAGAAGCCCTTGAATTAGTTCAAGTGGGAGACCCAATTACCTATGAGGACAACTTCGAATATTTAAACGATCACATTCTCACTGCAAGAGCACTTGATAATAGAATTGGCGGATATATCATTGCGCAGGTGTTGCGAATGCTCAAGAGTGTGTCCAAAGATTTGCAGGTAAATGTAGCTGCAGTTAATTCTGTTCAGGAGGAAGTAGGGGGCTTTGGAGCTCGGATGATGAGCTATCGTTTAGACCCAGATTTAGCCCTTGTAACTGATGTTACCCACGCTACAGATTCCCCAGGTATAGACCAGAAAGAACATGGAACCGTTAAGTTATGCCATGGTCCTAGTATACAGCACGGTGGAGCAAATCATCCAAGTGTGGTTCGTTATCTCGAGGAAATTGCTAAAAAACACACTATTCAAGTTCAACATGAGGCAACGAGTGTGAGAACTGGTACTGACACAGATAGTATTTTTTACCAAAAAACAGGCATACCTTCTGCATTAATTTCACTACCATTGCGTTATATGCATTCACCGGTTGAGATATGTTCTATGCAAGATGTTGATGCACTAATACAGCTTATGTATGAGTCTGTATTGGGCTTAAAGGCTGCTCAGCGTTTTACTGTCCACTAATAGCTTTCTCAATTCTATTAATAATAGCATCTTTTAAGCTAGACCTGGCAGTCGATTGACGAATATCTTGCACGAAAACATGTGTATAATTTTCTATATCGGCTACTCTAAAGGTGTCATACAGCAATTGCCCAAAACGTTCCCAGCTGCCTTCACATTCCACTAAGTTGCAGCTTTGGACTAATTCTTGGGAAGAAATACTACCTTCTACAGCTTGAGCCTGATTAACAACTTGATTCTTGTCTAAAAGTAAAACAATACTTGTTTCTGTTACCGCCCTCAGCAGATCAAAAGACGAGAGCCATTGTACCTTAGCTTTAGGTGCGTAATGCCGGTATTTAAGCCCGGGACTAGGTAAAATTGGTTTTGAACGAGGGTAATCTTGCTCAGCCTGGCTTGCAGAATAATAGTGAACGGAGCCAAATTCAGATAATAACTGTTCGCTTATAGCTCCAGGACGGTAGATAATTATATCGCTATGAGATGGCGTTTTGGTATAAACCGACTCATTTTTTATTGTTGTCGAGAGGTAGTCGCTGCGACAAGTAATCACGGTAGACTCAAGCCCTATGGTGCATGCCCCTCCATCAAGTATCGGAAATGATGGTCCGAAATCGTTCTGTACATGTTCTTTTTTCGTTGGGCTAGGAGTACCTGATAAATTGGCACTCGGGGCAACAAGTGGCCCGGTTCTTTGTAATAAATCCAAGCAGATACTATGATTAGGCATCCGCACAGCAACGGTTTCTAAACCAGCTGTAACCGCGTCGAGCACCTTTTTTTTTCGTCGAAGAATTAAAGTAAGTGGCCCTGGCCAAAATTTATTGATAATACTTAACTCTAATTCTGTCAGTGGTTTGGATATTTCACTTAACTGTTCAAGTGAACTAATATGGACAATGAGAGGATTGTCAGAAGGACGCCGTTTAAGAGTAAATACTTCTTGTATTGCCTGTAAATTGGTTACTTTAGCTGCAAGTCCGTAAACGGTTTCTGTGGGAATAGCTACTACGCCACCTGAATTCAGACGCTCTACTGCTTCTTTTATCCCCAACATAGTTATGGACTCTCTTGTATTTTTTTAAGGATAGCGATAGCATCGGATAAATTATCAACATCCTCGAACATAAACCGTATGGCATCATCTTTTTGAATGATGGTATGGTTATCACCGAACACCTTCTTTATATGATTTAGTATGTTGGTAAATAATGGGGCATCATAATAAGATCGGCCAAGTTCGCTTTTTACTTTTGGACACATACACCACATTTTACCCACTCGTACGGTTACCTTCACAAAATATAAGCTGGAAGCATAATATTGTAGTTTTTTACTTTGCCATAATCGATTCGCTTCGATAGGAAATGGGCCAAATCTGTCTTCAACTTCCGATTTCCAATCTTCAATCTCTTCGACTGTGTTCGCTTTAGCTAATTTACGGTAGAGATTTAAACGTTCCACATTGTCGGTTACATACTGTTGTGGCAGTAATGCCGATTCATCCATTTCTATTTGTGTCTCTGGTGTGGCTATTTTTTTCTCACCACCCTCAAATAGATGGCTGAATTCATTTTCTTTCACTTCCTGCACGGCTTCATCTAAAATTTTGGTATATAATTCAAAGCCAATATCATTGATGAACCCACTTTGTTCTCCACCGAGTATATCTCCTGCGCCTCTGATATCAAGATCACGCATGGCAATATTAAATCCTGACCCTAAATCTGAAAACTCTTCGAGAGCAATAAGCCTTTTACGAGCCTCTGGGGTTAGTTGGTCAATTGGCCGCGTAATTAAATAGCAGAAAGCTTTACGATTAGATCGGCCCACTCTACCACGTAGTTGATGTAATTCGGCTAGTCCAAAACGGTCGGCATCATTAATAATTATGGTATTAGCATTGCTGATGTCAATACCATTTTCTACAATATTGGTAGAGATTAATACATCGAATCGATGCCGGTAAAAATCTTGAATTATTTTTTCCAATTCAGATGCTTTCATTTGTCCGTGAGCATACTGGACTCTAATTTCGGGGACTAACGAATGGATCATCTGTGCCATTTCTTCGATATTACTTACTCGATTGTGAATAAAAAAAGCTTGACCACCACGAGAAATTTCTTGTACTAGAGCATCTCTGATAAGTGCTTCATCAAAGGAATGGATTTCGGTTTGAACCGGACGTCTATTGGGTGGTGGGGTTGTTATAATACTCAAATCCCTTGCACCCATAAGGGAGAACTGTAAGGTTCTTGGAATAGGAGTTGCTGTGAGTGTAAGTACATCAACAGAAGCTTTTAAAGCTTTTAATTTCTCCTTTGCTGATACTCCAAATCGTTGTTCCTCATCAATGATTATTAATCCTAAATCTTTGAATGAGATATCTTTGGATAGTATTCTATGGGTGCCGATTAGAATATCTACATCACCTGTACTCACCCCTTTGAGTATATCTTTTTGTTCTTTAGTACTCTTAAACCTCGATAATGCCTCCACCTTAACAGGGAAGTCATTCATTCTTTTACTAAATGTTTTTAGATGCTGATCGGCTAATAGAGTGGTAGGCACGAGTACAGCAACCTGCTTATTATCCATAACAGCTTTAAACGCAGAGCGGATAGCTACTTCTGTTTTTCCAAAGCCAACATCACCACAGACCAAACGATCCATTGGTTGTTCATTCATCATGTCTTCTTTGACTGCTTTTATGGCCGTGTCTTGGTCTTGGGTTTCCTCAAATTCAAAGCGAGCTTCCATTTCAACTTGCCACGCATTATCAGCCGAATAAGCATACGCTTTTTGCAGTTTTCTCTTGGCATATAACTCAATGAGTTCACGAGCAATATCCTTAACCTTTTTTCTTGTTTGTGCTTTCTTACGTGCCCATTCACCCGATCCCAGTTTAGTAATCCTAGGAGCCATACCTTCTTTTGCGGAGTATTTTTGAAGCTTATGTAAGCTACTAAGATTCACATATAGGGTAGAATCTTCTTGATATTGTACTACGACTACTTCTTGAAGTACTCCTTTTACCTCAATTTTCTTAAAGCCTGAGAACTTTCCAATTCCATAATCTACATGTACTACATAATCACCTAGGTTCAGATCGTAGATTTCTTTGAACGAAATGCCACCGGAGTATCTTCTTTTTTTGATTTTGGGTCGATGATACCGGTTAAATATTTGATGGTCGGTATAAACGGCAATTTTTAGCTTATCCAAAATAAAACCTTTACTCAAGGACTGACTATACAAGGCATAAGTATGGCTTGGACTTGTTGCAGGTAATAATTCTTCGAATCGTTCGACTTGTCCTTGATTATCACAACAAATATGGGTGGTGAATTCATGTATAGATTGTCGCTCGATATCCTCTATGACCTGCTTCACAATTCCGTTAAAATCGGGTTGAGGGCGTGCACCAAAAGACAGAATATGGTGATAATCTGTAACTTTGTTAAAACCTGTATAAGACAGTGTAATGGCTTTTTGATGTAAATTTTCTTTGAATGATTCTGCCTTTAGAAACAGGTTATTTGGAGATATCTCATGGTCATTTGAGTTGAAACGGTCAAGAGCGTCATCGTAAAGTGTCGTGAGTCGACTCGTAATTAGAGACTCGTCCTTTATAACGAAATGCACTTTTTCAGGCAGGAAATGCAAAAAACTTTTTAGACTTTCCTGCTGTACGTTAGAAATATCAGGTACAATTGAAACTCGGTCTAGAAAGGCTACTGAGCGTTGAGAATCGGCATCAAATTCACGTATGCTTTCGATCTCATTACCGAAGAATTCAATGCGGATTGGATATTCACCCGAATAGGGATAAATATCTAATATACCACCACGAATGGCCATTTCACCAGGCTCATCAACAAAGCGTACATTTTGATATCCGTGTAGTGCTAAATGTTCCTGAATATCTTTAAACTCATATTCCTGCGATCTTTCGAGTTCGAGCTTAGCAGATTGAAAGGCTTCAGGATCCTGTACAAAGTCAAAAAGTCCTTCTGCTGAACAGAGGATGATAGAGGCATCGCCTTCAGTAATTTTTTGCAGTACTTCGGTCCGTTGAACAATTGCACTTGCATCAACAATAGCGCCTTGATCATAAGGCCTTCGTTGAAGAGATGGAAAGCTATGTACTTTTTCTACCCCTAATTCAAACAAGTCGCTCTCTACAACCCTCATTTCTTCATCGTTTTCACAAATGTATATCAATGGCACTGAATGATCTAGTCCTGCCATTAAAAAGGAAAGTATAGAGCCTACTGCTTGTTTCAACTCTATTGTGATTGGCCTTTCCAAATCAGAATACTCAGACGTTGATTCTTTGATAATCCGGTAGTACTCTTGAAAGGTGGGATGTTGGATAATCTCTTTCAAAAGACTCAACGTAGCGTTATTACTCATTTCTAGACCTCAACTATTGACCTCAGAACAAGCTGTCTTAGAAGAAAGTGGCTAGCCATGAATAAAAGGCTTAATGCTAAGTAAATGGGGTAGAGGTCGGTATAATCTGTGTAAATAATTTCTTCAACTTTTGTACGTTCGAGGGTATCTATTTCTTGATAAATTCTTAGTAGTTCCTGAGAATCGGTCGCTCTGAAATACTTTCCGCCAGTTAACTCAGCAACACGTTCCAACATGTCTTCATCAATATCTACCTGAATATTACGATATCTACGACCGAAAATAGGATCATCAACAGGATAAGGAGCGGTTCCTCGCGTTCCTGCTCCAATTGTGTATATTTTAATATCATAGGCTAAAGCAAGATCTGCAGCGGTTACCGGATCAATTTCCCCGGCATTGTTTTGCCCATCGGTGAGTAGAATAATGACTTTACTTTTGGCTTCACTATCTTTTAGTCTATTCACAGAGGTTGCAATACCCATTCCAATGGCAGTACCGTCTTGTATTACACCCATTTCAACCTCATTAATCAATTCTTTTAGAAGTCGATAGTCAAGTGTTGGGGGGCATACAGTGAAACTTTGCATGGCAAATGAAACCAAACCAATGCGATCTGAAATACGCTGATCAATGAATTCTTTAGCAACCTCCCTGGCAGCTTCGAATCGATTGGGTTTTAAATCTTCCGCTTTCATTGACGAAGAAATATCTAATGCCAATACAATATCGATACCCTCTGCATTGCGTTCTACCGTAGTTAATTGTTCCTGTGGTCGAGCTAAGGCGTATATTAAGCAAGCAAGGCCAAGTATAAAGAGCAACAAATCTAACCAATGCAGATGTTGCTTGTTATTACCTGGTAGTTGTTTAAAGGATGCAGTTTCTGAAAATAACAGTGCAGGGTGTTTTTTACGAATAAAACGAAAAACATGAATGCTGATAACCAAAGGGATAATTAAGTAGGCCCAAAGCCATATTGGATTCGCAAATTCTATCATGTCAAAGAGTCCCCCGTTTGAGTATTTTCAGAGAACCCGTGAAGCTGTTCAAACTCATTTTTGTGTGCTTGGAGGCGCTTTTTATGGCGTTCTTCGAGTAAATTTAAGCAAATAAATGACTCCTCTAAGATGAACCGAATCTGTTCCTCGGTTGGTTTGAATTTGGCAAATTTGACTTGGTCTGCACTAATTAGCAGGCTTCTTACAATATCAATGATGGAGCTTGGTTCTGCTATTTTGTTGAGGAATCCTAAGAGTTCACGGGAGGTGGATTCTAAGGCTGGAAAGCCATAAAGCACTTCGTAATAATTGCGGAAAGCATCACTGATACTTGAGTAATAGATCTTAATGGCTTCATCGGTTAGAGGGTAATTGTCTTGTTGAATTTGTTGTAGTTCACGTTTCAGGATTTGTAGTGGGGATACATAAACAGGTAATTCTGAAGGCGTATCTGGTAGGGTATGTTTATTTCTAGAACGATTATACCACCACCATATTAGGGACAAACATGCGGCAATGATTCCGATGAGTAAAGCAAATAACCAAGGATTAAAAAAGTTAAAATTCGGCTTAATTGGATTAAGTGTAAGAGTATCGCCACGTGAAATGATGGGTTCAAGTCTAGAGCTAAAAGGTAAACGAAGAGTGGGAACAGGTATGGTGACGGTGTCTTCATTAACTTTGTACAATATACGTAAGTCACTCAAGCTTAAATCCTGATTTCCAAAATATTGAAATGTATACTGAACACTATCTTCTGTAGTTGAAGACCCGTAACTGGCTTGAGAAAGAAAAAGAGTGGGAGGGAACGAACTAGAGTCTGGAAATATAATCTCATCTTCGATATTGGTTGGGGTAACCAGAACGATGTTGAATGGGGTCGAGATACGAACAGAATCTACCTCTGAATATATACGTGGACCATTCTTCAGTTGAGCTTGTGCTGAAATTTGGTTGTCGGTACTAAGCTGCGTTTGTGCATGAAGGGAAACAGAGCCATAGTCAGCCCATAAAATGCATAAGCAAAATAGTGAGGTAATTCGCCAAAAACGAGTATTCAAGGATATTTTAGAGTACATTTAAAATAACTTTCCTTCGAATGGTTGCAGATCATAAAAGATCTATACGTTTAGTTTGAGTCTTTACTATTCATGCGTAGTATCTAATTACCGTTTAATTATTACACACGATAGATGTTTCAACTAGGTCGACCTACAACTAAACCATTCTAGCATTCTAAAATAATAACTATAACACTTAATTAGGTGTTTATTTTGTTTGAAATGATAGGAATTGTAATTTGTTAGTATTTCATTTAACTGTTTTATGCAGTGCTATATACTAAGTAACAATGAAAACAAGAGTTTAGTGTTGTTAGATTTTGCACCATAGATCTTTATTACTTCCTATTGCATTTTTGTATGTCCCATTATTTTCTAATTCTCTTGATTATATCTGCTTCCTTAGCCTCCTTTGGCTGTTTCTTCCAACCTAAAATAGCAGAACTTGATGCACAAAAACTCAATGAAATCAACGAAGAATTTCCAATCGATGGATTTGGTTACACCTCAGATGTAGGAATTTTAGAACGTGGGCAAGTCCAAGCGAATCAAAGCTTGTATGTTCTATTGAATGAAATGGGCATTTCACAGCAAGTTATTAATGAAGTATCCAATGAATTAAAACAAAGCTTGGGCTTCCGATTTCTTAAAGAAAATCAGATATATTATCGGTATCGACTTCATAGTAGCACTTCCGAAGCGCACTATGCACCCATTCTTATCATCATGGAGTCAAACATACGGTATGTAAAAGTCGATCTGACTGATGGAATCTTAGTTCAAGCATCTGCTAAACCCATTGAAATTCGATTTCGACAGGTGGAAGGATTGATTGAATCCTCACTATATGAATCACTAATATCGCAAGGACATTCTTCGGGGGTTGGAATGGAACTAAGTGAATTATTCGCATGGCAGATTGATTTTTTTCGGTTGTATCGAGGGGATAAGTTTCGTGCCATTTACGAAGAATTTATATCAGAAGGGGAAGTGGTTGGAGTAGGAAGGGTGTTAGCAGCTGAATTTGTACACCAAAACAGACCTTATCAAGCTTTTCATTACGAGGATGGTCAACAACAAGGATATTATGACGCTGAAGGGAATGGAATACAAAAAGCGTTACTAAAAGCTCCATTTAAGTACAATCAGCGTATAAGCTCTAGTTTTAATTACAATAGATTTCATCCTGTTTTAAAGCAAAAAATACCGCATACGGGTACCGATTATGCAGCACCACTTGGTACTCCTGTGGTTGCGGTTGGTGATGGAGAAATAATTGAGTCTAGGTATAGAGGTGTCAATGGGAATATTGTTCAAATACAGCATAATGGAATGTATAAAACAGCCTATTTACACCTAAATGGATTTGGCCCAGGGATAAAAAAAGGGGTGCAGGTAAAGCAAGGTCAAGTGATTGGATATGTAGGACGGACAGGAAGGGTGACAGGGGTTCATTTACACTACACATTGTATAAAAACAACAAACCTGTTAACTCAGTCACGGTTGAGTTACCCTCTCAGGAATCGTTGGCTGAGTCAGCCAGGGATGCATTTTTTCTTGAAGTTCAGAAATATTCGTACTTGTTAGGCCAAGGTGGGCTTGTATTGGCTACTAATATCGACTTAAACGACGTTGGAAAAAACTCATAAGCGGCCGTACATACGATTTATCGGTGTGTACCACAATGGTATCCATTTGTAACTTTACCATGTGCTTGTCAAAAGCAGCATGTTTTTCTTTAAGCTTTGACTGGAGATGAGCGCGTAATTTTTTGTTTGAGCTATCTACCATGACTTGTTCACCTGTCTCGACGTTGTATAAAGGCAAAAGGCCTAAGTCTGGGAGTACTTCTTCAAATGGGTGTCGAATACTAAGGTTAACAAGATCATGCTTTTGATTCGTTATTTTTAGCGCTGTCTCATAATCTGTGTCCTGAAAATCAGAAGCTAATACCACAATAGACCTACGGTTCAATAATCGATTAACATAGTTCAATGCAGTGGATATACTAGTGCCTTTACCCGTTGCCTTGGTGGTATAAAGCTCTCTAATGATTCTGAGGACATGTTTTTTGCCCTTTTTTGGAGGGACCACTTTTTCCACCACATCACTAAAGAGAACTAAACCAACCTTATCACCATTTTGAATCGCGCTAAAAGCCAGTACAGCACAGATTTCAATAGCCAATTCTGCCTTCGTATATAATTTAGTCCCTAATTTTCCACTATTAGAAATATCTACACAGAGCATTAACGTTTGTTCTCTTTCTTCTTCAAAAACTTTAATGAAAGGCTCACCTGTTCTAGCTGTCACATTCCAGTCGATTTGCCTAATGTCATCTCCATATGAATAAGATCTAACCTCTGAGAAGGCCATACCTCTTCCTTTGAAGGCCGACTGATATTCACCACCAAATAGGTTATTGACCAATCCTTTGGTTTGAATTTCTAGTTTGCGAATTTTTTTTAGAATCTCTTTTGATATCATGGTAATAGCAGTTATCCAATGGTAGAAATTATTATGTTTAGATGCATAGAAAAACTGAATTACTCATTTAAATTATTGTGATAATCGCACTTAAAATGAACATATCATGGGGCTAGAGACCGCCACAGCCATAGTTTTGCGAACCATTGACTATCAAGAATCAAGTAAAATAATCACCGTCCTCACAGAATCGCATGGTAAATTTGCTTTGATAGCTAGGGGAGCAAAGAAACCCAAAGGTCCGTTCAGTGGCGTAGTAGAGGCGGGTAATACTTTGAACATCGGATTTGTATATAAAGCCAACCGTACGGTTCAGGATTTACGATCGGTCGACTTAGTTCACTCAGTTTCAAGCTTACGAAGTGATTTCACCACCTGGCTTTTATTGTTTCAAGTGTTGGAGCGAATATCAGCTTTGATACATGAGCATGAAAAAAACATAGAATTATTTCTGCTTTTAAAACAATTTTTACCCTGGTTAATTCAACAAGAAGAAGTCCCAGTGCATGTGTTGCCCTACATTCAAATTCGATGCATGAGCTGCTGTGGAATTGATTTACAATGTGAACTCAGTGAAATGGCTAAACAGTCGTATTTACATATCCCAAGTGGGTTACTTGGTGAGGTTTCCACCCAAACTGGTGAGAAAAAGTTTAATTTATCCCAAACGAAGTTTTTTGTGACGGTTTTATCAAGTAGATCTAAGGAATTTTTAGCTATTGATTTAAGTAAAAATGAGTTGATTGAAATGATACAACATTTGGATGCCTATTTTCATTATCATATAGAAGGTTACAATCCGCAACGATCGCAACAATTTTTTGACTTTGTGGTGTCTTAACTAAATGCTAAAAATTAAAGAGACTACTTTCATTTTGATCACATCTCGGTAGCGTACATGAATACAAATCGTCGTCTAACTTACCTTTTAATTCTATTGATTGGGCTTAGCATAGGCTTTGTTTGGGATAGCTATTTGGATCGCGGTACTAGGCATTCATTTGCAGAGGTTGAGTATACCAATATCTCCAAAAGTGATAGTGTATTCATAGATGATGAATTTCTTGAAAACATCAGTGAACGATTTTTATTTAAAAAAGTCGCCAATAGCGTAACCTCATCCGTCGTATACATAGAAACATTAATCCCGGTTGATTTACCTGATGATGAAAATCACGATTTCTCCGACGATTTTTGGAATCGATTTTTACCTAGAAGTGCTCGATCTGTTGGCTCCGGTGTAATTATTAGTCAGGATGGTTATATACTTACTAATCATCACGTAATTGAAGGAGCCAAAGAACAGGGTATCGAGGTAGTATTAAATGATAAGAGACAATTTCAAGCACGCATAATCGGTTCGGATCCTACAACGGATTTAGCGGTGATAAAAATACCTGCAAATAATCTTCCAGCTGCTATAATGGGAAATTCAGATCAGGTACAAGTAGGTGAGTGGGTCATGGCAGTTGGTAATCCTTTTAGACTTAGAGCTACAGTAACTGCGGGTATCATAAGCGCATTAGGTAGAGACGTACAAATAATTGATGACCGCATGAGAATCGAAAGTTTTATCCAAACAGATGCGGCTATAAACAAGGGTAATAGTGGGGGTGCCTTGGTTAATACCAGCGCACAAATCATTGGAATTAACACAGCCATTGCATCACAAAGTGGGAGCTATCAAGGGTATGGATTCGCTGTTCCTAGTAATTTAGCCACTAAAGTAGCTTCCGATATTATTCAGTATGGTCGTGTGAGGCGTGCTCTAATGGGAGTACAGATTCAATCTGTGGATTATCAAAGAGCCTTAGAATTGGAACTTCCAAGTGTAGTGGGGGTAGAAATTATATCGTTAACACCCAATGGCCCTGCAGATTTGGCAGGACTTAAGAAGGGTGATATAGTGCTGGAAGTGAATGGATTTCCCGTTAATGCCTCTAATGCACTGCAGGAGAGGATTGCCTTGTTACGTCCTAATACCGAAGCCCAACTCACCATATGGCGCGATAATTCATCATTTTTAAGCTCGGTAATTTTAGAAGAATTAGTGATACCTGAAATTACCATTGCCCAGTCAGCGTCGGAATCTAGCCCAAATGTGCCTACACAAAAAGATGAAGGTCGCTCTAAGCTTGATCAAAATGATTTATCTAGAGGTAGGCTATGGATATCTACCGATTTAGGATTTGACATAGTAGGATTAGCTAAACCAGAAAATCCCAGCATGTTTGATTTGTTTGTTCAAGAAGTAGACTCAGCTTCAAACGCATTTAAGCGTGGCCTCAGAAATGAAGTTCAAATTATACGTATAGACGGAGATCTGGTACATTCAACCCAAGAGTTACAAAGGTATTTTAATGGGTTAGCTGCTAACGAAAATAAGATATCAGTACAATTAGAAGTCAGGCGAGAAGATAAAAGTCTACATCACATTTATATTCCATTGGATAAATAAAAAAACTGTTTATGAAGCCTCTATTATACATTACTTTTACCATGTTTTTGTTGTACTCTTGTTCAACAACGGATAGCATCGTTCAGCAAGACATTGTGAGTTCAACAGTCCCCGAATGGTATAGTGCGGATCCCTACCTAAGTGATTCAACAAGTATACATTACTTTTTGAGTTTTCAATCTGAGGACTCGTTAGCCGCTACTAAACACGGCTACAAGGTGGCACAAATAGCATTATTAGATACTATCGACGATAAAGTTGAACTAGTTAGAATGCAGCAAAAAGAGGATAGTTTCTGGTCTAGTCCAGCTGTAATACAAGCACTTCGAAGTAGCACCTATTTGTTAATGGATCTGATGGCCCCCAAACACGAAACGGTCCTCAGAAAACAAGGTTCTGATTACTATGAATATTATCTGCAAATAAGTGTACTAAAAGAAGAGATTGTTAATGAATTAAAAAAGTCAACGGATAATCACCTAGCCTCTGAAGTGCCCTTCTGGGTGGAGCTAAGTGAGTCATTTTAATTTTACAATTTTAAACGAATGAGCAGCGATTTTACTCGTTACTTCTCATCATCAATTAACACAACATATGCACTATGAAGATTAAAACAACTTTTGTGGGTATGGCAAGCTTCTTGGTTATGCTTTTAGCATGGCCACTAATGCCAACTATGGCTCAAGAAGTACCTGCGCATGCCATTACTAATGTGACGATTCACATGGCTGATGGAGCCACTCTTGAAAACGCTGATATTGTATGGAGAAATGGAGTTATCGAACAAATTGGGGTAAACGAATCAATTCCATTTGACGCTTTTATTATCGATGGTGGTGATTCACTACACGTTTATCCTGGTCTTATTGATGGGATGGCTACTTGGGGCAGTCCAGAAACACCACGGGATTTGCCGCGATTAGAAAATCCAGGTAAACCACCATATGATCGTGCTGGAGCACAACCGCAAAGAATTCCAGAGCATTATTTAAACGAGGATAAAGCCTTTGAAGCCGCCATGAAAGCAGGTTTCACATTGGTTGCTCTTGGTCTTGACGGTCAAATGTTACCTGGGCATGTACAGCCATTCAATGTATCGGCTCCTAAGCTAACACAAGCCCATGTATTTGCAAACCCTTTAGCATTACAAGGGAGTTTTGAAACCGCACCTGGAGGTTGGGGCAGTGGGGCCTATCCATCAACTCAGATGGGAGTAATGGCTTATTTCCGGCAGCTTATGTATGATGCAACGGCTTTGCAAGAGCATATGATGTATTTCGAAAAACACTCGGAAATGACTCAACCCGAGCAAAATGATGTCCTAGAAGCACTTTTTCCTTTAGTTAATAAAGAGTACCCATTGTACTTCGAGGTTGATTCTAAAGAAGAAATAGAACGCTTGTTTAGGCTACAGGACGAATTTGGTTTTGATGTTGTTCTAGTTTCAGCAAAAGAAGCATCTGCCTTAAGCAATGAGCTAAAAGCTAGAAATATAGCTGTACTAGCTAGTCTTGATGTTGCAGACATGCCAGATTGGTTAGAGAAAGAAAAAAAGGAAGCTAAAAAAGGCGATGAGGAAGGAAGCGAATCAGATGAGCAAGGAGATTCTAAAGACGCTGATGATTCTGAAGATGCTGAAACGGAAGAACTAACCGAAGAAGAATTAATGTTCCGGTCAAAACAAAAAGAAGCTTGGGTAAAGCAAATAAACAATGTGTCTGCTTTACTAGATGCGGGTATTCCAACCGGCTTTACTTCTGCGGGACTAAGTCCTAAAGAATTACAACAGAAAGTCAATCTAATTACAGAGAACAGTATCTTAACGAAAAATGACATCGTTAAACTAATGACCGTGCACAATTCAAACATATTAGGTATTTCTAACCGTGTTGGCACCATAAAAGAGGGCAGTAGTGCACATCTTATACTTACTGACGGCCCTTTATTTGAAAAAGGAACTAAAATCCACATCCAGGTGAGCCAGGGTGTGATCAATGACTTTATGGAGGACTAACCATGAAAAATACCATAACAACACTACTTATTTTGGCTGTTTTTTCAATAGGAACTATAGCACAGGAAAAGGGATCTGTACTTATTCAGAACGCAACCTTAATGACGATTACCGATGGCATAATTGAGAATGGTGATGTTCTTATTGTTGATGGCGTTATAACGGCAATAGGTACGGATCTTAGTGCTCCTTCAGGAGTATCCGTGGTTGATGGAACCGGTAAATATGTAATGCCCGGTATCATTGATGCACATTCTCACCTAAATACAGTAAGTACTAATGAAGCCAGAAATCCAGTAACGGCAGAAGTAACTATGGAGGAATCAATTAATCCTAATAGCGTCTCCATCTATCGAGCTTTGGCAGGTGGGGTAACATCCATTCACCTAATGCATGGCTCTGCCAATGTTATTGGTGGACAGGGAGAAACATTAAAGCTTCGTTATGGAGTAACTCAGGATGAAATGAGATTTGATGGTGCAAAAAGAACCATCAAATTTGCACTGGGTGAAAATCCAACCCGTGTGCATGGACAGGGTAACGGAATTCAACCAAGAACTCGAATGGGAGTAGAACAGATTATTAGAAGTCATTTTGATGAGGCTATTGATTATAGAATCAAAAGAGAGGCATATTTAGCTGCAAAAGAGGCTTATGAAGGAGATAAAAGAGGTAGAACCGCTCCACCGGTTCCTGTTGCAAAAAACCTTCGATATGATGTGCTAAATGATATTATCGATGGCGAAATACTGGTTCATTGCCACTCTTACAGAGCAGATGAAATTCTCATGCTCATGCGGGTCTTCAATGATTATGGTATTAGAAATTATACGTTTCAACATGCAAACGAAGCTTTTAAGGTAGCTCCAGAAATTGCAAAAAATGGAGCATATACTTCAGTATTTGCTGATTGGTGGGCGTATAAATTCGAGGTTTACTATTCTACGGCTTATAATGCTACTATCTTAAATGAAAATGGAGTGACAAATAGTATTAATAGTGATAGTAATGAGCTTATTCGACATTTGAATCATGAAGCCGCAAAAACTGTTAGATATGGAGAAACCTCAGAAGCTGATGCATTAAAGATGATTACCATAAATCCAGCGAAGCAGCTTGGAATTGATGAAATGGTTGGAAGTTTAGAAATAGGGAAACAAGGGGATGTAGCTATTTGGAGTGGTCACCCACTTAGCATTTATTCCAAAGTGGAGCATACCTATGTTGATGGTAAAAAATATTTTGATCTTTACATGGATCCAGTCGATATGAGAATCGCTGTAGATAGCGAAGATTCTTATACAGAGGCGGGGTTTAACACCTTCATTCAGGGTAGAGAAGAAGACTCTTGTATGAGTGATGTATTTGAATTAATTCAACAGTAAGTAAAAAGGAGTTTAATGATGAAATCAAAAAAATGGAATATAGTTCTTGCGTTACTGTTGATGGGAACATTCACAGTGCAAGCTCAGATCACCGGCAAACCAAATTTTGGAAAAATTGCCATCATTGATGCGACTATACACACTGTAACCGAAGGAACTATACAGAATGGTGTAATTACACTAAATGGTGAAAAAATAGAATACGTTGGAACTGATCATTCCATAGTGACAAATGATTACACCATTATAGATGCCACCGGCAAGCATATATTCCCTGGATTCATGGACAGTGGAACTTCATTGGGTTTAGTCGAAGTTAACGCAGTCCCTGTAACTGTAGATAATAGAGAAGTTGGGAATATGAATCCTAACATGTTGGCATTTACAGCCTTTAACCCACACAGCGCTTCTATTCCGGTCACAAGAGTGAGTGGAGTAACTCATGTTATAACCGCTCCTCAAGGTGGATTGGTGTCAGGTCAAGCGGCACTTATGGACCTTTGGGGGTACTCACCAGACTCAATGGCCATTGATGCCACTGCTGGTATGGTGCTTAATTGGCCTAGTGCACAAAGCAGAGGTTGGGGACCTAGAAACCCTGAACAAGCTGAAAAACGATACAAAGAAGCGGTAAGAAATCTAGACAAGTGGTTGGATAATGCTCGTTTTTATGAGCAAATGATGAATGAATATGAGGCTGATCCTATGGGTAAAACCAAGCCTGAAAAGAATCAACAACTGCAAGCGATGCGTGCATTAGTTCAAGGCGAAACGCCGTTAATTATTGCAGTATCTGGTGAAAAAGATATTCTTAACGCAATTGAATGGTCTTCCCATGAGGATAATTCATCCTTAAATATAATATTTGCTGGAGTAGAGGAAGGCTGGAGAGTGGCAGAAAAAATTGCAGAGGCTGGAATTCCCTGCTTAGTTTCTACTCTTTATACTCCTGTACGTTCCTACGATCACATTCATCGCCCATACGAAAATCCAGCGGCACTTATGAAAGCGGGGGTTAAGGTTGCAATTATGACTGGGGAAGTAGAAAACGTGCGTAATTTACCTTTTAATGCTGGATATGCAGCTGCCTATGGAATGGGAATAGAAGAAGCAATAAAAGCGGTCACCATTAATCCAGCTGAAATATTTGGTATTTCCGATCGCTTAGGTAGTTTGGAGATTGGAAAGCAGGCTAATTTATTTATTAGTTCTGGTGATCCTTTCGAACCTTTGAGTCAAATCGAGCAGGTCTTCATCAAAGGTTACCAAATTCCAATGGACTCTCGACATACGCAATTGTTCGAAGAATTTTTAGACCGTGACGCTACTCAAGAATAAATAGGTTGTTGATACTATACCGTTTCAGAAGAACCACTCCTAAAGAGTGGTTCTTTTTTTGGGTAGTTATGTATGTTTTTAAGTAGTTTTGATCGTCTATCATATTTTAAACTAATTATTTTTTTTACTAATCAGCTTCGTTGCATCTATTCATTAACAAATATCTAACACCTTACAAGTGGACTATAGCACTTGGTACACTATTTTTAACCGCAGCTAATTTTTTTCTAGTTTGGATACCCGTACTTATTCGTCAAACGATGGATAGAGTTGAGCAGTTAAATGCCGAACAATCTGAGGTTTTATCACTATTTGACACTCTGTTCAATTCAGTGCAAGGGAGTATTTTAGCAACGAATGCCCTCTATTTAGTTTTAGCTGTTTGTGGCTATGGTTTTTTTCTTTTCTTAACTCGGCAAACACTCATAGTTGCTTCGCGCAAAGTAGAGTATGATTTAAGAAACGATGTATTGCATGCCCTTTTCAGCTTACCTTCTGTATTCTATGCAAAATATACAGAGGGAGAGGTTTATGTACGAGCAACGGAAGACATCAACAAGGTTCGGGAATATTTCGGGCCTGTTATTATGTATAGCATTAATACGATAACAAGAGCTGGTTTCGTAATAGCAATGATGTACATAGTTAATCGCGATTTAATGGTATGGGCGTTATTGCCGTTACCTTTATTATCCTTGTTTGCCTATTGGATTACCGGATATATTCACAAGCATTCTATTATCATTCAAGAACAATACTCTAAATTAGCAGATCAAGCTAAAGAAACCTTCACAAGCATACGTTTGGTTAAAGCGTACAATAAAGAAGAGTCAGAACAAAGAAAGTTTGACGTGTTAAACGAAGAATATAAAGAGAAGAAACTCCGATTAGACTTAATCGAGTCTCTTTTTCATCCAGGTCTTAATTTCTTGATTGGAATATCGTTGATTATCGTTATCTGGAAGGGTGGTCAAATGGTTATTGCTGAAGAATTAAGTATAGGCAACATAGCTGAATTTCTAATTTATGTAGCCTATTTAATATGGCCTGTTGCTGCATTAGGTTATACAACAAATAGATTTCAAAAATCTATCGCTTCTTGGCAGAGGATAAAAGTATTATTCGAAGCGTACCACGACCTAGAACAAGACAAGGGCTCACACACAGATGATCTCAAAGGCAATATTGAATTTAGAGACGTCCAATTTAATTATCCGGATGCAACAGTACCTACACTTGAGCATCTAAACATCCAAATTAAAGCGGGCACTAAAGTGGCTATTGTTGGTCGAACAGGTTCTGGAAAAAGTACATTAGTGCAGCTTTTACCTAGATTATTTGAACCCACAAAAGGTGAAATTTTTCTTGACGGTATTCCTCTAAAAAACTATTCTAAACGATCATTACGAGATTCTTTAGGCTTTGTGCCTCAGGATAATTTTTTATTTTCAGATACGATAGAAGAAAATATTGGCTTTGGAATAAAGGGAGCAACAATGCAGGATGTTGAATGGGCTGCAGGCAAGGCACAAGTTCTTGATAATATTTTGGATTTTGATAAAAAATTTCAGACTATATTAGGCGAAAAGGGTATAACCTTATCTGGAGGTCAGAAACAAAGAACAGCCATTGCAAGAGCACTCATAAAAAAACCAAAAATACTCATTTTAGACGATTCATTAAGCGCAGTTGATACTAAAACAGAAGATGCAATTCTCAAATCATTAAGAAATGATGAGATAAAAGTTACGGTTATAATAATAAGTCATCGAATATCAACTATAAAAGATGCTGATTACATTTATTACATAGAAGACGGAAAAGTGAAGGAAGCGGGAACTCATGAAGAGTTGCTTTCACAAAAAGGAAGTTATAAGTCGATGTACGACAAACAACTAATAGAACAAGAATTACAAACTATATAATAATAATACATGATTCATTAGGTATGATTGTTGATTGCAACCACCCATGAATGAAGGGAGAAAAATAAAATGATCGTAGTACCATTAGGCATCGCCTCAGCAACCCCAACATCCATCAGACATTTACCATCGGTAGCCCTATGGCGAGAAGGAAGTGTATTTTTGTTTGATTGTGGGGAAAATTCACAAATGTGTATGCTACAAGCTGGATTAAAAAGATCTAAAATTGACAGTATATTCATCACCCACTTCGATGTGGATCATTACTCAGGTTTAATGGGATTGATATCTACACTACAGCTTCAAAGAAGGGAAAAAGAATTAAATTTAATCGGCCCAAAAGGAATTAAAGAGTTTGTTGAGTGGAATCTCGGCTTCTCTGGGGTAGAAATCAGTTTCGATCTAAATTTTGTAGAAGTCAATGATGATATAGACGAAATAAGAGTATTGGATACCGACGATTATTACGTTGAAGCCCGTCCACTTAAGCATAAAAAATTCTGTCTAGGATATCGATTTCAAGAAAAAGATAAGCCAGGTAAAGTTGATGCTGCAAAGGCTGAGCAGTATGGAATTACCGACGATGAACAATTCAAATCACTTAAGGCAGGTAATAACCTAACTTTAAAAGATGGAACGGTAATTGAATCGTATGAAATTGTTGGGCACCCACGACCTGGTGATAGTTTTGCCTATATAACGGATACAGAATACTGTCCAAATGCTGTTAAACTAGCCATGAATACCAATATATTGTACCATGAGGCTACATTTGGTAATCAATTGGCAGACAAAGCCAAAGAAACCGGACATTCTACCGCTGCTGATGCAGCTCGAGTAGCTACAGAAGCCCAAACCAAATTGTTAGTGATTGGCCACTTCTCCGCCCGATACACCAACTTGCACTTATTACTGAAAGAGGCAAGAGAAGGATTCTATCCAACTTGGTTGGCCCATGAATTACGTCCAATTTTCACCGACCCCTCAAATGAGAGAGGTATTATAGAACCAAAAGTTGAACTGATTGATTTAACCAAGAAAAAGCCACACAGTGGTGGTGGTAATTATCGTGGTGGAAGGCCTAGCGGCGGACGTTCTGGTGGAGGGCGTCATGTTGGTGGTAGACCTGGTGGACATCGATCAGGATCCAAAAACTTCAGACCACGGAAAAGCCGAGATGATGCTCCTAGTGGAAATAGAGGGCGATATGGCACCAGTAACCAAGATAATAGAGGAGATCGTTACCGGCAAAACGATGGGGGTTCATACCGAAGTAATTCTGGAGGAAATAGAGATTATAATAATTCCGACCGAAATAGCAGGTATGATGATTCTAAGCCAAATAAATCGATAACACCTAGAACCGGGTATGATGACTTTAACCGGTTCTAAATTGTTAATTAGCTAAATTTATGAGTAAGGATCCTCTATAAGCTATGGCTAAAACTCTAAAGAAAGCCGCTGATAAAACACTTATTAAGCGGCTTTACTTTTACATACAGCCCTTTGTAGGCTATATTGCACTCGCTATAGCACTTTCACTAGCGGTTGCTTACTTAGGGACTGTTCGACCTAAATTAACCCAAATTGCCGTTGATGATTATATAGCCTTTGATAATTTTGAAGGCCTATATACGGTGATTCTTTTACTTTTTGGGGCTTTATTTGGAGAATTCATCTTACTCATGGTTAACACCTATTTAACCAGATGGTTTGGACAGAATGCCTTGTACTCATTACGGAGTGCGGTATTTGAAAAAATTCAAAGCCTTCATGTTCAATATTTTGATCGAAGTCCTATTGGACGTTTAATCACTCGAACTACTTCCGATGTAGAGGCGCTAAGTGAATTATTGTCTGATGGAGTGGTCGCTATTATTGGCGATCTGTTTCGAATATTTTTTATACTGTACTTTATGTTCTCTATGAATTGGGAACTTAGTTTAGTCACCATTGCTATACTTCCCGTCTTATTTTATGCCACATTTTGGTTTAAAGAACGCGTACGAGTCAGTTTTTTGAAAGTACGCGATCAAATTTCACATTTGAATTCCTTTGTTCAAGAACATATTAATGGGATGAAAGTGGTTCAATTGTTCAATCGAGAACAATATCAACACGAAAAATTTCAAAAAATAAATCAAAAACATAAAGAAGCTCATGTAGAAACCATTTTCTATTTCAGTATTTTTTGGCCACTGGTCGAAGTATTTGCTTCCTTTGCTATGGCATTGATAGTCTGGTATGGGGGAGGAAGAGCTCTAATGGGAGGGGTAAGCTTTGGTGTTTTGTTGGCATTTATTCAATACGCCCGTCAATTTTTCCAACCTATTCGCGGTTTGTCAGAGAAATTTAACACCCTACAATCGGCTTTAGCCTCCTCAGAAAGAATATTTGAGGTATTAGATACCGAACATCAAATAAACACTCCTGATAACCCTTCTGTTCTTAAAAATCCAAAAGGGCATATTAGCTTTAAAAATGTTTGGTTTAGATATAATGATGAAGGAAATTGGATTCTTCAAGATATATGTTTTGAGGTGCTACCTGGGGAGCACCTAGCTATAGTTGGAGCAACAGGTGCTGGAAAAACTACCATCATAAATCTGATACTTAGGTTTTATGAAATTCAAAAAGGGAGTATCTGTATCGATGGGATTGACATTAGAGAACTTGAATTGTCAGAACTGCGTACTTTATTTGGACTTGTATTACAAGATCACTCACTATTTACTGGCACGGTCTATGAAAATATTTCTTTAGGAAATCCAGAAATTAGTATGGCTAAAGTAAAAAAAGCGGCTGAAGATGTAGAAGCTAGCCGTTTTATTAAAAAACTGCCTGGTGAATATGAATATGTACTCCAAAAACAGGGTTCTGCATTGTCGATGGGGCAAAAACAACTAATCTGTTTTGTTAGAGCCTTGGTATACAATCCCCTTATTATGGTCCTAGATGAAGCTACATCGAGTGTAGACTCAGAGACCGAAGCCTTAGTCAACATTGCTAGCAAAAAAGCAATGAAGGGTAGAACCACCATCGCTATTGCTCATCGTCTATCTACTATACAGGATGCTCATACTATCCTGGTTATGCATAAAGGCCAAATACGGGAGGTGGGCAACCATCATGAATTACTTGAGCAAGAAAATGGCATTTATCGTAAACTATACGAATTACAATACAAGGACCAATCGGTGCAAGTCTGATTTTTCTTATTTGATTGCTTTAACTACTCCATAACGGTATAGTCCAAAGAGTCCTCTTTTTGATTCGTACTCTACTAATTTAAAGGTGTTTTGTAGTTCGGTTATAATTTCAGAATGGATATAGACCCCGTGTAGCATCATCCAGCGATAAAACCAATTTGAAGAAGTCGACAAAAAGTCAACCATATAAAGTACTCCTGAATCCTTCATGTTTTCGTGTATAGATTCAATGAGTGATGGTATATTTTCATTCATACTCATTGAATAGGAGCAGATAAAGCAGTCCACGAATGAATGTTGTAGTGAGTTCGAGGAAAAATATTCTTCACGTAATTGTACATTTTTGAGCTTCTGTATTTTTTTAGAGGCTTTGTTTAACATATGAGCAGATGCGTCAAATCCATAAAACTCACTGTGTTTAAACACCGGTGCTAGCGCAGAAAGGTGATATCCTGTGCCACATCCAATTTCAACTATACAAGATCTGTAACAAGATGTAGAAGAATTTTTTTTTTCAAGCACTTCTAATTCAATTCTTAGATAATCTTCAAGCCACTTTCTACCCCATAAAATAGCCCATCTGGTAGCATCGTAAAGATAACTATTCCAACGGTAATAGCGTTTAAGATGTCGCTCTGTCTTTGATATTTCCTGTGTTTCATTCATCAAATGGCTTGATTAACGAGAGATTAAATAAGTACTCGAGTAGCTGTACACTCGGTCTTCTCTCAATTCATTCCTTTTCATTTGTTTCACCATACATTTATTGGAGACAAGTTCATCAATCCACGGTACCGTTTCGTAGGAAGATCGAAATAAAATTTTAGTGACTGATGAGAGCTCATTTAGGCGATCCCAGGTCTCTTTTAGCTCGATAAAGCCCTTATTGTTATTATATAACCAATCTTGATGATCCAATAGATTAACATGCGTATAGGACATAGAGCTGTTGTTGTTTAGTGCATCTAGTAATGATGAATGGCCCAATGAAATATGACTAATGCACTCCTTTAACCTCAGGAAATTGTGTGCTTGCAAATATATTGGTGCAAAACTAGGGTCATAGCATCCTTCCCAATATAATCTCCAATATGGATTTTCAGATAGTTTTTGCTCAACCAAAAGTGTATGTAAAGTATCCTTTAAAAATGGAAGTAAAGGACCTATGCTCTGCTGCTGGCTCTTTGGGATCCCCCCAAGATAGAGTACCCAAGGGTGAACCCACCAGGCTAATGACCAATGCTGAGTCATTTTATTCCACAGTGGCTCGAATAGTCCCTGTCTTGTTTCCATATCTTCAGTATGTATAAACTCGGTAATGTTTTTTTCCACGCCCATATGGCGAATACTAAACAGTAATAATCGTGATAACCAACCGGTGGTACCGTATCGATAAAATCCCATTCCTTGAGGGGCGAAAAGATGTTGTTTGCGACTCCAAAATAATCGTGCTTGCGGAGTTAAATGGGGCAATAAATCATCAAAATACCTGTGGTAGTTTGGTACTTTACCCACACCAAAAAATGCCCAAAATACATCAAAATCATACGCTGATATGATATATTTTTTTAGCTCAACCAAATGTAGCTGAATAGGATTGATATCTACCGCATGAATGGAAGAGACTCCCTCTAATGCATAGGTAAAAAGATGGTCGCCCGCACTTGCAATGGTTAAAATGGAGGAATTTTGATCGAGTTGAAGGAGATTTTGATCAATCGTTACATCTTCCCAGCTTATGGTATAGATTAGTTTTTTTGTAAAGAATAAAGGTAAACTCATTGACAAAGAGCAACTCTTTTACCTTCACTGCTCCCATTTACAAAGTTGAAAATTTCGTACATTATTTATGACAAACAAATTAAGATTTGTACAAAATGAATGGAAATAAGAAATCAACTGCAAGCCGATTACGAAACGGTATTACGTTAGTTGGTAAGATACTTTTTTCATCTAAAACAGATGGGCAGACTTCTAGTTCAACGTCTTCGCCTTCAAAAGTAAACCCTCAGTGGGATTGGTTGAAGAACGAATACCAAAAAGAGTATAGAATATTGAGAAGGAAAGCTAGAATACATCCTGAAAAAGCCGTAATGGGGGCTTTATTGGTTGGGTTTCTCTTGGGCTTTGGTACATTGAATAGGGTAAATAGGAAACGAAAATAAACATACAATATGGCGGTTATAAACGAACAATTACAGGAACATTTTCAGCGGTTAGATGCGCTAAGGGGGTATCTTTGACTACGATAAACGAAGCGTTCGAATCATTGAGTTAACCCAGCAGACACAGGATCCTTCCTTTTGGAATGATCCGGTAGAGGCCCAAAAAGTTATGAAGGATTTGGGATATCAAAAATCCTTGATTCAGGATTGGGATACTCTTAACAGTCTTAAGGAAAGTATTACGGTTTACTTAGAATTTATTGAAATGGGAGAGCCTGTTGAGCAAGAATTATCAATTGAAACCGAAAAATTTCTTACCCAATTAGA
>CALKOA010000063.1 GCA_938091655.1 uncultured Balneolaceae bacterium | reverse complement strand
CTGGATATCATACCCAATCCAATAATAAATTACGGTATTAATCAACCAACACCAACAAAATTATCCACACCCTTTTTTTGGGTTACTTAACCACTGATTTAGTGCAGGTTTTCTGATTTATTGAATGATTCCTCAGCCATTTTCTGATGAAATTCTTGCAACATATTTTGTAGCTCGATGGAGCTATTAGCTAAGATTCTACAGGCTAGTAACCCAGCATTCTGCGCCTTTCCGATAGCCACGGTAGCAACAGGAATACCGTTGGGCATTTGTACAATCGAATACAGGCTATCCACACCGCCCAAGGCATTTGTTTGAATAGGCACACCAATAACGGGTAAGATGGTATGACTAGCTACCATACCGGGAAGATGTGCGGCGCCACCAGCTCCAGCAATAATTACTTTAAGGCCTCTTGTGGAGGCATTTTTGGCATATTCTGCCATATAATCGGGTGTTCTATGAGCAGATACTACTTTTTTTTCATAGCTAACACCCATCGTATCCATTATTTCTGCAGCTTCTTTCATGGTAGGCCAGTCACTATCGCTACCCATAATTAATCCAACTTCAATATTATCTGCCATAAAAGAATTCCTTACTGTCTTAGTGTGTATTTAAAATTACATATTAGAGAAACAACAAAAAAATATGTCAATCAACTATTAAATTTGTACGCTCTCGGTTAAGCGCATAGCTCGTTCATAGACACGGGTACTATCATTTCCTAAAAGAGTGAAATGGCCCATTTTCCTTCCTATTTTACTCTGAACTTTACCGTACATGTGCAAGTGGCCATTGGGTTCGGAGAGAAGGGCTTCGCTAAATTCAACTTGAGCAGTTCTATTTTGCGTACCTAATAAATTGATCATTACGCTAGCAGGGTGGGTAAGTTCAGTCGATCCAACGCCTAACCCTAGTACTGCTCTTATATGGTTTTCAAACTGGGAAGTTACACAGCCCTCTATGGAGTAATGACCTGAATTATGTGGACGAGGCGCGGATTCATTCAATAAAACATCGCCATTTGGTGTATAGAAAAATTCAAAGGCAACAATGCCTCTTGTACCTAAGACTTCCATAGCTTGTAAGGCGCGTTTTTGGGCCAACTTTTTTATGGAATCGGGCACTCTTGCTGGGGTAACTACTGCCACGCAAATATGGTTCGATTGAACTGTTTCGCAACATTCGTACACCGAATACTCCCGCCCGTTGTGCGCAACTTGGACGGCTAATTCGTGACTGAAATCAATAAATGCCTCGGCTAAGATATCATGACCATTTTGCCCACCCAGTTTGGTAAACATATCTGCAGCTTCATCCAAATCAGAAACTGTTGCGTTCCCATACCCATCATAGCCACCTTTGGAAGACTTTAGTACAAATGGCCAGCCATATTGATGACCAAAATCTTTTAAATCTTCGCGCCCATGAATTTGTTTATAAGGGGTGACGGGTATTCCGGCTTCTTCAAAACTTTGTTTTTCAACGATTTTGTTTTCAATTTTAGCAAAGCCTTCAGGGCTTGGATAGATAGGTGTACCTGAATTGATTTGAACTTGCTCTAACACACTTGATTCTATGAACTCATTTTCCAAGGTTAATACGTCACATTTCTGAGCAAATTCCGTCATCGCTTTTATATCTTCAAAAGAACCAGTTGTTACCATAGGGCACATATAATGCATGGGCTCTTGGCTACTGCGATCCGTATATGCAGCCACTTGAATGCCAAGTCTATAGGCTTCAATTGCACTCATTTTTGCTAATTGACCTGCTCCTAAAAAACCAATGGTAAATGAGGCAGGGATAGTATGAGATTCGGTGATGAGACTTTTGGACCCTTTTATATCGGTCATTTAATGTCTTTTTAGGTTGATTGATAGGTTACGGTCTATCGCTTTAGTTACAAAATAGCGTGTTCATAACTTAGCTAAAAGTACAAATTAATCGTACTTACTAGCAGCTAAGAATTGCCTGTACAATAAAGTGCACTATTGTGTATTTTTAGAACAAATATTGTACAATGGATTTAGAAAAAAAATTACAGCAACTCAAAGCTCGTTATAATGAATTGAATGCAGCAATGAGTGACCCTGGTATATTCGGTGACCCCGAAAACTATACCAAGCTTACCAAAGAAAGAAGTGATCTGGAAGAGGTAGTACTAGATTTTGATCGATATACTGAGTTAAAGGGACACTTTAAGGGTAATGTTGAGCTAATCGAGATGAATGAGGATCCTGAAATCACAGAGATGGCTGTAGCTGAGAATAAAGAACTTAAAGCAGCATTAACTCGACTAGAAGATGACCTTAAAATTAAGTTGGTTCCTAAAGATCCTGAGGATTCAAAAAACGCGATAGTCGAGGTTAGAGCTGGTACAGGAGGTGATGAGGCGGCTATCTTTGCGGGAGATTTATTTGATATGTATCGCCGTTATGCCGACAATTTAGGGTGGAAACTTCAAATTCTAAGCTTGAATGAATCAGAAAAAGGGGGGTACAAAGAGATTAGTTTCTCTCTGGAGGGTCATGAAGTGTTTGGTAAAATGAAATTTGAGTCTGGAGTCCATCGGGTTCAGCGGGTTCCTGCTACCGAAAGTCAGGGCAGAGTACATACCTCAGCAGCAACCGTTGCAGTGCTACCAGAAGTAGAGGAGGTGGATATTCACATAAACCCGAGTGATTTACGAATTGATACGTTTAGAGCGAGTGGGGCCGGTGGTCAGCATGTCAATAAAACGGATTCCGCTATTCGAATTACCCATGAGCCTACAGGTATTGTTGCAGAGTGCCAACAAGAACGCTCACAGCATCAAAATAAAGAGAAGGCGATGGCCATGCTTCGTGCCCGAATGTATGATATCGAGTTGGAAAAAAAGCAAAAGGCTAGGGCAGCAGAGAGAAAAAGTCAGGTTTCCACAGGTGATCGTTCTGCAAAAATTAGAACGTATAACTACCCACAAGGCCGCCTAACCGACCACAGAATCAATCTTACACTTTACAATCTTGATGCGGTTATGAAAGGCCAGTTACATGAAGTTATAGAAGGGCTGCGCATTCAGGATAATCTAGAAAAAATGCAAGAAATGGTAGAATAAATCCTATCTGAGCAACGATTTCACTTGTCAACGAGCTACATACAACAAGCCACATATAACGAACTACATTCTCCGAGCTACATACAACGAGCTACACTCTTGGTGCGGCACTTAAAATCTCTTTACTAGCCTGAGATTCAAATTGTTTAAAGTTGTTCACAAACATCTGAGCTAATTCTCTAGCTTTTTTGTCGTATTCCATCGCATCATCCCAAGTGTAACGAGGGATGAGCACTTTCGAAGGGACATCGGTTACTTGAATGGGTACCTGAAATCCAAAAATTGGGTCTTTTACGTACTCCACTTTGTCAAGTTTCCCTGCAATAGCTTCACTGAGCATTTTTCGAGTATATCGTAATTTAATACGTTCTCCTGTTCCAAATTCTCCGCCAGTCCATCCCGTATTTACCATCCAAACCTTGGCTTTGTGTTTTTTGATTTTTTCAGCCAGTAATTCAGCATATACGGTTGGATGTAAAGGCATAAATGGGGATCCAAAACAAGCCGAAAAAGTTGCTTGGGGTTCGGTGACACCTCTTTCTGTTCCGGCCACTTTTGCGGTATAACCACTGATGAAATGGTACATAGCCTGTTCAGGCGTAAGTCTTGAAATAGGAGGTAGTACTCCAAAGGCATCTGCCGTCAAGAAAATAATATTCTCAGGGTGGTTTCCCATACCAGTCTCGCTAGCATTTGGAATAAAATCGATAGGGTAAGAGCACCTAGTATTTTGAGTAAGGCTTACATCCGTGAAATCAGGCTCTCGATTATTATCTAAAATAACGTTCTCAAGAATGGTACCTGGCATTTTAGTGGTAGCGAAAATCATGGGCTCACTTTTTTCACTAAGATTAATGGTCTTAGCGTAACATCCGCCCTCAAAGTTAAAAATTCCTTCGTCACTCCATCCGTGCTCATCATCACCTATCAGCGTTTTTGAGGGATCTGCAGATAGTGTTGTTTTACCGGTCCCTGAAAGCCCAAAAAATACCGCAGACTTCCCATACTTATCATGATTTGCTGAGCAATGCATAGCCATAATACCCTTTCTGGGAAGCAGGTAATTCATCACGGAAAATATCCCTTTTTTAACCTCCCCAGAATACAGGGTCCCACCGATAAGTATAATCTTTCTCTCAAAATTACACAGGATAAAGGTACTGCTTTTTGTTCCATCAACTTTTGGATCTGCCTCAAAAAAAGGAGCTGCTACAACCGTAAAATCTGGTTCAATATCCGCTAGTTCTTCTTCATTTGGGCGGATAAACATATTATGTGTGAATAGGGCATGGTAGGCTACCTCACTTACAACTCGGACGTTAAGTCGGTTTTTAGTATCGGCGCCACAAAAAGCATCTTTAACAAACAGCCGTCTGTCTCTGAGGTATTTCTGAACTTTCGTAAAGAGATTGTTAAATACTTCTTCACTAGCTGGTTGATTTACTTCACCCCAATCTATTTCATTCTGTATGGAGGGCTGCTCTATAATGAATCGGTCTTTTGGAGATCGGCCAGTAAACTTACCGGTGTGAACGAGTAACGCATGATCAGCTGTTAAAATAGCTTCGCCATGAAGAATGGCATGCTCGTAGAGTTCCGATGGGTTTAAATTCCAGTACACTTCATCGTTTTTGTCTAATCCTAAATAGTCTAATCCAACTTTGCTTCTGGGGTGTACATCGTAGTCTGCTTTCATTGCTCTATATTATATCGATTTAAATGGTCTGTGATTTGGCTAAAGAAGGAATGCTTCAGGGAGTCCAAGTATTCAATCAAGTTTCAATCTATTATTTCTAAGCAATAATAAGGAGCTTAGCAACAACTCTCAAAAATTAGCTTTAGGATTGAGAAAAGCGGTACCACATAAGTACCCTTATGTTACTGTTTGGCCCATGCTTGGTATCCACCTAAAGGATTTTTTACATCTTTGAAGCCAAGGCGTTCCGTCATTAAGGCCGATGCTTGTGAGCTTCTATTGCCAGACCGGCAATACACCAAATAAGTGCTGTTTTTATCTAGTGTGCTAAGTTTATCTTGAAAGTCAGATTGATAAAAGTCAAGATGAATAGCTCCTTCAATAGCCCCAGCATTAACTTCTGCTAAGGTTCTAACGTCTAAAATTATCACTGAATCCTGTTCCATAAGTGCCGCGAAGGTAGTAACATCGATATCTTCAATGGCACTTTGCATCGCTTGAGTATGTTTGGATGCGTTTCCTATTCCTTTTTCGGTGGTTGTAGTACAGGCTAATAGTCCATTTAGGAGTAAGGCTAATCCAAAAAATCTCGCAAATAAGTTGTTTATTGATAGATGTGTAAAACTAGACAAAATCAACGTATGCGCCCATATTGGCTTTGAAGCGAGTTGCTCTTTTGTTCTTTGTCTGGTCATTGGTACTCCTTTTGAGGGACATTGGAATTTAGCTGTGATGCATCACTAAGAATATTTCGTTGTATAGTTACAAGCAAATTAAAAATAGGGAATTTGTAAGTATTGTCCCCCCTGTTATTATAGGTGGCAGGAACCCGAAAAAAACACAAATACTAAGCGTCAACTTTAATATCTTCTGAGTCTAAATTAGTAGGATAAATAGAGTTATGAATACCATCGATCATAAAGATTTTGAAGCGGTAATTGGTTTGGAAGTACACGCCCAATTACTAACTCAAAGCAAAGCATTTGCTCCTGTAGCAGCGCAGTATGGCCAGGCA
>CALKOA010000062.1 GCA_938091655.1 uncultured Balneolaceae bacterium | reverse complement strand
GAGACAGCATTTCTTTTTGGATCTAACCGCTCACTATCTTAAAGCCGATATGAAGGAAGCAAACGAGTTACAATGGGGCCCCATGCCTTATACCCCTCCTTTTAGTATCAAGAGCAGACTTAGCTATCGGAACGGGTCAACATCAACCGGTATCTCTTATCACTTTTCTGCCGAACAAACTCGAATCGGAAATTTTGAGTTACCAAGCTCATCATATTCACTAGTCGATGTGTACATGCAACATGAGTGGATGGGAAATAAATCGAAGCGATTAAACGGCCTTCATACCATTCGTTTACGCATAGATAACGTACTAAATGAGAGTTACTATAATCATCTATCACGAATTAAAAACCTAGCTACTGAATTAGGTATCAGTGCAAATGTTATGTACCGTTATTACTTTTAAAAAAGAAAAGCTAGGATTTTCAGGCCCTAGCTTAAAAGAAAAAACAACATAGCCTACACAATAAATGTAGAACATGTCACTTATAAGTGATGCATTTTTACACGATTTGTTACATAAATTTTTAAAAAAAAATGATTTATCAATCTTATTTAGAAACTAGCGTAGGTTTTTTGCGATTACTTTCCAATGGCAAACAGCTGTATCATGTTCAGTTCCAAGAACATAACGGTCCAGAAGATCCTGACAAAATTACCGAATGGACTAAAACACAACTAACAGAATATTTTAATGGAACTAGGACTTCCTTCAACATACCGTTGTATTTAGATGGTTCTAAATTTGAATCTAGGGTATGGAATGCATTACAAGAAATCCCATATGGCACAACTACATCGTATAAATCACTTGCACAGCAGATTGACCATCCTAAAGCAATGCAAGCTGTTGGTAGTGCTAATGGAAGAAATCCTATAGCCGTTATCGTACCCTGCCACAGGGTGATTGGACATGATGGAGATTTAAAGGGATATGCAGGTGGTATAGAACGTAAAAAATGGTTACTAAAGCACGAAAATTCACTACTTCTCTAAGTATTTTACGCCGTTTAACGCGGTTATTAGTTAATTTACTACTCTCGCAGAACATACCACTCAATTAATTAGGAACAAAACAGGCATGCGTAAATGGCATTCAAGAAGAGATACTAGGAAAATTCACCGTTGGGGTGCGCTTTTGGTATCATTGCCTTTTTTAATCGTGATAATATCTGGCTTGCTACTGCAAGTCAAAAAAGAAGTTGAATGGATACAGCCTAGTACTGAAGAGGTAGCTATCGACAGCTTAGCCCTGAGTTTTAGTGATATTTTACGGATTAGTCAAGGCGTCGAAGAGGCGCAAATTTCCACATGGTCTGACATCAATCGCTTGGATGTACGACCCGATAAAGGCGTAGTGAAGGTTCGATCAGAAAATCAATGGGAGATTCAAATTGACTTAGAACGAGGAACTTTGTTGAAAACTGCGTACAGACGGTCGGATATAATTGAGCAACTTCATGATGGTTCTTGGTTCCATGACGCTGCTAAACTGTGGATATTCCTCCCTTCTGGCTTCATCGTGTTAATCCTTTGGCTAAGTGGAATGTACCTGTTCTTTGTTCCCATCTTAGCCAAAAGATCTCGTAAAGGTTAATCAAAACCTTAGTTCCTTAATGCGCCGATAATTGAAATACGGAATTTTGAATCATCCGTGACGGTCCAATCCAAAACATTCGGTATTGGGTATTCTCCAGCAGTAGTACCACTTTACCCTGCCCCATATTTTGTACTGCCGCAAAGGAATTGGAGGCCGCTTTTTCTTTATTTTCCTGCGATGCGTAGCCTGACGTAAGAATATCATTAGGGTCGTTGGCATACCTACCGATAGCTAATAGGTCTGGATTAAGCTCAAATACATCGGTAGAAAACTTAAGAGCATACAATTGTTCTTTCATTCCGAATCCTAATGGGTGAGTGTTATCGATATGCGCTTTAAATGCAGCACCAGGTATCCGCTTGAGTCCAGACTCTTTCGCGCGTTCAGCATACATGGTATACTCACTAACCTTATCTTCTGCATCACTACGTTCTGGCTCTAACAAAGAAACATTGGTAAAACCACTTCGACTTTTACTAAGCCAAGATGCCATGCCCTCAGTGCCCACTAAAACACCACCTGAACGAACCCACTGTTTCATTTTATCCTGTACAGGTTCAGTAAGAACTTGATCTATTCCACCCCAAGCTCCTGGGAATATCAACACATCATAGGCATCCAGATCTACGCCAGCCAAACGATCGGATCGAATTCGGCTAATACCATACTCAGTCCAATAGTCTAGGAGATACCAAAGTTGGCCAGCAGTGTAGGAATTAAATGGCTGATCGACTACTAAGGCAACATTTGGAGCATGCAATGGTTTAGAATCAGACGAAGCTAAATCAATTCCAGTATCCATTCGCCCAGTATTGAATGGTATTATGCTAACCTTATTTTTAAGGGCAATTTCTTCCATTTTACTATGCAAATAATCACCATGACCTAAATTTCTTCCCACCAATACAATTACACTCCCACGAGAATAGGTCTTTCCCTCATAGCCAAAGGACTCTGATGCGGTCCGAACCCTAAAGCCAGCCTCTAACATATCACCCAGGGCGTTAGGAGCATATCGTTGCGCCCAATCCATCACGTACGCATAGGAAGCGTTCTGTGTTAACTGCCCCTTCAATGAAATTTTCTGGTTGATACGTGTCAGATTAGAAGGTAAATTTTCACTCCAAAAGGCGTCTAAATTATAAGCCATAGGAACTGTCCAGGTAGACATATCGTACATGACCGAATCTTTAATTTCCAATTGTCGGCGAAAGAGCGTATGAATAAAAAGATGTGCTGGTTGTTCGGTAGGAATGACAAAACTTCCTTCTTTAATAGTTCTCGTAGCCTCTTTAGCACCCCAATAATCAAAGGTTTTAGCTAAGCGCTGATCTTGAGTGGTTTCGTACACCTGAACCCCGTGATCTAGCAATAAATTTACAACATCAAAACTGTAGGATTGTTCATCTCTAGAAAGTATGTAGGCTTTGGTTTCTCCTTTTTGGTTCACGGGATTTCGCGCTTCCTTAAAGTACTCAAGTAAACCTATCCTATTTTCAACAGCTGTTTCGACAACAGCCAAAGAATTGATGTAATGATCAAAAACACGTTGTCGTAGAGTCAATACATATCCATCATCGGTATCTACAGCGCGACCACCCCTACTATGCCCTCCTTGCTCGGCAAGCATTCCAATTCCACCCATCACACTTGGGTAGGATGAGCCATATCCTGGGTAAAAGAAGTCAAAGGCCTCTCGTGTGAAGTAATTTAACTGCGCCGCGTCAAAGCGTTTTACTGCCCCCCTTCCAAATGCATCTGCATAATCCTCATAACTACGAGGTAGTTCATAGTTTCGAGGGGTAGTTCCAGGCATTAAAAAATAGTTATTATTGGCCCCTTGCTCATGAAAATCCATATGGACTTGAGGCATCCATTCTTGGTATACTTTTATACGTCCTTTTGACTCTGGATGAACTAACCATACCCAATCTCTATTCAAATCGAACCAATAGTGATTGGTTCTTCCACCAGGCCAGATTTCGTCATGTTCTAGATCATTTACATCGGTATTTAGCACATGTGTTTGTGATGATTTATACCAAGTGATGTATCGATCTCTGCCATCTGGGTTTATCATCGGATCAATGATTACCACTGATTCAGCCCGCCATTTTGCCGTTTCATTGTCTTCTGCAGCAACCAATCTATAAGCTGCTTGCATGGCAGTTTCACTACTCGATGGCTCATTACCATGCACATTATAGCTCATCCAAACAACCACCGGCATGTCGGAATCCGGTTGAATTCCATGGAATGCCAATTGTTTATTCTTCTCTTTTATTTGCTCTAAATTACCCATATTAAAAACGGAGCTGATGGTGGCGTAGATTAAACTCCTTCCTTCATATGTAGTACCATACTCTTGTACTTGAATTCGATCTGAATTAGCAGCCAAATACTCAAAGTAATCCACAACCTGATAGTGATGGGTATATTCTTGACCTAATTCGTACCCTAGAAATTGTGCAGGGGACAAAATTCCCTCGGCATAGCTAAGCTCATCGTCAAAGGTGAATCGCTCAAAAACATTTGGATCGGAAGCAGATGAGTGTTGAGCTAGTAGATTGGCTGAAAAACTAACCAACAAAAGTGTTAGGAAAGATGCGGGTTGCGTCAACCATTGAAAAAAAGAAGTCCTATCGTTCATAAAATTATAATTAGTTGATTATTTGATACAATTACATATACCGCAAATAAATACACAGGCTTTTTCCTTCACTCAAGTGTGAATTAATCAAATAAGAAAGTATGTGTGTATTTCACTAAAATAGAGCGCTGATCAAAAGAAGGCAAACGCAATCCATTATCATATCTACTTGCCCAAGGCTGAGTTCCGTTTTGATTCACCACCAACCAAAAATCTTGTCCTTCTCTAAAATTATAGCGTAATCTTACGTTAGCACCTAACTTTTCAGACACATTACTAGTTTGAATAAAGGCATTGGCCGAGAACTTTCTGTTAAGTGCATAAGCTGCCTTAAATGAACTCTGATGAACCGTAAACGTTGTGACCTCACGCCCTTCGATAACTGGAAAGTCTAATTTACTAATTCGATAATCCAAGGAAAAATCTACCTGAACATTTACTCTGTATTGTGGCGAAAAAGATATTTCCTGGATGGTTCCATCATAAATCTGTGCAATAGTTGATGAAACTCTGCCCCTGAATTTATATTGCTCAGGGCTACCGTAGCTTAAACCCCATTCTAGAAACCCATAATCATCAACCGGAATATAAATACGGGATAGCAAATCAAAGTCTTCATCTAGTAGTAGGTGTTCTTGCCTGTAAACTAATTCAGAACTTATATTTCCCGCGGTTTTAAATTCTGTATTCCATTCAAAATTGATAGACCTAGAACGCAGGTCAAAGCCATCATAACTCTGTATGGAATAATTGCGCAGTTGAATTCGCTGTTGCTTTATGGCGCTATTTTCTGGTGCAATCCAACCATAGCCAAAGCTAGCATAATAATCTGCAGTGTTAGTAGTCCGGACAAAACCAATTCCAGGGTTAAAATCTTCACCTGTATAGTTAATCATAAACCGGTAGAACCAACCGATATTAGATCGCCGGTCAACGGTTAATCTACCCGAAAGACCAGTTAAGCCCAGAATATCTTGATTGTAGTCAGTAGAATTGTCTAAGGTCTGGGCTAATTTAAATTGTACAAAACTCTCATTCTTTATATTGTAGTCCACATCAAATCCTAAAACCAAGTTTTGAGCACCATCAAGTCCAAGTCGGTGAGTGTAGATGCTACCAATATAACTCTGAGGATTTAATACTTGTTTCTTAAGCCTAATAACACCAAAGTTCTCAGCTTCGAAAGCTTCATAGGATTGAGTTTGTATATTTAAAATACCAACATCGACATTTCCAACCCTACCAGTAAGCCTAGCACCTCCAATTATTGGAATTGGGTTACCATCTGTTAAACCTATTCTTCTACTGTAAAAAAGCTTAGTTCTACCAAAAGAAAAATCGAACAAGCCTGAACGCTGTTGAAAAAACTGCCTTTTTTCAGGAAAATCAATAGAAAAACGAGTTAGATTCAGTTGTTGCTCGTCCGCTTCGACCTGTGCAAAATCAGTATTTGCGGTTAAGTCAAGGGTAAGATCTGAAGTGATATTATACTTGATATCAAATCCAAAGTCTTGCTTCAATGATGATTCCCCTTTATACTCGTCTTCCGTATCATTTAGTTCAAAGACGTCTTGAAAACCACTTAGTGAATATGGTGTGATGTACAAAGGTTTTGACTCCTCTAACTGAACAAATTCAATTTCTTGGGTTTGAGAAGGTTTTAAATGGGACATACGCCAGTTGGGTGGTATATCTGGGTACACATGCCGTTCGTTACGCGAGGCAATCCATCGATACACAATCATACCCATTCTAGTAACATCATCTGTAACCTGATACCCTAAGGATGAAAAAGGAATACGAATTTCGGCATACCATCCTTTGTCGTCCCGTGTTGTTTCTACATCCCAATAGGTATTCCAACTGCCGTTAAATGCATCCACACCCCCACCAAAATTACCATCATTACTTATGGCAAAATCGACCCGAACACCCTCAGGATTTGTAAAAAAAGTGAGCCCATTTTCATTATCATTGAATGAATCAAATACCACACCAATGATATCATCATTTGCTTCGTAATCGTCTCTTTGAAGGGTATTTGAAATAATGGTCGCTGCATCCTTGGTTAGGTTTTCTGCGGCAATGTATACGTATTTAGCATCGTAGGTCATATATATTCTGGTCTCTTCAGACATCGCCGCCCGGTGAATTGGAACCAATTGAGTCATTGGAAAAGGTTCGATTTCATTCCAAATTGATTCACTTAATTTACCATCAAGCTTAATTTCACCTACTAATGGCTGTATTTTGACCACTTCCTGTGAGGTTGGACCATCATTATTTTGTGCTATCGCATTGAAAGGAGTAAATAAAAGTAGTACGAATAAGAAAGTATGACCAACTATACCACTAGATAATTTTATGGGTTGGTTCGGAGAAGAATTAAAAAAAATAGCCAATGATACTATGGTTTTGATATGGGTACACAATGAAACTTACAACTATAATACTGCAATGAAGCAAGACAACTATTCAAAACAGAACTAAAAATACTGCTAAAATTGTTCCTGAGTCGTTAATATTTGTATAAAATAATTATTATGCGTGTCGTAACTATTAAGACGAATCAAATACGAATACCCCCTATTGCTTATGGACTTTCCTGACTCACTCAATGTATCTGTATCTTATGAAAGGATTAAACCTTTCGTTCATCATACTCCCGTTTTACATTCAACTGACTTGAATGAAAAAATAGGCTCTAATGTTTGGTTAAAGTGTGAAAATTTTCAAAAAGTGGGTGCCTTTAAATTTCGTGGGGCATGTAATGCCGTATTACCTTTAGAGAACAGTATCGCAAAAAATGGAGTAGCCACCCACTCCTCTGGTAATCATGGTCAAGCAATTGCAAAAGCGGCTCAAATAAAGGGAATTCCAGCATACATTGTAATGCCTAGTAATGCACCAATTGTTAAAATTGAAGCGGTGAAGGGGTATGGAGCCAAAGTTATATTTTGTGAGCCTACTCAAATGGCAAGAGAACAAACACTTCTAGAGGTAATCAAAAAAACTAACGCTTATTTTATACATCCTTATGATGATGCCAGTGTGGTATTAGGGCAGGCAACTTCGGCTTGGGAATTTTTACATCAAATACCGGAACTTGATCTAATTATGACCCCTGTAGGCGGCGGTGGCTTACTAAGCGGAAGCATTTTAGCAGCGGAAGCATTCCATACAAGTAACAACTATCCGCTTTGCACTGTTATGGCAGCAGAACCAGAACAGGCCAATGATGCGTATCGATCTATGTTATCAGGATCAATCCAGTCCTTGACCGATGAGCAAATAACAAACCCAACGATTGCAGATGGACTTCGAACTAGACTAGGCACTATTCCTTTTCAGGTGATGAGCCGTGCACAAACTGAAATAGTCTGCGTTAGTGAGGAATCCATAGTACAAGCAATGCGGTATATTTGGGAGCGTTTCAATATGATCATTGAAGCCTCTTGTGCCGTCCCAATTGCCGCTCTTTTGGAAAAAAAAATAACCCCTACATTCAAAAATATAGGGGTTATTATAACGGGCGGAAATGTGGATTTAGATCATCTACCTTGGAATAAACCGTAATTAGTTATTCCGCATCTAAGTGAAAGCGTAGAGTCTGTAATTCACTTGAATTTGGACCCACCATGACTGAAAAGCTACCAGGTTCTGCTACGTACTCTTCATTATGGTCGTAGTACTTTAAAGTTTCTTCGGATATTTCAAACATGAATGTTTTTGTTTCACCTGCTTTGATCAGCTCTTTTTCGAAGTATTTAAGCTCTTTGATAGGTCTTGCAGCATTTGCAAAATGATCATGAATATACCACTGAATAACCTCTTCCCCATCGACATTGCTGGTATTTGTAACATCAATTTTAACAACTAGACTTTCTTGGGAATTCATTAAGGTATCTGATATGCTTGGCTCACCATATTCAAAGTTACTGTAGCTTAATCCATATCCAAAAGGATACTGAGGTGCATTTGGACCGTCCGTATAATGACTCCAGAAAACTGTAGAGGCATCACCCGCACCAGGAACAGGTCTTCCTGTGCTTTTGTGATTGTAATAAACCGGAATTTGGCCGTGTGAAAGGGGAACGGACATTGGAAGACGACCAGAAGGATTGTAATCACCGAATAATACGTCAGCGATTGCATGTCCAGCTTCAGTACCTAGATGCCATGCATACAATACTGCTTCACTTTTTTCATACAACCAAGGTGCAATAATTGGTCGTCCAGACATGAGAACAACCACTACTTGGTCGTTGACTTCTAAAATTTGCTCGACCAATTTTTGTTGATTATCTGCCAACCCAATGTCCATTTGGCTTCTTCCTTCACCTGTCTGATAGGCATCTTCTCCGACAACCAAGATCACTTGTTCATGTTCTGAAGCTAAGTCAATAGCTGCTTGAAATCCTGACTCATCTTCAACTGAAAATGTTAATTCCATAGGAAATGAACGGTTACCTTCGGTGAGCACATAGCCCGGCTCAAACTCTATTTCGGTATTCTCACCAAGTTTCGATTCGATACCTTCAAAAACAGAAACAGCCGAGTTTTCAATGGCTTGCGCACGCCAGTTTCCCAGTGGTGAATCTTTATCTTTGGCTAGTAATCCAATTACAGCAATGGATTCTCTCTGTTTGCTTAAAGGCAGTATTTCATCTTTATTCTCGACTAAAACCATAGAACCTTGCGCTGCCCTGAGTGCAACGTCATGATGTGCTTCTTTATAAACTAGTTCATCCTCTCGAGTGAGGTCATTGTATAGATATGGATCGTCAAATAATCCTAAATGAAACTTCACTCGTAGTACTCTGCGAACAGCATCATTGACCAGTGAAATATCCACTTGTCCTGATTGTACTAAATCCTGTAAATATTGCTGGTAGCCTTCCGATTCCATATCCATATCACTACCTGCTTCAATAGCCATCTCGGTTGCGGTTTTTAAGTCAGGGGCATATCCATGTGCAATCATTTCACGCATTGAGCCCCAATCCGAAACAACAAATCCGTCGAAATCCCAATTCTCCTTTAATTGAGTACGTTGTAGATATTCATCACCTGTTGCTGGAATACCATTTACATCATTGAACGAATTCATAACCGATGCAGCTCCTTCTTCTACTGCGGCTTTAAACGGAGGTAAAACCACATTTAACAAGGTATTTCTGGATAATTCTGCCGTATTATAATCCTTACCTGATTCGGCGAATGCATATCCTGCAAAGTGTTTAAGCGTAGCGGCAATGGTACCTGTTTCCGATAGGTCTTTTCCTTGTAAGCCTCTAACTTTAGCACGAGCAAACTCAGATAATAGGTAGGGATCTTCCGAGGTGCCTTCCATTACTCTACCCCACCGAGGATCACGGCCCACATCTATCATAGGGGCAAATGTCCAGTTAATCCCTCCAGCTGCAGCTTCAATCGCTTGTATTTTTGCCGTTTCCTGCATTATTTGCGTATCAAAACTAGCTAATTCGGCAATTGGAACTGGAAACATAGTTTGATATCCATGTACCACATCATACCCGAACATTAAAGGTATTCCCAATCGACTACTGTCTACCGCTATTTTTTGGGCGGCCATGGTTGCTTCTGCTCCAATCACATTTAGCATAGCACCTACACCACCACTTTTAAGAAGATTATAACGCGCTTGTTGATATTCACCTTCTGGCACAGGACCTGTTACATCCCAGCTACCATTATGAAGATTAAGTTGACCTATTTTTTCTTCCAAGGTCATCTGCTGTAAAAGTTCGTTCACCTTCTCGTCAATTTCAGGTTGAATAAGCTTAACTTGTGCAAGTGTTGACAAGGATTGCAGACCAATAAATCCTAGGCTAAGGAAGGTGATAAAAATAGTTTGAAAGCGCTTTTTAGACATATGTAACATATACAATGGTGAAATTTTAATAACCAAATATAGACCTTTTTTTGCAAAATTAGTGAAAAAAAATTACAAGATTTGCGCAATTTTTGCATAAACCAAAGCCTAAAGAACTTAAGGCTTATCTTTGTAGCTCCTATACGTTCAGCATCCTATGGAGTCATACTGCTATCAACCAGTTATTTTTCAGAAAACTGCATATCATGCAAATGCGCGTAAACCCCTTCTTTGTTAAGCAAAGCCTCATGAGTGCCTGATTCGACCAGTACACCATTTTCTAAAACAAGAATGCAGTCGGCATGCTGTATAGTAGATAACCGATGCGCTATAACTAAGGTCGTTCGATTCTCCATAAGGCGGTCTAGTGCCTGCTGAACCTGTCGTTCGGATACCGAATCTAAGGAGGAGGTTGCCTCATCAAGCAACAATATGGAAGGGTTTCTAAGTAAAGCTCTTGCAATAGCAATACGCTGACGTTGACCACCACTTAGTTTCACTCCTCTTTCCCCAATTAAGGAATGATATCCATCAGACATTTGTGTAATGAATTCATGGGCATTTGCATCTATTGCAGCCTGTTCAATTTCTGCTTTGGTGGCATCCAACTTACCGTACCGAATATTTTCATAAATGCTGGTCCCAAAAAGATGGGTTTCTTGAGGGACAATGGAAATAAATGATCGTAAATTGTATAAGTCCCAATCCTCTACTGATACGCCATCGACCCGAATCACCCCTTTAGTAGAAGTAAAAAATCTTGGTATTAGGTTAAGTAAGGTAGTCTTCCCAGCTCCACTCGCACCTACCAATGCAACGGTTTGCCCCTCATTTATCTCAAAACTTAGATCATCCAACACGTTTTTACCATCCTCATAAGAAAAGTAAAGATGTTCGAATTGTACGGTTCCTTTGATAGATTTCCTTGTGTATCCTTGTTTATTTATAGGTGGTACCTCGTTTTCAGGCTTTTCTTGCTGTAGCTCGAATAAACGCTCAGATGCTCCTGCTGCAGAATTAACGGCCGTGTATAAACGGGATGCCTGACCAACAGATCGACTTATGTTTAATGCATATACTATGAATGCTACTAAGTCACCAGCTGTTAGGCGACCTGAAAGCACTTCCCTGCCGCCGTACCAAAAAATCATCACCAATGTTCCCATAAACATAAGGCCAACTCCTGCCCAAAAAACTTGAGTCAAAATGATTTTATGCCTTGAAGTAGAGAAAAGTTCTTCGGTAGCTTGACGATAACGACTTATTTCATATTCTTCTCTAGTAAACGACTTTACCACCCGTATAGCCCCTAGTGTTTCTTCGGCAATAGCGGTGGTGTCTGCTAATTTGTCTTGAACGTTTTTGGATAAGGACCTTATTTTCTTTCCAAAGTACCTGGTAGCAATGGTTACAATAGGAACAGTTAGGAAGATGACTAAACTCAACCGCCAATTCAAAACCACCATAAGTCCTACGGATCCAATCATGGTTATACTGATGGTGATGACCTGAGGGAGAGAATCGGTTAGGGCTACTCGTATAGATCCTACATCATTGCTTAGTCGAGATGTCAACTCTCCCAATCTCCTATTGGCAAAAAAACTAAAACTCAATTTTTGTAGATAAGCATAGATAGAGTTTCTCAAATCGGTGATGACCCGTTCACCCACCCATTCAATATGATAATTTCCCCCAAATGTGAAAATGGCTTGGGTTAGAAAAAGTCCTATTAATCCTAAAGAGAGCTTGTTGAGTAAAGCATAGTTTTCTTGCTCAAATACAGCATCTAATAACGATCGTAATCCAAGAGGTACCGTGAGCCATATGGCCGAACCTACTACCACAAGTAGTATGGCCGAAAAAAATCTAGTCTTATAAGGTAAACTTAACCTGAATATATCTTTTAAGGTCTCTAATAGGGATTTTATAGAGACACGCTCTGAATTCTTTTCTTTCATGTGATAGTCGTATAATTAAATGAATATACTATATTTTACATCGATTCGTTTCTGCGGAATCGTCTTTTCACCTAATTAGTGCATGCTATTACCATTCATCCCATTACTCATTCAACTTGCTCACAGCCCAACAGAGGACTCTAGACAGTTATATGAAGCTATTCAGCGGGGTGATAAACATGCCTTTTCATTATTTTTTAACAAACACTTTTCCAATGTTTACCATTATGTGATTAAATACGGTATTAGACATGAAGTAGCTCAAGATATTGTTCAACAGAGTTTTATTTACCTATGGGATCATCGATTACGTATTAACCCGGAAAAGTCGTTAAAAGCCTATTTGTATGCAGCGGCTCACAGTAGAGTTTTAAACTCAATTCGAGATAACAAAGAACTTCCATCTTCCGATAAGGATTATTTATTCGAATATCCAAATTTGGGGACAGAAAACAATTTTTCAAATGAGCAGGATGCTGAGTCAAGCCTTTTCACTAGTACTGTTGAAGAAGAGGAAAAGAAAAAGATTGAAAATGAAAGGAGACTACGTATTGAAGAGGCGATTCACTCATTGGCCCCAAAACGGCAACAAGCCTTTAGGCTCTGCTATCTGGAACAATTTACCTACGAGGAAACAGCACAAATAATGAACATCACTAAAAAGACCGTTGAGCATCACATAGGGCTCGCTTTAGCTGAGCTTAGAGAAAAATTAAAAATATTAGCTAACCATTAGGGGTGCTATAAATTTCAAGTGTATTAACTCTAGAACCAAACCAATATTTCACCCACTATGAATATGAAAACATCAATGACTTCCACTTTATATGCCAAATTTTTTAGCTACAAGAATCTAAAGATACAACGTATTCCTCTACTCTTAGCATTATTGAGTGTAGGATTTTGGAGTTGTTCCACTGTATCTAATGACACCGAACTTATCAGCGATGCGGATTTAGATATGGCTGCTGAAATAATGGGTAGCTCTATCTCAGACCAACAATCAGGTCTTATGAATAGTGTGTATGATGCATTATCCACTATTTCTTCTACCGGAATAAGTTATGGTAATGACCAAAATTTTCTAAAGAAGAGCAATAAGGATGAACAAGGTGGGCGTGGTTTTGAACGATCATTCAGTCACACTTATGACAGTACCACCGGAGTGCACACGCTTTCATTTGATCGTAGTTTCGAAAAGGGATTATTTAGCAGTAGCATATCTACCCTTCAAGAAATTCAGTACGTCGATTTAGAAGGAAATTTTATAGCCCAACCTAAGCTTCTTCGAGATGCCGTTAACCAGATTAACCTTCATTCCTCAAAATCAGGTCAGAATAGCAAACCACATAAATCGTCTGAATTCACCAAAATAGACAGCCTACATTTTACGGGTGTACACGCCACACAAAGTCTTGTACGAATGGACGGTAACCATCATGGCTTTGGCTCTAGCGTCGCCGTTTTAAGGGACAGTTCCAGTCACTCAAGGTCATTTGAAGTAAACGTGGTTTTTGATGATATAGTAATTGATAAAGATACATTAGCCGCTTATGGTAATCTTGAAAATGCAGTTACAGGTACACTTAGTTATAGCATGACCTTGAATAAAGTAATCAATGGTGTGCCTGAAGAAACAGTGATGGAAGGCACCATTGATTTAGAGGAAGATGGCACAGCACTCATGACATTCTACAAGTACGACCGCCTGTACCGTTTAGGACTTAGAGATGGAGATGTTAAAGAAAGAGGCCGAAGAGGCCAAAAAATGGGGGATAAATAAAACCAATGCTTGAAATAAAGCATTACTGATTCCATATTTTAAAACACGATGACAAAAAAACCTTCTAATGAAAAAAATAGCCCTCAAAAGTCCAAACCTAATGGACTTTTTGAGGATATGCTTCATTCTTACCGAGAAGGTTATGAATATGAAAAAGGTACACCATTAGCAAAAAAAGAAGTTTGGGAGGCTATTCAGCAGCATATTCGTTCTAATAAGAAACATACCCACACTGAACTAACCCATCAAGCCTTCACTTTGTATAAGCTCCCCATAGCTAAATTATTCCGATATGCCGCAGTTTTTTTAGTTGGAATACTTGGCTGGTGGACGCTTTATGGCACATTTAGTAACGAGAAGTCCGTGGAACTTCTAGCTGAATCTTCCCATCAAATAAAGATGGTGTATTTGGAGGATGGCTCGAAAGTTCAACTTCGGCCCTACTCAAAATTATACAGCATCAATTCCACTGCCAACGACCAGCATGTTAAACTGGAGGGCGAAGCGTATTTTCAGGTGGCCAAACAAAACGATGGGGAATTCATTGTTGATGCAGGTGATGGTCAAATTCGTGTTCTTGGTACAGCATTTAATGTGCGAAGTTACGCTAATGAAACCCAGGTATATCTTGAGGAAGGAAGAATAACGCTTGAAGTCCTATCTTCTTCCGATTCAATCTCTACTTTACCTAATAAATACCTTAAACCAAGTCTCCTGAAGCCTCAAAGTTCTGCTACCATCCAAAGGGGTATCATTACAATCAAGGGAAATGACTCGAATGCAAGTCATATAGATTGGATGGAATCAAGTATATATGTTACGGGGAACCCTTTTGAATCATTGATTAATGAACTTTCTCACCACTATAACATAGCTGTAAAAATTACACAACCGCCTGCTGAAAACTTTGCAAATGGAAGCCTGGTTTTAGGTGATTTAGAACAAACTTTGACTAACTTTTCATTATTATTTAATGGAGAATTTGTAAAAAAATCGAATCGCGAATACGAATTTGTCGGTATCGATTAAAACTAGCTAAATCGTATGCCCTTATTTGGCGCTTTGTTTGTTTCTTTCTGGTTTGCGGTAACCGGAATATCTACTTCTATTTCTCCATTGATCATTGACACGAACAGCGTAAGCTTTTCAAATCAGGACAAAATGCCCACCGTAACACATAAGCATACCCTGCTGCAAAAGTCTCAATTTACATCCCAGAAAAACGACACCGTCCAAATAAGCAGGCTTATTGAGTGGCTGGAAATGTACACCGACTACAAGATACTTTATCGAGAATCCGAAATTCATGGAATCTTTAGCAATGTCACAGAAGAACATTTAGCTAATTATGCCCAAACTCTTAGCCAAGAGAGCAACGTTGAACACATCGAAGAAATCCTTTTGCCTATCAGGCAGGCTTTCGAACTAGCTGCAACACAACATGGGATTCTAATTCAATGGGATTCAATCAGCCGACAAATTATCCTTTATTCTCACTTGTCAACATCTTCAGCCTTCCCTGACGATTTAGCTTCTCTGGGTATGAAACATCCTAATCTAACACTCAACCTAAGCATTGATGTTCGTAATAACCTATCAGGGGAATCATTGGATTTGAGTCAGGTGGGATATCGTTTTACCCAAGATGAACCTTGGTTAACTCTTTTTGGTAGTTTTCAAAAGCTAGTGTCCATTCCAGTAAGTGAGGAAAATGGAAGATATTCAAGTTTGGTGGATAGCCTTCATTTGTTGGTATATCATGTTGGCTATGCTATGGAAGAAATCAACCTACCCCTTGCTCCTATCCTTAGTGCCTTTGAGGGGTCGATAGAGCAAGTTCTGCCAATAGCCATTCGTCTAACACCCGAAGCACTTTACTCAAATGAGGTAGTAATATGGGGTAAAGCTCAAGGTGTTGAACTTGGCAATGAAATGTATGAATACGTTCAAACCGATGTTTTTGGAACCACAGGAGAAGCCCATACTACTCGAAGCTTACAGCAACTTGCCTCTGTAGGACTTAGTGGCGCCGTCAGTGATGGGATGTATGTTCGCGGAAGTGACCCCACGGGATTCAAAGTATTGCTTGACCGTCAACAGGCATATCATGACCACCATATGTTTGGGGTGATAGATGCTATGGTACCAGATGCTTTACAGACTAGTGCATTCTATTACAATAGTGTCCCTGCCCGTTATTCGGCACCTATTGGCGGGCTCCTCGACCTAAACACCCGTTCTGGGAACCGGCAAAACTTTCGTCTTTCATCCAGTCTAAGTAATGCGGCATTCTCCTTAACCACGGAAGGCCCAATGTTAAAGGCCAAATCAAGCTGGTTAATTTCTGCAAGGCATTCAATTTACGATCACGTCCCCCAACTATCACCTACCAACCTCATTCATTATGGTCTTAATATTGATAGAAAGTTTACCCTTAAGCTAGACTCTGAAACAATAGACCCTAGTAAACTTAGCCTACCCTTCACACAAGCTACCATTAACTCACTTGATCATTCTTTTTTTGACCTACATGGCTCATGGAATTTGGAAGTAGATCCTACCTCAATTTGGTCCATGAGTTTTTATCGAAGCTCGGACGACGCCAGAATGAGTTATCGCTATCCCATTAACAGCAATCCTGATTCCACGTATAATACTGCATATTCATGGAATGCTTCTCACGTTGTAGTCGAACATCACAAAGAAATGCCCGACCATTGGATCATGTACCTAAAAATTGGGTTGAGTCTCTATGAAACTACTTTTTCGAAAGACGATTATGAGTATCAGGTTTCAGATTTCTTCAATCTAGGGTACAATCCTGGTACTGTATCTGCGCTATTCATGCAGAATGATGTGCGAGATTTGAACATACTGCATTCTTGGTCTTATTCTAACCAAAGCCACACGGTAGAAGCAGGTCTTAGTTACACAGATTACGGTATTAATTTTACCGAAAGAAGTTTGGTGATCCCTTCATTTATTTCGAATACTTCTTCTCAGCTACTAGAAGCTTATATACAATGGGATCGACAATGGTCCAATCGCTGGCAAAGTTCTCTTGGATACAGAGGACAATACTATTCGAGTGGTAGGCAATTTCATCAGAATCCTAATCTATTAATCCGTTACCAGACCGATCGTTTTGGATCCTATTTATTCACCGCTAGCCAAACTCATCAATACACTCATAAACTTGAACTCTACAATCAAAAATCACTTGATTTTTGGATTTTAACCCAAGAAAAACAGGAGCCTACTCAAATGAGTCAACTGACCTTGGGCTGGGAACATAGCAAGAATAATCTCTACTATCGTAGCGAGATCTACTTTAAAACGTATTCATATTTAAGGCTACATCAACTTAATGCTGGTCTTATGAGTAGCTTGTATAGCAACTCAGAATCTACTTGGTTGAATGAAACCAATGGAGATGCCAAGGGATGGGAGCACTATATACATTACGAAAGAGCGCAGCAATCCTTTTGGTTACGTTATACTTGGGCACAGGTACACCTTAAAAATACATTGATTAACCAAGCTGCTGAATATGACGCCCCATGGGATAGGCGACACCAAGCCACCTTCAATCAAAGCTACACACTAACCGACGAAATCAGTTTACATATTCAAGGTATTGCAGGAACGGGTACCCCTGCTATATATGGAGAAACAACCATGCCAATGGATCAACGTCTACCAGCCTATCACAGATGGGATGCCCATATCACGTTTAATAAAGTACTCAAAACATCAACATTTACAGCCCATCTATCCTTTTTTAATCTATTCAATCGAGATAATGTTTGGTATAGTGACCGCATTCAAGCAAACTACACCCAAGGTGATGAAATTATACAAATATATCCCCAAAGACAGGTATTTGACCTAGGTTTTTATCCATCTTTCCGAATTAGGTATGCCCACTAAGCCGGGTCATTTTTTTTGATGCTTGTGCACTTTGTGACGGTTGAATATGACTATTTATTCTCCTATTTATTCCTACACTGTCTACTATAGCAACTTGCTTTTATTTGAACAAGTTAATGAACTATTGGCATGAACCAGAAACATGAACCAATAGGTTCTATTACTTTATACTGGCAGTGCTAACGACGTTCGTTTCATTGTTTAAATCTTATTGCATCACAATACATACCATAGCTATGAAAACTTTCAAATCTGCCATACTTATACTATTTATTGTTGTTTGGTTACCAAACTTCAGTAGTGCTCAGAACATAGAATGGACTAATATTAGCGAACAATATTCCTTACCCGAGGGTGTTCAGCTCTACGAGGGTACACGACCCAGTCCTGCCCTAAAAGCTTGGTACATTGAAGTTGATTTATCGGTTGCTGAAATTGGTTTAGTCCCTTATTTAGCCGAAAATGGAACAGAAACAGTAACGGAGTTTTCTAAACGAATAGGAGCTATTGCAGCCATCAATGGAGGATATTTTGGAGGGAATAGCAGTTATTCTACCGTCGTCCAACCTGGTAAGTTACTTTCTCGGAATGTAGGCAGTTTAAATCGCAATAATCGCTCTTATCCCGTCATTAGAAGCGCTTTTTCCATTGCTAAAAACCGAGATATGGCGGTAGATTGGATCTATCATTTCGGAAGTACAACGGATGATATTTATCGATTCAACCAACCCATGGGCTACACGAATGGAAGCAGTGACCTCCCCCTAGCCGCCCCAAACAAAAATACGGGTGAAGCATTTAATATGTATATGGGTATTGGAGGCGGCCCAATACTCGTCAAAGGAGATTCGGTACATGTTAGTTATAACGAAGAAATTTTTTGGGGATCCGGAGTAGGATTAAGTAACAGAGATCCAAGAACTGCGGTTGGATATACCGCCGATGGTCGAGCGATTTTGTTGGTCACCGATGGAAGGCAGGTAGCTTCCCAAGGGTTCAGTCTACCTGAAATGGCTCAAGTAATGATTGACTTGGGATGTACCGAAGCTATCAATTTAGATGGGGGTGGCAGTAGTCAAATGGCGGTAACCAGTCAACTTATTAACCGCCCTGGTGGTGGCACCTATCAGCGACCGGTAACCAGTTTTTTAGCGGTAGTTCCTGCCGATTCCATACCAGAAGTGCCGGTACTCGGCTCTGAGGAGATCTTAGATACCGCCGATGAAACAGTTGAGGTATCCGAAGGATGGACAGCTTCGGCTAATTCTGGGTATTGGGGGGAAAGTCCCTCCTTGATCACCTTGGGCGGGGATGGGAGTAAAACCGTGCGTTTTTCTCCCGAATTACCGTCTGCTGGGACTTATCGGGTCGATGGTTGGTGGGTGTCTTCATTTAATCGAAGTAAAAAGACGCCTTACATTATACATCACAGATTGGGTGTTGATACCGTATATGCCAATCAAAGTACCAATTCATCACAATGGGTAGAGTTAGGGGAGTACGAATTCAATGCCAATTCTGAGGACATGGTCATTATTTCTAACTTTGGTGGGGACAGCTTCAATTATGTGGTAGCCGATGCCGTTCGTTGGGTAGGCATAAATGAGGAATTAACAAGTAATGAAACTTTTTTGTCTCAGACGCCAAAAAGTTTTGAGTTACTTCGGGTGTACCCCAATCCATTTAATCCACTTACACAGATAGAATATAGCTTAGAACAGGCTGGCACCGTAAAATTAGAGGTATATGATCTGCAGGGTCGATTAGTTGAGTCCCTTGTAAATACCCAGCAGCAGTCTGGCACTCATAGGATTCAATGGTTGGCTAGCAGCCAGTCAACAGGGCTCTATTTTGTTCGTATTCAATTTGAAAATAGAGAAAGTTATTGGTATGATACCCATAAGGTTACGCTCTTAAAATAACCGTTCACAGCGCGGCTGTCAGATTTGACTTCTAAGACAAAATTCCAAGCGTAAACCATTGATATAGCATCCTCTAATTATACTAACCAACATGGCTGATTCTTCCAATCCAACCACAAAAAATCCTTGGTGGTGGATACCGACGCTCTATTATACCCAAGGTATCCCCTATATCATTGTGGTCACCGTCTCTGTAATTATGTACAAAGATTTAGGTATTTCAAACGCGCGGCTAGCCTTGTTTACGAGTCTACTCGCCCTGCCATGGGCATTAAAACCCTTATGGAGCCCATTTGTTGATGTGTTCAAAACTAAGCGGTGGTGGACTTATATGATGCAAGGGATCATTGGTATAGGCTTCATAGGTGCTGCTATAGCCATGCAAACCCCCTACTTTTTTGAAGTATCCTTGTTATTCTTGTTTCTAGTCGCATTTGCATCATCCACTCATGATATTGCAGCAGACGGATTTTACATGCTGGCTCTGAGTGATGACCGTCAATCCTTTTTTGTGGGTATTCGCTCTACTTTTTTCCGGCTTGCTATGTGGAGCGGCGAAGGCTTATTCGTTGTGTTAGCTGGTATTTTGGCTACCCGAACGATGGATTCTGGCTTTGCTTGGACAGTGGTCTTAGGAATGGTAGCGGGTATCATGATTCTCATGTTTGGATATCATCAGAGGATGCTACCCTACCCTCTTGAGGATGCCCCCGCAGAAAAAGCAAACGAATCGCCCCTACAAGCAGTTTGGAGCACGGTTGCCGAATTTTTTAAAAAAGATCAGATTCTACTCGCCGTCACCTTTGTATTACTTTACCGATTCGGTGAGGGTCAGTTAGTTAAAATGGCAGCCCCATTTTTAATGGATAGCGTTGAAGCAGGTGGGCTTGGGCTTAGTGTCACCGACGTGGGCTACATAAATGGAGTCATAGGACTATTGGCACTAACTGCTGGAGGAATTTTAGGGGGTATTGTCATTTCTAGGCATGGCTTAAAGGCTTGGATGTGGCCCATGATTGCTATAATGAACCTCCCCAACCTAGCCTATTGGTATTTGGCAGCCAATCAACCAGAGAATTTTTGGGTAATAAGCAGTTTAGTAGGTATTGAAAAATTTGGATATGGCTTCGGTTTTACAGCCTTTTTAATGTTTTTAATTTACATTGCACGTGGTCCATTTAAAACAGCTCATTATGCATTTGGCACAGCGCTAATGGCGTTTGGCATGAGTATTCCAGGAGCAATATCTGGGCTAGTTCAAGAGGCAATTGGATATGAGTATTTCTTTATATGGGTACTTTTATCGGCCCTTCCCATTGTAATTATAACCCCACTCATTCGTATTGAAGCCGATTTTGGCAAAAAGAAAAATGACTAATGTTATCAATAACCTACACCGTTCGTTTTAAGCTTTAACAACCTTGCATATGCACACAAATATCTCAAGAAAACTTTCTTTTTTAAACCTGTTACATTTCAGCCTACTTGCTGGTATAACATTTTTTATCACAGGTCTGTTAGCTCCGTCTTTTGCTCAAGAAAGCACGGCAGAGTCTGTTACCAATGAAGCATTACAACTAGTTGAAAAAGACTTGGATGGATCAAGTTCTAATTCTCCATTTAATCCACAAACACCTATTGAACTTGTCGGGGGAGATGAACTTCCATTCATGAATGCCCGTTTTTCACCAGATGGTGAGTATATAGCATTTACTGGACCTAATTATTTCGGTCTTTGGGTAGCAGATTACAGCCAGCAAGACAGTATCAATGTATCAAACATACGTAAACTTACCAGTGTTCAAGCAGGCTTTGGTTACGATTGGTCTTTGGATGGAGAATGGATTTTATCCACTCATCATGTGTACAGAGACCGAAAAAAATTGAGTGCTTTACAGCTCTATGGCATGGAAGTTGGGGTAGTAAAGCGTCTTACTGACTACAGCATGGGATATCAAGGGGATCCAGAATGGATGGGATATGAATCTTTGGCTGTGATTTCTTCCAGAAACGGTTTAGTAAGGGCTGAAACTGGGGTTGAATTGCCAGAACGCCTGAAGCCTGCCATCCCAGATGATCGTAACCGGCTCATAATTGTAGACGAAAAAATGGTTCGCCTGTCCGAAAATGATAGTGAAATGGATCCGGTTGATGTATTTGAGGATCAAGAAGCTAAGTTGTTGAATTTGGTTCACTCGCCAGACGGTAAACTTGTGGCTTTTGAACGCTATGGAGAAGGATTGTATCTAATGAATAGCAACGGGGAAAATCTACGCTTTTTGGGTAGCGCATATCGCCCTAGCTGGTCTCCAGATAGTCAGTATATTGTCGCCATGGAAACCCAAGATAATGGGTATGCGTTTACCGCTGCCGAACTTATTGTCTTTGGAGCCAATGAACCAACTAGAGTTGAAATCACCACTCATACCGATTTAATCACCTTAAATCCTAGTTGGTCACCCTATGGAGATTCAATACTGTTTAATGATCCGGAAACAGGTCATATCTATCTATTACCACTGCGATAGTTAAGGAACTATTGCATTAAGCCAACCAACATTGGCCCTCCTTGATATAAATAAGCCAGTCAGTCAATATCGTTTTAAAGGTTCAACGATTACTATGATTCCAACACATTTTTCATTGCCCCGAATGCTTAACACACACTCCATCTATACTCCAAGCCGATTACTACTTTTTATGGTAGCTCTCGTTTTTGTCACCACCCTTAAACCGGCAAATTCCACCGCACAAGAAGTAACAGGACTATCAGGTTGGTCATTATTTTTAGACCCAGGTCACAGTAGAACAGAAAACCAAGGACTCTACAATTACTCAGAAGCAGAGAAAGTACTTCGCATTGGCCTGGCACTCCGCGAAATGTTGTTATCAACTACTGATATTGATACCGTTTATTTGAGCCGAGATAATGATCAAATTTCAGTGAGTCTCTCACAACGAACGGATCGGGCTAATGCCTTAGCTGCAGATTTTTTTCACTCGATTCATTCCGATGCTGGACCTGCCTCTGCAAATAGCACGCTACTACTTCACGGAGGCTGGCGATCGGGAGGCGTAACAGTGGAAAAAAGTCCTAAGGGTGGCAAAGAAATGGGTGATCTAATGACCAGTAATTTGACGGCAGCCATGCGTGTCGGAACTCGAGGTAATTATGCCGATCGGAATTTCTATCTAGGTGGTTCAGTCGCCTCTCATGACCGTCAATATCCCTATTTGCATGTAAACCGAGAGTCTAGTATGGCATCGGTCTTAAGCGAGGGTGGTTTTCATACTAACCCAAGACAACAGCAGTTAAATATGAACGCCGAGTTTAAACGATTGGAGGCTCAATCCCATTACTGGTCGGTACTATCGTACATGGGGGTGGATGAGCGACCAACCGTTGGTATAGTTACGGGCGTTGTGACAGACGCCGCCGATGGAAAGCCAATAAATGGTGCAATCATACGAATTGGTGATAGTAGCTACACCACTGACAGTTATGAATCCCTATTTTCTGCTTACTCAAGTCCAGAAGAACAGTTAGGCAATGGTTTTTTCTACCTAGAAACCATTCCAAATGGTGTTCAAGAAGTTATATTCGAAGCTGATGGCTATTACTCAGACACAGTGGACGTAGAGGTTTTAACCGACGATTTTAGCTTTGCAGACCATGAACTAAACTCAAATATTGAACCTTTTATCGCCTCGGTATCTCTTGCATCGGGGGAGTCATTGGACATAGGAGAACCATTAGTGCTTGAGTTCAGCCGTACTATGAATAAAGCCTCAGTTGAAAGTGCCTTACGTCTCACTCCCAATGTTGAAAACCTGGAATATAGCTGGATATCAGGATCAACTCTGAGAATTTCATCCGCCAATTTTGCATTTGTTACCGATTATACTTTGGAGATTCTAGACAGTGCAACCGATGACTCTCCTTTTACACATGGTTTTGACGGAGACGCAGATGGTGAAGCAGGCGGTATTTACACTCTTTCTTTTTCTACATCACCTGCTGATATCATGGCACCCATTAGCTCAGATGTCTTTCCCATTACAGGTGTAGGAATTGATCAATTTCCTATTGCATCTATACGGTTCAACGAGCCTTTAGACTCCGCTGCCTTTGATTCAACCACGATGTACTATATGACCTCAGGTCGACGAATACCAGGTGAACTAGCTTATTACCAGGTAGGTTCAGAGAGTGTGTTAAACTACTTTCCTAGTGAACCGCTACTGCCCAATGCTTATCATTTACTAAGTATATCAAAACATATTAGTGATACCTTAGGTAATGCAATAGGTAAAGGTATACTAAAAAGTTTCCCAACCAGTGGTCAGGGAATTCGAGTAAACAGGGTAATTGACACCTTTGATGGCGACTTTTCTCCGTGGTGGTTTCCTTCTCAAAGTGGCAGTACAACCGGATATATTGGAGAAGAAACTACTCGTATTGCTGAAACCAAGTGGACCAACAAACTCACCGCAAGCCCACAGGCCATGCGTATACAATACGGTTGGAATACCAGCGATTCAGAACAACTAATTCGGGTATACAGAAATTCAAGCACTCCTAAATTTGCAAATAATAGCCTATTACAGGTATTCATTTTTGGGGATGGATCAGGAAATCCCTTTCGTTTTATGTTGCGTGACGGCAATAATCAACTAGAAGGAAGCTCATGGATTCCCATCGACTGGATTGGGTGGAAACTCGTGACATGGAATTTAGCCACTGATCCGGTAGTCGGTTGGGTAAATGGTAATGGAAGCCTTAACGGTAATGTGTATATTGATAGCTTTCAGCTTAGCTACACTCAGGGTAATTCTAACAAGGGCTTCATAGTCTTCGATGACCTACGCGTTGCAGAGGTTGCTACGGCCATATCAAATGAGGGTCTTGATGACGCTCTAATAAATAATGATCTCCCTAATCGAATAGTATTACAACAAAACTATCCTAACCCATTTAATCCAAGTACTAGCATACGTTTTAGTTTACCAGTGTCACAAGAATTAAGTTTAGTCTTGTATGACATGCTTGGGAGACAAGTAGATATACTCGCTAGCGGTAAACATGCCGCAGGTGAACATACATACCAGTTTGATGCAAGTGGGCTTGCAAGCGGAGTATATGTATATCAGCTCATCACAAAAGATGGAGTATTAAGCAAAAAAATGACCCTTATTAAATAGGGTCATTCACCTGTTATTGAGCTCAATAATAGGAGGCGTAACAAAGAATAATTCCTTCTATTTATCTGCTTCAAGTTCTTCATTAGGCCACCTAGCATATTGCATATAATATTCTTCCAGGCCTTCCACTATTTGTTGGGCCATTCGGCGTTGATAATAAGGATCTAGTAAGAATATTTCTTCCTCAGGATTGGATAAAAAGGCTGTTTCAACCAATACATTAGGAAAATCGGTAGGTGCATTGAGTGAAAAATTAAAGCTTCCTGTTAACCCGTAGTCATCCAGACCTAGTTCTCGCATTTTGTTATACATGATTTCAGCCAATGGTTTATACGCCATGTGCTTATAAAATGAACCTGTACCTTTCATTTCTCTAGGATCCGTGGCATATCCAATAGAATTAGCATGAATACTGACCATTAGTTCAGCCTTATTTGCCCGAATGATTTCGGCCCTCTCACTCATAAACAAATACGAGTCATCTGTTCTAGTCATGACTACCTTTGCCCCCGCTTCTACTAGTAGTTCTTCAAGTTTCTTTGAAATAGCTAAAGCTACTTCTTTTTCCATAACCCCAGTAGAACCGAGCGCACCGTTATTACGACCACCATGACCTGCATCAACCGCAATAATTCGATTTTTCAATGGCTTTAGTGCATCTTCAATCACTGGAGGATGTTTAACGATGATGCGCATTTGACCTCGCCACCCATATTCCACATCATAGCCCCAGTGGCGTTTATGCGTCAAATCAATATAAAGTCGTAGCCGTCCATCCTCTATTTGGCTCCACCGCACTTCATTAATACCGGTGGCTTCATCTAGCAATATCTTCCAATTAGTGTTTGAGGTCGCCCCAAAAATGTCTACGATAATGCGATTGGGATCTAATTCAGTGTGTACGATATAGGGTAAACGCTTGGGTAAGGAAACCGTTATGACATCGGCACCCTGTGTCTGACTTGAGTTTTCTAGAGAAGCTGCGATACGAATATTACCACTGAGCGACTGTGTGGGTAATTCAAATGACTCCTTTACATCCACAAACCTCGTGGGGATCCAGGCATGTAAAGAAGGGCTTAACGCTACCTTGTATAATCCACTTTGTTCACCCACAATGATGAGCTCTACTCCTTCGTAGATAGAGCCATACTTGGCACCTCCAAGTCGATCAGAACCTAAACCAATATTCAGGTAAGCCTCGGAAGTATTTACCACACCCGTTTTAGGTAATCCTCCCATTTTAACTGTTTCCGAGGAAATAGCTTTAGCGCGCTTCAACCACCTCCCCTTCAAATTAAACTCAATATTTCCCTCAAACATTGGATCATAGGGGGCGACTTTATGATAGGATTCATATACCCCGGGACTGCGTTCATTCATAACAACATGTGTGTATTGCCCAGGTAGTGAATAACTAAGATGTTTACCTGGTGTCGCCTGCGCAATTATAGGTATCACATCACCAGGACCGTACCATTGATCTGGGTTCAACGGATCTCCGTTAGGTTCAATGAACCACTTCTTGGAGGGTTTTTTCGACCCGAGATCAACCAACTCAGAGCTGGCTGGTTCAGAAGAACTTGGCTTAACAAGGTACCGAATTTGTTTAACTGTATCGCCATCTAATACCACCATAAACTCAATAGGGGTAATCTGTTCAGTGGGAAAAATCATATCCACAAAGGCGCCTGAACTGTAGACTTGTACCTGTTTGCCATTGATAAAAGCCTGAGCATTTGGATCGGTGTGTGCCGCTACCCGATATCGTGAAAATGGATATTCAACGGTATCCTGTTCAGGTATGACTATTCCCAAGCTGAGTGGATTGTACTGTGCCCATACAGATGAACTTAGACTCGTACATAACATAACAAAAAATATCTTCTTCATAATTTGAGATTATTGTGATTAGTCGTTGGTAGGATACAACCAAAAAGGAATGGATTCTTGCTGAAAAGCCTTGGCTTCTCTTCTCCATTGTTCCAGTAATGGCTTGACTTGGTACTCCCTTGAAAATTCTAATCGCACCTGATCGGAGCCGTTTACTTTATCGAACATATTCCAACGGTTTTCCGATACACCAAAAACATCCTTCTCAGGGTATAACTCTTGGTGCACCTGCATAAAATAGAATTGCAATGGCATCAATTCCACTTGACCGAAATCATACAAATGTATCTGCACCCCTCTTAGGGTTTTTCCTTGGTCACGTCCATAAAATGGCTTATAAACAATTGGCCGAAAATAAACCCCTGGTAAGCCTAAGGCATTCATAGCCTCACTCAGATCCTGCTCATCTATCCATTCAGCTGCAAATGTTTGAAAAGGGAGCGTATACCCCACTCCTTCAGAAAACACACCCAATTCCCCCATTATTCCACTGGTAACATAATAATACGAAGAATAGGCATGAGGTATATGAGGAGAAGTTGGTACCCAGGGTAGGCCCGTATGTTCAAAGGTCAACTCACGCGCCCACCCTTCCATTTTGATCACCGTTAAATCCACTTTCTGCTCTGCATCCATCCACCCTTTATCATTAATCATTAACGCAACCTCACCAGGGGTCAGTCCATAGACATACGGAATAGGAAATGCACTCACAAAAGATTCAAACTCTGGCTCCACTAAACCGCCCTCTACCTTTAACCCACCCAATGGATTTGGCCTATCCAATACCACAAAAGGTATTCCAAGCTCAGCAGCAGCCTCCATGGCTAAGCCCATTGTACTAATATAGGTGTATGATCGCACCCCAATATCTTGTATGTCATATACTAAAACTTCAACTCCTTCTAACATATCAGCAGTCGGTTTTCTAGTAGCTCCATACAGCGAGTATACCGGTAAGCCTGTTGACTGATCGGTATAACTCTCAACCTTATCCCCAGCTGCATAATCTCCACGCACACCATGCTCAGGTCCATATAAGGCCACCAAATGCACATTTTCTGCGCGATTTAATAGATCTATAGTCGAAATAAGCTCAGAATTTACCCCAGTAGCATTTGTAATTAAGCCGACTCTTTTCCCTTCTATCGCCTTAAAATTCTGCTCTAACAAAACTTCAATACCGGTTTTTACGGTATGCTGTGCATTAAGGGGTGCAATACAAATTGTACAAATAATCCCACACAAAAGCGCCATATTACGTGCTGAGAATTGGTGGCTATTAAGGTGCTTAATAAAGGGTGTAAACATAGACTAATAGATTGGCTTAGAATGTCTTAAATGATTAACATATCATGTATAAAGTAGGTAAAATAGAAATGAACTACCTCGATTTATCACCCACATTTACATCTCTTAAAACACCGTTTTTCGGGTTGATGTATACGCAGCCAGAAAAGTTATTTAGATCACATAAAACCACTTAACCTCCTTAGATGAACCCAAAAAGTCCGATTAGTTTGCTAGACACTTTACCAATACGAAAAAAAATTGCTCAACTTTTTTTAATGGGTTTTAGAGGTTCTGATGTGAGTGCAGGCTCTGAAGTGCTTCACATGATCCAGGAAGTAGGTCCTGGAGCGGTTATTTTATTCGATCAAGATATGGTTCACCACAAGCCCGTCCATAATATATCCTCACCCAAGCAACTTCAAGAACTCTGCGGGGCTTTACATCAGACAAGCTCACTCCCACTTTGGATTGGTATCGATCAAGAAGGAGGACTTGTCAATCGGTTAAAATCTGAATATGGATTCCCAGAAACAAATAGTCATGCCTATCTAGGAAAACAAGACAACCTTGAATTGACTTATCAACAGGCCAAAGACATAGGCTCCGTTCTTAGAGAAATGCATATTTCGATTAATTTTGCACCAGTGGTAGATATAGCAAAAGAAGAAAATTCCTCCATCATAGCCAAGCGAGAACGATCTTTTGGCCGTAGCTCCGAGCTTGTGTATCGCCATGCAAAAGCCTACTTAGAAGGCTTGGGATCAGAAGGAATTTGGGGCTGCTGCAAACATTTCCCTGGTCATGGAAGTGCCAAAGGTGACACCCATGCCGGCTTTGTAGATATAACCGAAACCTGGGAAGTAGATGAATTACTCCCATACTCATCCTTGATAGAAGATGGCTTGTGTTCCATGATCATGTCCGCCCATGTGATCCATAAAGACTTCGATACACAGCATCCAGCCACCTTATCTGAGCACATAATACCCAAATTGCTCCGTGAAAAAATGGGCTATGATGGAATGATATTTACCGACGACATGCAAATGAGGGCTATTTCTAATCACTACGGGATCAAAGAGGCCTTGAAAATGGGTCTAAACGCAGGAGTAGATATGTTTTGTTTTGGGAATAATCTTTTACCTGAACCCGCCAAATTATCTGATTTAGTATGTTTAGTAGAGCAATTACTAGATGAGGGTCTTATTAGCGAAAATCGAATTGACCAATCAGTTATTAAGATACTAACCCTCAAGGCCCAATTGCCCATGACTATAAAAGAATAATTAATACCTAAATCGAAGTATGGATACCACTAAACAAATTTCAACAGGAAAAAGACTCGATTCCCTAGATTTCTTCAGAGGCGCCACTGTTGCTGCCATGATATGGGTGAATAATCCGGGCTCATGGTCACATATCTATGGTCCTTTCGCTCACGCAGAATGGCATGGTTGGACCCCCACTGATTTAATATTCCCTTTCTTCCTATTTATTGTTGGCGTTTCCATTGTATTAGCTTTCTCTAAAGCAATGTCAAAAGGAATGGGTCGTCAGGAATTAATCAAAAAAACCACTATTCGTGGACTAAAAATATTTGGTTTGGGCTTGGCCCTCGCGGCTTTTCCGTACGTGGTATTTTCACCCGAGTTTGGTCTTCATCCAAAAATTGCAAGCCTCAGAATACCAGGAGTTCTACAACGTATTGCTGTGATCTATATAATAGCCGCTTTTCTATTTCTGTACACATCAAACAGAGTACGATGGATCTTGGGTGGGCTCATTTTGATTGGATATTGGCTGGCGATGAGCTTTATTCCAGTACCCGGGTATGGAGCGGGTGCTATTGATATACCCGAAGGAAATCTAGCGGCCTATATCGATCAGCTTCTTATCAGCGGGCATATGTGGAAAGATTTGTGGGACCCGGAAGGTATTCTTAGTACACTTCCTGCTTTAGTATGTACTTTGATGGGTATTTTCGTTGGTCAAATACTGCTTAAAAATCATCAAAGCCCGGAACACAAAATACTTGATTTACTTACATGGGGCTTTATATGGTTGACAATTGGGTACCTTTGGAGTTGGATTTTTCCACTCAATAAAAATATCTGGACCAGCTCATTTAGCCTGTTCACAGGTGGTTTAGCCAGTATTATGTTTGGTTTTTGTTATTGGTACATCGACGTAAAGGAATACAAAAAGGGAATAAATTGGGGAATTGCTTATGGGATTAATGCCATAACCGTATTTTTCTTAAGTGGAATCGTTGCGCGAATAATGGGGATGATACACATTACAGTAGCTGGCGAAGTATTGAGCTTGAAAGGTGTTTTGTACTCGGTGGTATTAAAAGGAATCTTTGTCGATCCTATGATTGCTTCCCTAAGTCATTCTATTTTGTGGGTTTTTATCTTTTTTATATTAGCACGTTGGATGCAGCGAAAAAACATACTGATCAAAGTATAAGAACAAAGCCCATAATCTGTGATTCCCTCAACGTCTGAACCTACGGTCTTGAACCAATAATACGGCATTGGAAACTTTTCTTTGCCCTGTTGGATCGGATGGGGAATTCAGAACCCTATTATTGGCGACTAAAGTTGTTGACCCACCACCATCAAGATTTATGGCGTAGTGAGCTCCAAAATACTTCATCACCTCGGCCATCTCAGTGAGCGACATACCCACACTACTTTCTTGGCGACCATCTACGGTAAATAAAAAAACTTTTGTGGTATCTGAATTAAAGCCAAGAGCCGATCTAGGATGTCGTTCAGGCCAATTACCATCAATCTCTCCATCATGTAAAAATACCTTACTTCCCCCAATAAATTCGACTAGTGCTGGTTGTTCGTAAATAGCATTTTGACCTTGCAGTAACCCATGAGTTATTCGTACCGAATCTCCCTCTGCCAACACCTTAAGCTGAGACACCTTCTCCCCATGGGCAGATAGAACAACATGACCATCAGGAATAAAGCCTTTTTCATATTCAGCTAATTCGACCACTCGGAATAGCTCAGGTCGGTTAATAGGTCGATGCTCAAGTTGCTCAAGAAGGACTTCATATCCGTAGCTATTAGTGTTGGTCGAGTCCCCATAATATGAGTTATACACAATAAGTTGATCGGCCTCGCGAGCCATATTCACTCCATCAATCTCTAGCATAATCGATGGTTTAAGAATTTCTAATTGACCAAAATATCTAAATGAACCCAGATAAAAATGTTGTTGGTCATCCATGGCTAAAGCGTCACGTTGAACAGGCATTTTCAGAATTTCACCATCGATAAGTTGACTGTGTACAGGCACTCCGCCTGCCTTATAAAAATCTCCATTAATAGCAGCAACCACTTTTTTTGTCTCGTTAATCGCTTCCTGATAAGTCCGCATCATCTCTTGAGTGGTCTCATAGCCCATCAATGCATTATTTGCTTTCACAGTTTTTAGCTCTACAGAGGGAGTCCAATCAGCCACTACAATATCCCCTGACCACCTAGGCTCCTTTGACTCCCATGCTATGTGTTGAACACCTTTGCTTATTACCGAGTCATTTAGCACGCTGATCGAAAATGATTGAGCCACTAAATGCTCATGAACGAATAGCGCTATAAAACCTATTATGATTACATAAAAAAAAAGTGGGGGTCTATTTGTTTTCGATAATTGATTATCCACGGCTCGTTTCTTGTCTATATAGAATAACTTGTTCTGCTTCAAAGTTTTTTTGTTCTTGAATGCGTTCACGCTCTAAGGTATCCTCAGGTTCAAGTTGATGTTCCCATTCATATTCATTAGCATACCATCGTACAATGTCCCGTTCGCCGAGCTCAAGAACAGTGTATCCAGGTTTAAAACCCAACCAGTTTCCTCCCCACCAGGCCGCAGAAGCCGATTGCGAAGTAATGTACCATACGTCATTGTATTGGAAATTCTCACTTACATGAGTATGACCCTGCAAGAGTGCGCGCACACTATGCCGCTCTAACACCTCCCTAAGCTGTTTGTTATCCTGAAGAATAATTCCACTCATCGCTTTCATATCAAAGTCTTGTCTTATTTGACCCTTGTGCGAAAAGGCAGCAAGGTGGCTCACCGCTATAGTCGGCATATCCTTGTGTTTACCTAGGTCAAAACGTAACCATTCCATCTGCTGCTCACCAATACGTGCTTCATACGCTGGTCCTGAGCTTCCCTCTTTCTCGTATATAGAGTTCAATACCACAAAGTGCCATCCTTTGTGGTTGAAACTATAATAATCTCTACTCATATCCAGACGGTTCATGATATAAGCTCGCCCAATTTCGGGATGATCTGGAGCTACCTTTCTTCTAGAGGATAAGCCTAATACATCATGATTGCCAATACAATGATAATAAGGCATCTCCAATGTATCTGAAATCTTTTTATACAATTCTATAGACTCTTGAAACACTTCTAAATCGGTATATAGTCCATCAAAGACCATATCCCCCCCCATTAACACCAAATCGGGTGAAGGTCTCAGAGCATTAATTGAATCTATGCATTTTTGATAACCTAGGTGACCCTTACGCCTAGAAGTGACATGTTGATCGGTCACATGAGCAATACGGAATTTTACTTCATTCTGCTCTTCGCCTTGTTTTGAGCTTGCATGTAAACCACCTAAACCAAACAGGCCCAAGCTAATATTTTTTAGAAAACTGCGCCTATCTGACATTTTACCCCCTTTTTCGCCTACTTTATTAGAGTCATAGAACGAGTGAGAACCTGTTCATTCTGCTGAAGCCGGTAAACATACACGCCTGAACTAAGAGAAGCGCCCTCAAAACTAAATGAATGACTCCCCATCTGCAATTCTTCATTAACCAATGTAGCCACTTTTCGGCCTAGTAAATCAAACACCTCCAACTGTACCAAGCCCCCTTTCTCCAAGGTGAATGGGATAACCGTAGAAGGGTTAAATGGATTAGGATAGTTAGGTAATAAATCGAAACTAGCCATTCTGGTTAATGCATCCTCCGTTGAAACTACCACCCCAGCTTCAATTACACTGCTTGGCGAACTTTCAATAGAATTCCTTGTAGCAGAAGTGATGAAATACCAATACTTATGCTCAGAAGGGGGCGCAACATCAGTGAATTCAGTAGTTCCAGCAACACCAACAAGATGATAATATTCATTCATTGCAGAGTTTGGATCGGGCTGATCGGGGGCATCGACCCGGTAGATAGCATACTTAACTAAGGAATCCACATAGCCTGTAGCTGATCTTTTTGCCTCGACATTTACTTCAACAGGATCCCAACTTAAATGAAATTCATACTCCTTTTCTGAATCTCGTTGTACTTGGAGATTCTGTGGTGTTGCGTGCGCAATACTATCTTTCCAACTCATAGTCGGTGTGAGAGCAGCATACCGGTAATAGTTAGTTTTAAGGGTATCAGCAAAACCCTTTGATGAGTAACTAGTGATGTTCTTTGCTCTGAAAAAAACACTTCCTTGAATGAGCGGGTTTGAACGATTATGCTTTATTTGACGGGGCATTTCGTTTTGGTTAAACAAGGTACCTGTAAATGTACTAGAACTGGTGCGATATAAACCATGACCAGGATACATATGCCGCTCATTTTCGTGCGCTTGGTCAGCCCACCAATCGGCCAAAGCTCGATAATCTTGACCTACAGAATACCATCTTTCTATTCCCCAATACAGTTGAGGGGTTATATAATCAACGGTGCGCTGTTCTAACCACGCAATTCCATCACCATAGATGGTATCAAAAGCATTCATACCCGAAATTCCACCTGGAACACCACTCTTCCAAATTCCAAATGGACTTATTCCAAATTTAACCCATGGTTTTACTACTTGAATACTATCATGAATCATTTCAACCAGTAAGTCTACATTGGCTCTCCTCCAGTCATCTTTGTCGGTAAAACCGCGTGGATATTTTGCAAATGTTTCGTCATCCAATTTTTCATTGGCTGATGAACTTCCCATATGATTAGGTGGGTAAGGATAAAAGTAATCATCAAAATGTATTCCATCCACATCATAGCGATTAACTACATCCATTACAATATCTCGGTTGTATTCTATGGCCTCCTGTAAACCTGGGTCAAAAATGGCAATTTTATTATTCATGACCAACAGCCACTCAGGATGTGTGTTTGAAACATGATTGTCGGCTCTTTGAGAAGTTCCAGAAACTTTCATTTTATTCTCTTGGTCAAACTCTCTATTCAATATGACCTCAAGGCTGGGATCCATCTCTTCATTGAGTATAGTTTTTTGCGAAAAATCAGAGGGTATCGACCTCATTGCCCTATATGGATTGAGCCAAGCATGTAACTCCATTCCTCGTTTATGTGCTTCTTCGATAGCAAAGGTTAAAGGATCCCAATAGGGATCTGGAGCTTTCCCTTCTTCACCCGTTAAATACTTCGACCAAGGCTCAGTGGGTGAATCATAAAGAGCATCACCTTCGGTTCGAATTTGGAAATAAACAACATTGATTCCCGCTTCTTTTAAACGATCCAGTTTATTAACCAAGTCTTCTTTTTGAAATCGAGGTGGCAATCCGCCAGATTGTGGCCAATCCAAATTGATTACCGTAGCAATCCAGGTGGCTCTAAATTCTTTTTTAGGTATGGTGTATTCCTGAGCTAGAATGGAAGAAGAACTAGAATTGATAAATAAAATAGCTGCTAAGCTTAAGAGAAATGAGATTCGAAGCGGTGATTTCATCAGAAAAAAGTTTAAACTCAAAAATAATTAAAAAAAAAGCAGCCCTTTGGAAGGGCTGCCTTTATAAACGTCAAATAAATCTTATTTGATAAGAGTCATTCGGTTTGTTAAACGTACACCGTTTGCTTCAAGGGCATAAATGTATACACCAGAAGAAAGGTTGCTCGCATTGAACGTAACCGTATGCGCACCTGCATTTACACGACCATTAACTAATGTAGCGATCTCACGACCAGTCATGTCGTATACTTTTAAAGTAACGTGACCAGCTTCTTGAAGGCTGTAGTTAATGTTTGTAGATGGGTTGAATGGGTTTGGATAGTTTTGCTCAAGCGCATAACCATTAGGTAGGTTATTTACTATTTCATTAGAATTACCATCTGATTTCATATGTTTCTGCATTCCATCAGGAGATGCAAAAACTGAAATATATGCAGTCATACCATCAGAACTAAAGTCTAACCCACGAGGACGAGCCGAATCAAATGCATCTTCTCCTGTTGGGTCCCAACGAATTGAGTCTACAGGAATCTCATTCTCTGTACCAACGGTAGAAATATCAAAAGCATACCAAGTTTGTGGAGTCCAAGGAGATCCTGGAACATCATTCATTGATCCTGCTCCTACCCAAAGGTGTCCTGTTACTGGATGGATATCAAAAACTTCAGATTTCATACCCACTAGTACGGTATCAGCATCACCAAATGATGAGAATTCATCATCTCGAGAATAACGATAAACAGCACCATTGGTATATCCTGCCCACCAAATGGTATTTCCGTCTCCTGAAACTTGTAAGTCACGAGAGTAACTACCACTTATTGTAACCACTGCTTCTTCACCCGTTAAATCAGGAGCGAATTTCATTAATGAACCAGCAGAACCAACCACACAACCAACATAAACATTGTTAGCATCATCGGTTGTAGCTTCTGTTAATGAACAACCCGCAGATGGGTCAACCATAGCAATACCAGATCCGTCTGTATGATCAACTTTGTAAAGACGATTATATGCTGAAATGATAATGTCACCATTTGAATCTGCAGTTATTCCCCTACCAGAATATCCTTCATATCCACCAGCGCCATCATTTTTTGACGGATACCATACTTGGCCTAGCGTATCAGCACTTCCGTCAGCATAGGTAATTACACTCAGAGGCGAAAAGCTGGCTTGAGTTCCATCAGAATTATATATATAAATTACTCGAGTAGAAAGTGTATCTCCACCCCGATTCATAACTATCTCCTCTGTTGGATAATAAGATTGTACCCAAACTTTACCCTCAGCATCTACAGCTACACCATGTACATCTCTTATTGAATCTTGATGTGCTTGGAATGTATTATCATGTACCCACTGAGCATTAGCTATTGCAGGAACTAACATTACAAGAATAAAAGTTAGCATTTTTGTTATTTTCATATTTTCTCCTTTGTATCTATTTGTCATTCTGTTTTATTTGTTGTTGTTTAATTATTACGATAGTAATAAAATTAATAATCTGGTGCACTCTTCTTCTGCATGTTAATTTTGATCACTGAATTAACACTTCCATCCACTGTAGTTGCGATAGTATTTGCATATAGAAAATCACCATCATCCCAATCTAGGGAAGTTACACTTGGATAGAGTACTCCTGGGTATAAAGCACCAATGCTTAAACCATCAGCTGATATTTCAAGTATACTTTCATTTCTATTGGTAGCAACATATAACATTCCATCCTCTGCAATGACTAAATCTGTAAAGGTGTCTTCTACCGTAACATCACCTAATGCTGCCCCTATATCCGAAAATAGGCTTACTGTAGTTACCTCGGAGTCTGCATTTAAATCGGCTTTCCAAATTTTTGGCCCATTGTCGTCTATACCCAATAAATACAAAGCACTATTGTAATAGCTGACACCTTTTAGATTGGCTTCAAACGGGAAAATCGCTGTGTTATCAGGTAAGTTATTGATGTTGGAAATACTGACTCGATCTGTTTGTGGGATATGTCGGACAATGTGTGTGTTATTTCCAACCAACCACATATATCCATTTTCATCTATATCAAAATTAATGAAGGTGAATGGACTGGGCATTATAAAATGCGCGCCTTCCTTAGCTCCTTCCGTACCTTGAAAAACCGCGCGAATTCCCAATGTGATGTACATTCTATTGTCTGAGCTAAAGTCGATAGCGTCAAATCGAAAACGATTATTGGCTAAAATGTAGTTACTAACATTCTCACCAGTTGCACTGATGTCAATTTTATTAATACCTAAAGGAGTACCAGATTCGGTAACCGCAACATACAAATCTCCATTGTTGTCTAATCCCAATGATACAGGAGTTTGAGAGTTTGGTTTAAAACCAGGGTACACTTCAACAATTGGAGGAGATAATTTATAGGTTAGTTCATTGCTAAACGTCTCAGCACCGGATACCATTACTTTTACTAAAATAGTATCACCAGCCATATTTGGTGGTCGTACTTTTAATTGAGTTTCAGTTGCAGAAAGAATTAGACCTGGCACACCATTTTCTTCTGAATTTGTAAAATATATACGATTATCATTTACATTTGTTGAAAAACCAGTACCTGTAACCGTAATAGCATCAACCCCAGACAGATATCCGCCTTCTGGACTGATGCTGCTTAAGGTTGGAGCAGATCCTGTAGCTTGTTCATCGGGATTCCAAATAGAAGTAGCCTGTTCATCGCAAGCGGTGAATAAACCTACAATCACAAAAAGGGTAATAAGTAGTTTTGAGCGCATCATATCTTTACGTATTTGAAACTTGTTTTTTGTATTTGTTGAGGTTTAAATAGCAATTCTAAACGTTAGTCGATTTACGTTGCTAAACACACCAAAATCAGAATAAGAATAATCCACTAATAACATTTGGTTGTTTCTCAAAGAGCCTTTGACCCCAAAACCAACTGAGTAACCTTCTTCATCGCTAGGTAATACGTATCCACCTCGCAAAAAGAATAAATCGTTAAATCCGTATTGAGCACCTACCTGAATTTGTTCATTATAATCTCGGGGGCGGTTGGCATCGATATTTACCAAGAGAGAATGACGATCCTTACTTAAATCCGTTAGGTCAATCACATCCATAGAAAGACCCATTTTAAAGGTTAAAGGTAATTCGTGGTCTTGTGAATCAAAACGAACATCGGGAGAAAAATTACTTACCGACATAGCAAAATTTAATGATTCAAAGCCCGTACGATAGAACACCCCAAAATCAACCACAGTAGCCGAGGCCGAATAACTTTGCTCAATAAGTCCGTTATCATCTCCTATCCCGACAATACCTGCTCCTAAATCTTGGGTAACAAATTTAACATTCGCACCCACTGAAAATTGCTCCGATAGGCTTTTAGCGTACGATAGACCTGCTGAAAATGCTGTAGGGCTGAAGGTTCCAACATCAATGTATCCACGTTCGTTATCGGCCCGTATGGTCCTCTGCAGTTCTCCGTACTCAACATTTACCATATTGAATCCTACAATTCCAAATTTACCTTCAAAAGGTTGAATAGTAGCGGCTACAGAAGAGTAATTGATTCCTGCAATCCATTCATTTACAGATCCCGTAAGGTCTACACGTTGAGGACTCCATGCCATTGCTGACGGATTATAGAATTGATGCCATGCACCTCCTTCCATCGCCGTTACTGCATTCGCCATAGCTGATGCGTTAGCGTAGTTAGAGGTTGAAAGAAACTTCATAGTAGTTTGAGCCCGTTTTCTTTGCTGAGCATAGGCTCCATCTGCGCAAAATAGCGCAATTATGAGGCTAAGACCGCTTAAAAGCGTTAGATGTCGAGTTATCTTCATGTTCATATTCATAATGCGCTTAGAGGATTACAACAAATTTCTTAATGGTTTTTTCACCAGCTCTTTCATCATCACCCGTATTTTCAATTACGGCTACATAAACACCACTGGTAATTTTTTGACGCTCATCGGTGAATAAATCCCAATAATCATCACCTGATCCATCACTGTGAATAATGGTTTTTACTTTCTCACCAAGCTCGGTGTATATGGTGATGGTACATTTACCTGGTATATCAAAAAACGCAATTCTATCCTGACCCGATTGTTCAAAACTCAAGGCATCAGAGGCATTTCGAATGTAGGGATTTGGTACGATTCGAATAGCGTCTTCGGAATCTCCCTGGGGCCGTTTTAATCTCGCAGGATCGTAGGTTTGAGTATAGTATCGATTACTTTTTAACGCACCCGCTGGAGTTAAAGCTGCACCGCTATTATCACCTGCTTTACCGACGGCTTGAATGTAATAGTAATAATCTAAACCACGAATTGGACCACCGACAGGCGTATCATCATCATCAACAAATTCACGTACACCAGGCCCTACAGTACCAACTAAGGTATAGGCGCTATCTCGGCGCTGAGCTGCTCGATAAATTTCAAAACCTTCAACCTTAGATTCGTCACCGTCGTAAACCCAATCCATATAGATTCCATCACCACCACCATTTACGTTGAATACACTGGGTGGTGCCGGAGGTTCTGGAACTTCTATTCCATTTTCATATGCCGCTTTGGCTCTTCGGAAGGAATCGAACAAGACATCTCTACCTTTGAAAAATTCTTGATTTTTGGCAACCGCATCGATGTCTCCATTCTTGTAGGCAACCCCTACTTCAATACCCTTTTCATAGCCAATACCACCGGCGGCTTCGGCAACTACCACTTTTACATCTTCTCCTGGAGCCAGTGTCCATGGTCCAAAACCCATACCAGACGACCAACCACCGGACGTTCCCAAGCCAGGATCTCCAGAGGGATCTTCAAAACCTGCTTGGCCCGTAGGCTCCACAATATAGGCATGACGAACAATCCGTCCTTGAGACATCAGGGCATATTCCTGAGCCATTTTCGCTGAATTAAAAGGATCATTACCCGAAGTTAAGGGATCATCAGACCCAATATGATTCATGGTGAAAGGTTGATTTGGATCATCCGTCTCATCATTTGCCGAGACATCGGCATGTATTTTAACTGTCCCAACAAATTGCCATGCAGCTAATCGCCCGGTCGTATCCGCCGGCGTTAATCCTCCTCTCGAAATATCCGTCCCGCTTGGATTCCAGATGGGAGCTCCCACATTGTTGTATTGAGTAAATTGTGGGAAATATCCGTGCCAAGAGTAGTTCGCCACTAAATCGTCATATCCATAATTCGGTCCAATACCATCCCCAATACGGTCATTCATGGTATTAATACCCCAACCTGTGGCGTTACCAATGGTATATCGGGTTGAACCATTCACGGACCATCTACGCTGGTTATAAATCATAAAATCTTCCACCGTATTATTGGGAAGTTCTATATCGGCATCAGCATCGGTATTACCTGTATTCGTAAAGGTATACTCGATAATGTGATAATTTTCATGATGCTCATTAGAAAATGCAATAATTCTTCGTTGCATGGTAATTCCAAGAGCGGTATTAACCACATTGTTGATGATTTTATCCGGGCCCTGATTCGCATCTACCTCATCCACACCTGGATCCTCTAAATAACTCAGCGCTCCTTCGACATTTGCCTCAGGAGATGGATACTTAGCGATAGTGGTGAAATCTGTTGGAAAGAAAAAACCTTGTCCCGAAACACGAGGCCCCACATGGATAACTCGTACTGGATATTGATTTCCCGCTTCATCAACAACATTTTTAGCACCCATCCAAAATCCTTTGGCCGCCTGCATGTCTAAACGGGGGTATATAGCGGGATATCGAAACCCATCCTGTTGCCCGAGTCCCCTTGCAATTTCAATTTCATTACCGAGATCAACATAAAAATTTTGTAGGGCTCCTACTTCCATCCACTTGGTTTGTTGTGCCATGCTAAGCATGGGAACAAAACACATGATCACGAGTAAGGTTAACAAACGATACGAAGTCATTTGATTCATTTTCTTAAGATTTCTAAGACGTTTTATAATTCTGTTGTAGCTCATTGGTGCCCCCTACTAAAAACTAATTCTAATTCCGTACCGAACAGCACGTGGGTTAAAGAATGTGAAATAGGGTTGATTTGGCATATCTATGTAAGCCTTAGTTTCTAAGACTTCTTTTACGTATTCGTCGTCAGCGGGGTTAAATACACCCGTATCTTTATCGTATTGATAGTAATCTTGGGATGCTGAATGCCAGTATAAAGGCCGTTCATTTGGATTGGATACTGTCTCAAGATTTACTACGCTTACAATAGGTACAAACTCCACATCAAAGTCTCGATAATCGCCGGGGCGATCATTTCCTGCAATAGGTGGCGCAGGATACCCATTTCCTATTTCATCCAACACCGACTGTGGTAGATGCAAGGATCTCATATAGGCTAGTCGATCACCGGCTAACACAAAGCCTGGTGTGTAAGGTGAGAAATAACGATGATTTAAGACATTATTAACATCCACAAATAAGCTGGCACGTACACGATCGGCCACTTCAAAATGCTTACTTAATCGAAGATCTACATTCCAATAATCTTTCCACTGAACGTTGTTCACTATACCGGGTATAAAACCACCACCCGTCCAACTTTCGTACGAACCAGAGGTCCAGCGATAAATGAAATTCACGTTCCAACCACCAAGCGGATAGAAGTCTGCTAAACTAGGCCCTATTTCTTCAGGAACTAAGAATTCCATACTCACATTAGCATAAGGCTGAGGTACCGAAGGAAACACATCATTAGCGGTAGTCGTACGCTCATATTCTCTTTGTTGTGCTGGGTTTTCATAAGATCGGGCGAAACCAAATCTTCCACTTCTACTTACCTGATAGGTATAGTTGGCAAACCCACGAACATATCTACCTTGCGATTTACGGAACGTTAATTCTACCCCTCTAATATCTGAATAACTATTGGCTTGACTTAAGCTGTAATTCACCGATGCATCACGATTTGTGTAGGTAACGCTTAATGGTTGATCGGTTACATCACGATAAAAACCAGCCACCTTAACTAAATACTGGTCAAATAATGACTGCTCATATCCGAGTTCATAGGCAACGGTTTTTGGTAATGCTTTATCTGGATTTGCCAATGATGTGACCTGTTGAGACTCTGGATACACGCGTATATAATACAAGTCATCTGGCGTGGGTAAACGATAAAAATGTCCGTAATTGAAATAAAATTTAGATACTTCGGTGATAGGAAAAGACACCCCTAAACGTGGACTCAAACGCAACACACCATCCGGAGTAATGGTTTGTAATGTATCGATTGCTCCTGCATTTCCAATCCCAAGGACCGCATCGTAATCAGTGAATGCAAACCATTTTTGACCTTGAACGTAATCCATTCTAAGACCTACGTTTGCAATCATACCTTCAAATTCAAGTTTGTCCTGAACATAGGCCGATAGACGCATGGGTTTGGTGTCCCACTTATTTTTCAAATTAGAAGCCGTTAAAAACTGATCAATACGCGCGTTATTCGTTTGATTATCTATAAGTTGGAAGTCAATTCCCGCTTTCACCAAATTCACTCGATTCACCTGAGAAGAGAAATCGGCACGTACATTATATAAGGTATTACGAGTGGTATCGCGTGCGTTACTGAAGCCCAGTCCCATATTAAGACCAGATCCAATAAATTGTTGAGAAAACCCATAATAACCAAAAGGCGCTTCATTGGTGAATTGACCATCTGCGAATTCAATATTCTCATCCAAATCTCTTGCCCTTCCAATGAGTCCATCAAATCGCTCATGATTTACAATTGCTCGTACTTCATAAAAGGAGTTATCAGTGAGACTATGAGTAAAATGAAGGCCTCCAACAAATTGATGCTGTTCTAAGGGGTTAAAATAATCGCTTGAGAACATAATGGCAGGAGAACGCTCATTCAAAGTGACAGCTCCTGCAATACTCGAGGCGCTTCCGCCAAATAAAGAGGCTGAAGCTCCTGTTCGACTAGCATTGGTACCTGTGCTATATCGATAGGAACTCTCTACCGATAATTTCATTCCTGGAGCGAGGTCGCTGGTCAATTTCAGCAGGTGATAATTCATCTCATAGCGATCACGACTTAGTGGAACAATGTACATTCTTTGTGTGGCTCTTGTAGAATAAGCAAAACGCAGATTACCCAGTGATTTACCAATGCCTGGGACTGGACCCGATATAGTTGCGTCTAATTCATAATCAGGCTCGGTTATTCCTAACTCCTTACGGTGTTGGAAACGAAACAGGCGTTGAGCCGCGTAAGGGGTTAAATCATTGGTGGGGTCATCATCAGCCAGTAATTCTTCAGATACTGCGTTCCAACCTCGAAATTGAGGATATTGAATGCGCGTCCAATAGTCCCATGCACCCTCCTCAAAGTTTTCCCCAGTGCCTGTAAATGCTACTTCTGGGTCTAGGTATGGTCGTAGAAATGGATTGGCCATAGGATCATTAACATCTGGCCCAAAATGCTTATCCTGTGGCGGGAGCATACGGAAGATAACATCCATACTGTAGTCATCTCGGTCACCTTCCTTGGTAGTAACACTAATAAGGCCAGATTGGATATTACCATATTCTGCATTAAATCCACCTGTTTGGACCTGTACAGAATTAAGAGATGTAAAAGAAATTTCTTGTGAGGCAGAGTTACTACGGGTCGATCGTTGGGATATACCATTCACAGAAAATTCCAAATCGGATGAGGAGCCCCCACGGACACTCGTACCTCTAATTCCAGCTCCTAGGCCAATCACTGAGGCCACATCTGTGACTGGCAAACTTGCAATTTCTTGTGCTTGAATAGAGGTTACTGAAGCAGAAACGTCCGGTCGTACAACTGGCTGTACTGCAGTAACCACAATTTCTTCCCCTTCTATGGTTTGTTCTTGTAAGGTGAAATTAACTTCGGTAGTTAGATTTTCAGCAACGTTAACATTCTCAATAACAATGGAAGCAAAACCAATGTAAGTAGCACGTAAGGAGTATATACCAGGTTTTACATTTAATATTTGGAAGAATCCATCTTCACTTGAAGAGGCACCTTGAAGGGTTCCGTCTATAATAATATTGACTCCGGGCAGTACTTCCCCGTTAGCATCCGTTACTGTACCATTTATTTTACCAGCCTGGGCATAAAGTGTCGTTGAATAGAGAGTACTTGATAAAATAATGATGGAAAAGAATACAGCAATGGAATTGAAAAGCTTTTTGGTTCCCATAAACTCTTTTTTAGACTTCTGTTGTTGTTGTGATGGATTTAAAAGTAGACATGCGAGGAGGTTAGTACCCTAGACATTTTTAATTACTTATTATATATGTCTAATTAAAACATAACTACTTAATTGAAATAACGAAAGATAAAATCAAAAATTCCACTTCAGTTAACCTCTAATTTTAGAAAGCGTACAAGCAGCCTCATTAATTGTAAATTAATGTAAATACATCAAACGTAACAACTCGCAAATACTCATAGACTCGAATTGATTGGAAGCGTTTTCAATAAGTCTATGATTTTTTACACCTAATGATTAGAACTAAAATTAAACCGTTTTAGCGTTGAATTAGATAGAGTCTTAACCACCTCTATTTAGACTCTATATACGGCCTCAGAAGGATTGTAGAGAAAATACGTTAACATTTATTTACAAATGTAGAGCGCGAAGAATTTTGAGTTATTATAACCAATCGAATAAAAAAGTGGAGGTGCGGGGAGTCGAACCCCGGTCCGAAAAGGCAGTCCTGCACATATCTACATGTTTAGTTACTGATTAAATTTCGCCATAGAACGAACCCAGTAACCCAGTGAACTATAGCTAGTCTGAAAAATTTCACAACTATTAGACAGACGGCTAGTAGTTGCTATCCTGTCGGAATCGTCGCTCCTAATGGGCACAGACAGGCGTGCCACCCATGGAACGGCTTAGGCTGTTAGGCTGCTAAGCGGTATGAGTAATTGTTGTCAATTACATTTAGTCCATAATGGATGTTTAACGAGAACCATTGGACATCCTCGACATGCCACGTACGGATTTACTCTTCCCGTCGAATCCAGTACACCCCCAGTAAATCATAGAACAG
>CALKOA010000061.1 GCA_938091655.1 uncultured Balneolaceae bacterium | reverse complement strand
GGCTCTAATGCTTTTAGTCCTGAAATTAGCGCTAGCGATATATATTCTCACATTGAGTTTTTAGCCTCGGATTCTTTGCAAGGACGTGAGTCAGGCACTGAATTCGAAGCGTTGGCTTCGAACTACATCATCCAGAAATTTGAGGAATTTGGAGTGCAACCTAAGGGAGATGATGGTACTTTTTTACAGGCCTTCACTATTAACACCGCACGCTTAACCAATCCTCACGCCAGCGATGATGCCGAAGGGGAACGTAGAGTTGCCAACAACGTGGTGGGTTGGATTCCAGGCCGTTCAAACACGAATGAGTACGTGATTATTGGGGCCCATTATGATCATTTGGGCTATGGCTCTTTTGGTTCGTTATACCGAGGAGATACCCCTCGAATACATAATGGGGCGGACGATAATGCCTCGGGTACTGCGGGTTTATTAGAACTGGCTCATTATTTTTCTGAAAATCCACCGGTCGATAATATTCTCCTGTTGGCTTTTTCTGGAGAAGAAATGGGACTCCTAGGTTCCGCTCATTATGTTGAGAAACCAACCGTTGATTTATCTCAAGCCAAAGCGATGATTAATTTGGATATGATTGGGCGAATGAGCGATAAAAACCTACTTATATTCGGAGTTGGCACCACTCCAAAATGGTCAGGATTAGCTCTCGCTGTTAATGAAGATTCTCTGAGTTTAAACCTGGTTGAAGATGGTACGGGAGCCAGTGACCATACCAGTTTCTATTACAAAAACATACCCGTACTCCACTATTTTACCGATACTCATTCAGATTATCATCGTCCTTCTGATGATCTTGCGTACATCGAAGTAGAAGGGCAGGAATTAGTAGTAGACCATGTTGCAAGAATGGTCGATGCCCTTGGATCGGTTTCCAAAGATGAGCTACCTTTTGTTGAAGCCCCAGGAGAACAGCGCCAAAACATGACTTTAAACGGTCCTACTTTAGGTGTTTTACCTGATTATGGGTTTGAAGGAGTAGGAATGCGGATTACCGGGACTAATCCTGGGCAACCAGCCCAAAATGCTGGTCTGCAAAGCGGGGACATTATTGTTGCCTTAGGCGATACTCCCCTCGAAGATATTTATGGCTATATGGGTGCCCTAAACACCCTTGAAGTAGGCCAAAAAACCACCATCACTATTATTCGGGATGGAGTGGAACAAACCCTAGAACTTCAACTCTAATTCTTTTTGTTTACGCATTATGCCAACCTATACCTATAAACGGGAAGATGGAACCACCTTCGACCTTCAACAAAAAATTAGTGCCGACGCTTTAACCACCTGCCCTACCACCGGACAAGCTGTTAAACGGGTAATAACAGGCGGTGGCGGAGTTGTGTACAAAGGCGAAGGATGGTATGTAACCGATTACAAGAACAAAGATGCAAAACCGGCTGGTTCTTCCCCCTCAGCCACGGACAAAAGCTCAAGTAAAGAAACTTCCGAATCAGTGGGACAAGCGAGCAGTGGTGGAGCAACGTCTGGTGAATCATCCGCTTCTGATAATAACGCTCAATCTAGTTCAAAGTAATGAATGCATTGGCGTATACATTAACCCAAGGGATTAGGTCTTAGTAAGTATGTCAAAGCATTCTACAACCTATTTGGCCGCTCGAGATGAGTTTGTTCAGCTTTGGGGGGACATGGCGTCTTCCTGGGGAATTAATAAAACTATGTCACAGATTCACGCATTATTGTACGCCGAAAGTCAAGCTCTGCATACCGACGAAATCATGTCTATTTTGGGTATTAGCCGGGGAAATGCCAACATGAATTTACGAAGATTGTTGGATTGGGAACTCATTCATAAAGTGCAATTCGAGGGTGATCGTAAGGATTATTTTTCAGCAGAAACCGACGTTTGGAAGATTGTTAACACCATCATTCGCGAGCGCCAACAGCGAGAAATTGCACCCATACGAGCCCGACTGGAAGAATGCGTTACCTTATTGGAAGGAGATACAACACAGAGCGATGAATTAGATCCAGCAAGCCAAGAATTTAAGGAGCGGATTCAAAATTATAATGACTTTTTAGTCATGTTTGAACGCTTTACCGATGCCTTACTTCCGTTTATCACTAAGAAGAACTTGACCCTACTAAAACAATTGGTTCGCTTTGTAGAGGCAAAAGAACGCCTTAGCGAACTGCTTTCCCCCTCCTCTGAAGAAAAAAAGTAAGGCTTTCCTTTTTGTGGTCTCTTGTAAGAAACAGGCTTGGGCGAATGAGGTTTAGATGAGACCGAGGAATAGAAATACTCCTAGTGAATAGATACTCAAAATTGAACTAAGTAAGGGTGTGGATACGGCTTAATGAATACCGCCAAAAAAATGACTACAACAGAACTTGGCCGTCAGGCAGAGCAGATAGTATGTCGCTATTTTGAGGTCTTGGGTGCCGTCATTTTAGAACAGAATCTACGGGTCAAGAAGTATGAAATAGATCTCATTGTTGACTTAAAGGGACTTTTAGTGGTGGTTGAAGTTAAAATGAGACGCAGCAATCAATTTGGCAGACCAAGAGAGCACCTGCATTCGGATCAATTTTATAGGATAACTTCGGCGTATGAATGGTGGGCAAGAGGAAAAAAGTTTTGGGACAGAGAGGTGAGGTTCGATTTAATTGAGTATTATCCTCGAGACAATAGATTAGTACACCTGGAAGATGCTTTTCGTCCATAGTTGCTCCTAGTCGCCATTAGCCTAAAAATCTTATGAACGAAAATTTAACCTTTTTCGATTACCTTAGAAGTATTCTAGGTATTCTACTCTTTATTGGTCTTTTTTCGCTGCTTATTCCCATCGTCAGTGTGCTCGTCGTCATTAGTTTAGGTACATTGACAGACTGGATTTTGGAAAAAGTTGCACCCTTCCTATCAAGAATTGTGCTACGGGTGCTTGGTATTACTTTTCTCACCGAATATCACCAAACGAAATTAGACGATAATTCGGTCTTTACAGGTAATGTTCATACGCCTGCTATCTACATAGTCAACCATGCTAGTACCTTAGATATATTAACTATACTAGCACTGGGTATTAAACGAGTTCGCTTTGTTGCAAAATGGGAAATGCAATATTTCCCGTTCTTTTTTCTATTAGGAAGGTTAACTGGGCAAATATTTATTAAACGAGGGAATCGTGAAAAAGCCATTCAAACCCTTCAAAATAACTATGCAAAGATACACCGATATCACCGCTCCATTTTAATTGCACCAGAAGGAACAAGAAAGCATGAAATGCCCATTGGCCCTTTTAAGAAAGGAGCCTTTCGCATGGCTATGGACTTAAGCTATCCTATCGTACCTGTATACTTTGAAGGAACGACCAAATTAAGCAAAGGCGGATCACTACTTACAAAGTCAGGTAATATTACCGCTCATATATATCCTTCGATGTCAACTGACCATTGGAACGAGAATACTCTAGAGAAAAATATTGAAGATATTCGTAACAAATATCTTCAATGGAATACTGTATTATGACCTATTTATCTCTATAAAAATAGATTTTTTTATTAGTCGAATCTCTACGACTTTTTACTGTGTAATCTTTTTGACGACAAAATTGATATACAGCCGTTCTCATTGAATTTACAGACTTATCGTTGCTATAAGGCACTTCAGCAGCCTGTCCTCCTGGTTTTAACTTTTCAATAGCTTCTAATAATGGTTTAAACTTAGAAGAACGTTTTTTTGAAGATTTTACAACTGATCGTTTTACGAATTTTATTTCCATCTTATTGGTAAAATTATAGTAATACATTATATAACTGATGTATAAATATATTTAAATTTTACTATTTATCAAAAAGTCTAACTATTATCTTTATAATGATAGCACATACTATATATAGATTAGTTTATATAAATTGCTAGTATTAGAATTCCCTATTTTTAATTCTCATTCCTGTTTTTTTACCATTCTATACAAACATAAATAAAACTCATCCTCTTAAAGGACTCTGCTGGCCGATTCTGACGGAAGCAACTTATGGTCTTAGAATATTTTTACAAGGCTTTTTCACCTACATCATTTATATTTATAGATTCATACTGTCGATAAATGACAGAATTTTACTGTTTTAAAAAATTCCTGTATCTAAAAGCGAACTCTTATGCGCATTCATATCCTTCCTGCTGTTATGCTATTATCAATCGGTATTATGGCTTGCTCTACCACAAACAACATGCAGAATAACGAGATAAATTCTGCGACTTCTTTAGTTGAATCTGAGAAAACTACCTCTACATTAGTGGATAAAAGAGTGGGTAGAACTGATCTTAGTGAACTATTTTGGGCACGCCAGGATAGTGCTAAAATGCAATTCACCCAGCCAGATGTTGACTTTATGGCGGGTATGATTGGTCATCATGCACAAGCCCTTATCATGTCAAGTATGGCTAGTGTAAATAACGCTAGCCCGTATGTTGTCACCTTGACAAAACGAATTATAAATGCCCAAAAAGATGAAATTGGTATTATGCAACGGTGGCTGCACGACCGAGACCAAATGGTGCCTCAAGTAACCATAGATGGGCTTCAACTAATAATTGAGCCAGGTAGCGAACCTTCATTGGTATTTGATTCAGCTCAAGTAGCACATGCCGTTAAGCATTTTAATAAACACGGAAGCTACATGGATAATAGTCACTATCAAATGATGCATGGAAGCGAAATGAGCCATGAAGGTATGGATCATAGCACTATGGAGCACGGCGACAATGAAATGAGCCATGAAGGTATGGATCATTCTGGCATGCACGATCATTCCAGTATGCCTGGTATGTTAACCCAGAAACAACTCGAGGAATTAGCTCTAGCAAAAGGAACAGAGTTTGACCGCCTATTTTTAACCTATATGATTCAACACCATACCGGGGCCATAATCATGGTGAAAGATTTGGTTGAAACCGATGGAGCTGCACAAGAAGTACAAATTGGCAAGCTTGCAGGCGAAATTAATGTAGATCAGAAAACCGAAATTGAACGCATGCGTCTCATGCTTATGGAAGTAGTTGGCTTGAGTAACTAAATAAAGGCTTAGTAACTTCATCATATCATTGATATTTATTCTGAATAGTTTCCTATTTACGCTTGCTTAAGAACCCACATAGTTGCTTTGGCAAACTCATGAACAATCATCCACTCTGACTTTTTTTAACTTTTATTAAAAACGAACGTTTAAGAACAACAATAACCAATCACAAATCACAAATAAATGACACTATTTATGAATAAGTACCGTGTTAGTTCAGCACTGTGGGTTTCTTTTATAGCAGTAGCTACTCTTATGAGTTGTAGCTCTTCCCAAGAAACCGCCATGGTTCCTGTCAATGCACCAGAAGTAGCACCGCTTGTAGAAGCTGTGGTACCTACACCCGACCCTCGTGTTGGCCTTGATGCAGGCCTTTTTGATGCGGAACAAGCCGTGTGGAACTTAGAAGTAGTTTCGCAGACACCACCACCAGAAAACTTCATCGGTAAAACCAACTCAGACTTAGCTTTCAAAGGTAACTATGCTTTCCAAGGAAATTACAATGGTGTAATCGTTTGGGATATTAGTGATCCAGCTAATCCTGTCCTTGTAAACGATTACGTATGCCCAGCCTCACAGAGTGATGTTTCTGTATATGGAAATCTTCTTTTTGTCTCTGGAGAGGGATTAGAAGGCCGCATTGACTGTGGTACTGAAGGCGTTAGAGAAGCTGTAAGTGAAGTGCGACTTCGTGGAATTCGTATTTTTGATATTACTGATATTCAAAACCCAGAATATGTTGCTAACGTACAAACTTGTCGCGGTTCTCACACTCACTCGGTATTAAAAGATCCAAACGATAATGAAAATATCTATGTCTATGTTTCTGGATCTTATGTGGTTCGTCCAGACGAAGAATTGCCTGGTTGTTCTGACCTGCAACCCGAGGAAGATCCTAACTCTGCTTTATTCCGAATCGAGGTAATAAAAGTGCCATTAGACAGCCCTGAAGATGCTGCTATCGTTAGCTCTCCTCGTATATTCGAGGATCTTCAAGCTCCTCCAACTCACGGTCTAGCTCCTGCTGATCTTGCTGCGCTTGAAGCGGCTAAAGCTGCTGGTGCTTTCACCTACGTACGCGGTGGATCTGAGCGAATTCTTCCAGGTCGTTTTGTGCAAGGTCTTTTAGCAAATGTAGTTGAAGAGCGTGGGGGCGAAGGTGCACCTACTGCCGAAGATTCAACAACACTTCGCGCTAATATTCAGTCCATCATCGAAGAGATGTTTGGTGGTGGTGAGGAAGATGTTACAGCTAGAAGAGGCCCTGATCAATGTCATGATATTACACTATATCCTGAATTAGGTTTAGCGGGTGGTGCATGCGAGGGATACGGACTGCTTTTAGATATTAGCGATCCTGCGAATCCTGTGAGAATTGATGCTGTAGCCGATTCGAACTTTGCATATTGGCATTCTGCTACGTTCAGCAATGATGGTAACACTGTAATCTTCACTGATGAGTGGGGTGGTGGTGGTGGACCTAAGTGTAGAGACACTGATCCAATGGAATGGGGAGCAAATGCCATATTCACAATAGAAGATGGAAAAATGGAATTCAAAGAATACTATAAGATGCCCGCTCCACAAACAGTAAACGAAAACTGTGTAGCTCATAACGGTTCATTAATTCCTGTACCTGGCCGTGATATCATGGTACAATCGTGGTACCAGGGTGGTATTTCTATCTTTGATTTTACTGATCCATCTAACCCAGTTGAAATAGCATTTCATGACTATGGCCCAACTAATGGCGAAAGTATGTCAATGGGCGGTAGCTGGAGTGTATACTGGTATAACGGAGTTATTGTAAACTCTGAAATTGCACGTGGTTTAGATCTGTTCAAACTCACTCCAAGCCCATTCATGACTGAGAATGAGATTGCGGCAGCTAACACCGTTCAGTGGGAATACCTCAATGCTCAAGGCCAGCCTAAAATCTTCTGGCCAGCCACCTTTCACCTAGCCAAAGCCTATGTGGATCAGCTGGACCGTGACGGAGAATTGAGTGATGCTGAAATCTTAGAAATTCGACAATCTATTGCTCGTGCGGAAATGGCTAA
>CALKOA010000060.1 GCA_938091655.1 uncultured Balneolaceae bacterium | reverse complement strand
CGGCTCAAGCGAGTTGAAATCCGAATTGAACTCCACATGCTCCAGACCAAAATACGCTCCCATTACTAACATCAGGCCAACCGTCACGCCTCCCCAACGCACCAACGATCCCTTCGCCCCACCTTTAAGCCATCCATAAAGCTGAGTATTTTTTTCGGGTTGAATCTCTACACTCGAATGCCCCGCTCCCACTTTACGGGCCGCAGCAGAGAAAGGCAACCACAAAAAACAACTGGCCAGATGAATAGGCACGTTAATTGTAACAATAATTCCTAGTTGAACAAAACCATCCAAGTCTGCAAACATCAAACTCGCAATTGCCAAGGTTGTGGTTAAGGCGCTATAGCGAATAGGGGCCGTCTTTTTCCAGCTAAGTGCTTCCCCTCTTCGAATCATGGCATACATATGGAGCAGATAATCCAGATTCATCCCTACCAGCACGCTAAATATGATGGTGGCAAATAGATTTATTTCCTTCTGAAGCAAACTAAAAATCCCCAAACTAAGCACAATACCAGCGGCTAAAATCCCAAGCATTAAGGCCATATCAAAAACTAAATCACCCGCCTTAAGCACTCCCTCTTTTCCCACCTTTCGCATGTAAAGCCACAAAAATATTAATAACGCCAAAAGCCCTATCCATAGAGCATCACCCACGGCCTCGCGAATCCCCTGAATCCGGTAATAATGATCCACATAGTCCCCTCCCCAATACAGCTGAACATCCGAATGCATCAACTCATATTCATTAGCCAGCTCTAAAGCCCGGTTATATGTAGCTCCCAATAGATCAATTTCACTCTGTTTGAAGGGGAGCAAAAACCGCACGATAATAGTCCCTTCTTTTGGATTCCACTCATAGGGAATAGCATTATCAATGAGGGTAAGTAGGGTAGAGGATTTTTTATAACGAGCAATCAACTCAGATGGCGAAAGGGAGGCCTCCTCCGAACTATCGCTTTCTAGCTCAAAATAAAAGGGATTAACTTCTTTTTTTGCTTCTTCAATGGCCACTTCTATGACCCTATAAATACCCTCCAGTTCCTGTTCGGTCATCAGGTAAAACAGATTTTTACGCAAATCCTCGAGGTCACTTTTCCATTCAACCCCACTAAAGGCTATGCCTCCCTGTTGTGCAGCATCTTGCATCATAAACTCTGCGACTCGACTAGCCTGCTCTACCAACTGTGCCTCCAATGCCAATAGCTGCAAACTATCTGTTGCCTCCGCATTCTCGCTACCCACCTTCACCACCAAATCCATACCACCCTCGCTCGAGCGCAAATCTTTCAGCTTCTCATAAGCCCGCACATGTGGATTCTCTGAGGGCAACAAACTTTCCAAATTCCCATTGAATCGAAGACTAAACGCCGACCAAGCCATGGCAAAAACCAGCACCATATAGAAGCCAATAAATAAGTATATTCTTCGAGTATGCATAGACCTTGGGTCTAGAGTCAGGCTAAGCGCTTGACTGCGTTGGGAATGGTATCACAGGAACAGTATGAACTTATGAATCACGATCAAAATAACACATTACTCGTATTAATTCCCGGTCTTGGAGCGGTGGCAACTACATTTTTAGCTGGAGTCATGGCACACGTTCATCATGGGCGGCCCATGGTCGGCTCCATCACCCAAAATTACAAACTACCTGATACATCTGAGACCCCGGACCCACGTAATTTTCAGCCACTTTCCGAGCATTTAGGACTTCCTAAATTACCTAATTTGGCCTTTGCTGCTTGGGATATTACTGCCGATAACGCATATGAATCAGCGAAAAAAGCAAAGGTACTAACCCCAGAAGATTTGGAGCAGGTTCGAGCCCCACTTCAAGAAATTTCTCCTATGCCTGGCGTTTTCATCTCCGATTATGTGCGCCGGCTCGAGCCTAGCTTCATTAAAGAAGGGACTTCTCGGGTTCAATGGGTTGCTCAGCTTCGCGCCGACATCCAAGAACAAAAAAAGGCTCATGCTACCGATCGAGCCGTTATGGTATGGTGCGGTTCTACCGAACGTTTTCTTAAACCAGAAGCCGTTCATCAAAGTTTAGAAGCATTCGAAAAAGGGCTTAATCAGGATCATCCCGCCATATCGCCCTCTCAAATGTATGCTTATGCTGCATTACTAGAAGGAGTACCCATGGCGAATGGGGCGCCCAATCTTACCCTGGAAATACCAGCCTTAATTGAGCTCGCCAAACGTGAAGGTCTACCCATAGCTGGTAAAGATTTCAAGACCGGTCAAACCTTCATGAAAACGCTCCTCGCACCCGGACTAAAAGCTAAGCTTTTTGGGGCTCAAGGATGGTTTTCAACCAATATTTTGGGAAATAAAGACGGATTGGTACTCGATGAACCCGAAAATTTCCGAACCAAAGAACATAGTAAGCTAGAGAGTTTACACTCTATACTCGAAACCGAGCGGTATCCTGAGCTCTATGGAGATCTCCATCACACCGTTCGCATCAACTACTACCCCCCACGTGGCGATTCGAAAGAGGGTTGGGATAACATCGACATCCTCGGTTGGATGGGATATCCCATGCAGATCAAAGTGAACTTTTTATGTAAAGATTCCATTTTGGCAGCTCCCATCGTCCTCGACCTCGCCCTACTCCTCGACTGGGCGCACGGGCAAGGCTGGTCCGGGATCCAAGAATGGATGTCCTTCTACTTCAAAGACCCCCACAGCGAGGGTAAAGCCCTACACGACCTAATGCGCCAGCATCAAAATCTACTGAGCACACTCGGAGCTGAATAAGATGCCCCAACCGGACTCCATACCATCAGCCCAAAACCTACCACCGCAAACGCCCCGAACTTCAACACCCGCTCTGCGCACGGGCATCATCCTGGCTGCCGGCAACAATGAGCGATTCCAGCGTCATTATGGATCCGATTTTGTTAAGCAGCGACTGCAAATAGAAAAACAGCCGCTACTCATTCGCATCATGGATCAGCTAGAATCGCTTGATTGCTCTCGCTTAATCATTGTCGCTGGCAACCACGCACCCGCACTACAGGAACTCACTGCATCTAAGTACACCGGCAATGCCAAGCTAACGTGGGTAACCAACACTTCTATAGAGCGAGCTAATGGCTATTCCTTACATCTGGGTTTACAAGCATGGTTACAAGGGACAAACACTGAACCATATCAAAACTTAAAATCGACCTCAGCCATTGAACCAAATACAGAATCCTATTGCCATCTAGTCATGTCGGATCACGTGTATGATGAGGCCTTTACTAAAGGGGTTCAAGATCACTTAAGAAATAACCTTCAAGGGTCTACTCTTTTTGTAGACTCCAAAACCGATCAAATTTTTGATCTGGACGATGCTACCAAAGTTCAGCACGAAAATGGGTGCCTCGTGAGCCTCGGAAAATCACTCATGAGCTACAATGCTATTGATACAGGATGGTTCATTCTCGACAAAAAGTGTAAAGAAATCACAGAAGCATTAGAACAACACCAGCGGCAATTTGGCGTATCATCAGTGGTCGAGGCCTACCTGAAACACTACCCATTCTACTGTCAAAGTATTGACTCGGGCCTATGGCAGGACGTAGACAACCCCGCTATGTTCGAGGCCGCTCAAGAGCTTTTCAGTTAATTGCGCAGACTGAAATCTCCGCAAGCCTATCAGCCATTTCCAAATTCTAACTTCATTTGTACCTGCCACAATTCAGTTTTCAACTCATCTGATCAAGTAGTGTGTGGCCTTGCCGAAAGTCCATTACCCTAGTGTTCGGCTTCCAAAAACGGAGATATCATCCGGATTACCAAGGGATAGGCATACGTATTACAAATCATAAAAGTTATATAGCCCTAATTAAAAGTGAGTACTCACTTTTTTTAAATTAAGCAAAAATTACAGCAAATTACCAAATAACTCACTCAAGCAAGCAACAGGCCACACACCAAAACCAACCCCAAACCAGCACAACCTATAGCCGGTACTTCTTTTTTACCAATTCCCGCAGAGGTTCCGGATCATGAATCTGCCCTCGAACAATCCCGTCCCGAATTCCAGACAAGGATTGATAAAGTAGTTCAGCCTCAAGTTCGAATTTCGAAAAGCCCATTTCCTTAAACATTCGAAGTACCCCTTCTCGCAAGTATCGCTCCCACTCCTCGGGTTCCCATTCTGTTCGAATCGACTGAATTTGACTCCTTAATCGCCAATAATCGAATCTTTCAGAGGGTATATCAAAAAAGCTGTCTACTAATTTCGAAAGAAAATCCTTGGGTTCATGCTCCGATATGATCTCTGCGACCGCCTGATACATCTCATCGGCACCTTGCTGCAACAAGGAATCGAGCAAGGCATCCTTCGAGCGAAAATGACGAAATATTAACCCCTCCGAAACACCTGCTTGTTCAGCAATCATTCGGGTTGACGTGTTATGAAAGCCTCGCTGTACAAATAATTGTATGGAAGCTTGCATGATTTTTTCTTTGCGATCAATCATAGCTTCAATATAATAAAGTGAGTAATCACTTACTAGTGTCAGAATAAATCTATCTTTAACTCCGGTATAGCACTTCGATGACCTGCCACATAGGCACCCATCTTTGACCCAAATACCAAAGCTTCGGCATCATTGTAATTATTAACCCATCCGTATAAAACTCCAGCCAAAAACGCATCGCCCGCACCTACCGTATCCACCACATCTACAGAAATGGCTTTCACCGTCAATAGGTCTGTGCCAGTACGCCACAATACAGCTCCCCTAGCACCAAGCGTAAGAACGATCGCTTTTAACCCGAAATCTCTTCCAATATGATTTAAAATTGCTTTTAGCTGTGACTGATCATGGCTGGGCTGAAATGGACTCATTTTTGCAAATACACTCGACCCTGAAACCTCATCTCCCATCCACTCCAAGATCAATTCCAGTTCCTCCTCATTTACCTTCAAAACATCGGCCATATACATTAAATCCAACACCAGCGATGGTGTATAGCCATCCTTGCGAAGATTAACGTCGAGTACTAAAGATGTCGAAGAATCTCGATGTTCAATCACATCAAACAAGGAGGAGCGGCTTAGTTCCGACCGAAAAACTAGCGTACCAACTACCAGATACTTAGGTAGTTCTTTCGGGTTTAAACTACCTTCTTCTTGCCAAGGAGACCCTTGAACCCGAGAAGAAAGATCAATAGCATCCCAGGCGGAAGGATATTTGATTTCGTAGCCCGGTAATCCTTTATCATCCAAGCTTACCTTTACGATACCGGTGGGTAATTCATTGCGCTGAATCCCAAAAATAGGGATATTCATGTCACCTAATAAACGAACCGCCTCATCACCCAGTTCGTCAGTTCCCACCGCGCTTATCATATGTACAGACACACCCATTCGATGCAGATTTACAGCCACATTCAGAGGAGCTCCCCCCAAATAACGGCCGTCTGGGAGCATATCCCACACGATTTCACCTATGCACATGATTTGTGATGCCTTTAACTCCTTCACATCTTTACCCTTTAGACGTTCCTAGTAACCGACAATTCGTCCTCTAGTTCCTCAAGGGTTTTACCTTTGGTCTCAGGCATTATTCGGAGTACAAATACGAGCTGAAGCACCATCATGAAGGCGAAGAACGCAAATAGTGGCGCCGGATTATCACCCAGAAGATCCATGAAAAACAGGGTAAATAGGGTAATCAAAGCTGCAAAAACCCAATGAACGCCCGTCCCGAACGACTGACCACTGGCACGAACATGATTGGGGAATATCTCGGAGATAAACACCCAAATAACGGCTCCTTGACCGATAGCATGAGATGCGATAAAACCGAATAAAAACAGCACCACAATAGTGCCACCTGCGCCTGTGTAGAAGGCCCATGACACCACCGACAGAGTGGTAATATATCCAATGGAGCCATAGAGCATGAGCTGTTTGCGTCCCCATTTGTCTATGAGCATTATTCCTAACATCGTAAAAAGGAGATTGACAACGCCAATACCCACCGAGGATAACAAGGCCGTACTTGAGGCTAAGCCTGCCGACTCAAAAATACGCGGGGCATAATAGATCACGAAGTTAATACCAGAGACCTGATTAAAAAAAGCGACTAAGAAAGCCAGAAGAATGGAGAAGTTGTATCGGCCCGAGAAGAAGGAATCTCCCTTTTGCGTAAGGCCAGACTCATGACCTTCAATGTCTTCTAAAATGTGACTGCTCTGCCCCGAAGGATCCAAAAGGGCTAAGGTTTGCTGTGCTTTTTCATGATCCTTTTTATACACGGCTAACCAACGAGGACTGTTAGGTATGCCAAAAACCATCAATAAGTACACCAACGCAGGTACACTTTCAAGACCTAGCATCCATCGCCATGACGAATCCCCAAAACTGTCGCCCACCAACCAATTCGAAACAAAAGCCACCAAAATTCCCAACACAATCATGAATTGATACAAAATCACCAACCGTCCTCGACGCTCGGCAGGGGCAATTTCAGAGATATAGGTTGGAGCGGCAACCGAAGAAGCTCCCACGCCGAGACCTCCAATAAATCGAAAAAACGAAAACATGTAGGGATCTGTGGCTAATGCCGAACCCAAAGCCGATACCAAGTACAGTATACCTATGGCAATTAAGGTATTTTTACGGCCATAGCGGTCGCATGGTACCCCTCCGCTCAAAGCTCCAATCACCGTACCCCAAAGAGCCATGGACATGATAAACGTACCATGAAACAATGGACTCGTATCCCATAAAAGTTGAATAGGCCTATCGGCCCCTGAAATTACTGCGGTATCAAACCCAAATAAAAAGCCTGCTAGTGCCGCTACCACCGAAGCATAGAGAAGTGTATTCGATGTTTTCATCTTAT
>CALKOA010000059.1 GCA_938091655.1 uncultured Balneolaceae bacterium | reverse complement strand
GCGATACGCTGAATACCATCCGCAAATTGCGCTATATGCTCTCGAACTTGTTCAAATAAATCAGCCTCTAAAGCCTTACTTTTATCCTCAGCAGATAGAATCTTTTCCTCTATTTCTTTTAGCTCAGGGGTTATATATCGTTCGGCATTCACTAAGGTTTGTTTGCGGATAAAATGATCCGGTACCTTATCTTTATGGGCATTCGTCACTTCGATGTAATACCCAAATACTTTATTGTATCCAATTTTTAATGTGGGAATACCCACCTCTTGAGTAAGGGTATCTTTTATCTTAGCTATGTACTTTTTACCATTTTGTGCAATATCTCTAAGCTCATCTAGCTCGGAATTCCAACCCGTTCTAATGATTCCGCCATCTCGAATCGTTGCAGGTGGTTCATCGGCAATATGTTTTTCTATATAGTCTACCCACTCCGAGCTATCAGGTAAACTTTGGAGCTCTTGACTTATGGTATTGGATTTTAATTCTGCAGTATGCGCCAATAATTCTGGGATCACCTGAAGAGAATAACCCAATTGCCGAATATCTCTAGCACTACACCGTCCGACACAAATTCTGGAAACGAGCCTTTCTAGATCCCCTATTTTTTTTAATGATTCCCGAATATCGGTACGCACAGTGCGCTGCTCAAAAAGTATTTCAACACGTTTAAGTCGCAGTTGAATAGAATCTAACTGTTTGAGTGGGTGAGTTAACCAACGCCTAAGCAGTCGCCCTCCCATGGGGGTTATCGTTTGGTCTAAAACAGAGATTAGCGAGCCTTCCAATTTTCCTTCATGCATAGATGAACTAAGCTCGAGGTTTCTCTTGGTGGAGGAATCCAAGCTCATATAATCACTTTGTTCATAGCGATACATCCTTCGGATATGCCCCATAACCCGTTTCTGGTTATCTTTTATGTATTGCAACAGCACGCCTGCTGCCCGTTGGGCTATTTCCATGGACTCAACCCCAAAACCTTTAAGGGAATGAGTGTTGAAATGGGACAGAAGTTGATCTCTTGCATACTCCCCCTCATACATCCAGGAATCAGCCAAACTGATGTTCAGTAGGGAAAAACGTTCGTTCGCCCATTGCTTTTGAGAAGCTGCAATCACGAGTTCAGAAGGTTCAAACATCGATAAGATAGCGTCTATTTCTTGATCCTCACACTCCAAGGCCCCAAATTCTCCGGTAGATATATCAGCAAAAGCGCAGCCTAATTTTGTCCCTTCTTTATAAATGGAAAAAATGTAGTTGTTACGATTATGATTTAACACCTTTTCTGATAAACTCAGCCCTGGTGTAGTGATTTCAGTCACCTCTCGTTCTACAATTTTGCGCCCTGCTTTCTTAGCACTTTCAGGGTCTTCTGTTTGCTCACAAATAGCCACTTTGAATCCTTTGTTTACCAATTTGGGTAAATAAGAATCGAGTGCATGAAAAGGAAACCCAGCTAATGGAGTCTGATCCCCACCATTATTTCGCTTAGTCAAGGTAATCCCAAGTTCTCTACTGACCAGCTCTGCATCTGAACCAAACGTCTCATAAAAATCCCCTACCCGAAACAACAAAATAGTTTGGGGATGTTCCTCTTTAATCTGATTGTATTGCCTCATCAGAGGCGTTTGCTTTTTAGCGCTCATGGGAGGGGTGCTAACAAAATCTATTCAACAAATTGGTTCCATGCTATCGGTGTAACATACCAAACCCATGACTTAAAAACACAGCAAGCGTACTCGATTTTTATGTCTGACTAGGAAGCGTGATGACTTTTAAAGGCTTTAATACTACTTTAGTATCAACATACAATGAATTCAAGGCTGTACCATGTCAAAAAATGGTTTACGCGCATATTGGAGTAGAGTTATAGAACTAGTTAAACAGGTTGATGTCATCTTTAATGCTTCTGCCGTTACGTTTAATTTATTTATTTGCGCAATCCCCTTCACCCTTATTCTCATATCAATCATTGGATATGTACTCTCTATTGATGCGGCCTACGCGGAGCTAGTGCGATACGGTACCGAACTACTCCCGGATATTACCTACGAACAAACAAATTCCGTTACCGTTGAAAGTGAGCGTATCGTACAGGCATTGTTAGCACCATTGATTCAAGGAAGGAATGTATTAGGTATCACGGGTATAATAATTATGCTTTTTTTCACCCAAAGTTTATTTCACAGCCTCAAACTTGTCCTGTTCAATGTATTTGATATACAAAAGAGAAGTCATCCACTCAAAAGTATATTGGCAAATTTTTTAGGGCTTGGACTATTAGGTACAGTATTTTTGTTCTTCAGTCTATTAGTCTCTTTTGTTTCATTATTCGAACTGCGCACCATTGCCGTTCCATTAACTGAGATTGTCATCGAACTACCATGGGTCTATGAAGTACTCGACACGTTACTGCCCTTATTATTCACCTTTATGCTCGCCTTTGTAATCTTCCGTTTCATGAGTGAACGGGAAATATCCATATCTGACGCATTGCAAGGGGCCGCGTTGTTCACCGTGCTCTTTGAAAGTGCGAAACTACTATTAAGCCTCTATCTAAGTTATGCCATGTCGCGCTATGAATTCGTTTATCAAGGCTACACAATCATTATTGTTCTGGCACTGTGGGTTTTCTACCTATCTATTTTATTTGTACTTAGCGCAATATTATTACGAGCAAAAATTGATCGCCATTAAATAGTTTAATGATAAACTATTTTCTATCTATAGTGAACGCTATAACACAATACGTGTTATAGTTATAGGTTCGCTTGAAATTATGCGATTGCACCCAACATTAACTATTGGCTTGCTTTCTTTTTACCTCATGTGAACCTTACAACTGATTCACAAACCTATTCATTAAAAAACGATTCACAATGAAAAAGAACCATCTTTTTGTCTTTACACTACTTATTCTTGGCGCTGCAAGTTTTGCCGCTACCCGTTACGCCGCATTATCTTGGACCGTAGATGAAGCACATACCTCCATTACCTTTGAGGCCAAACACTTTTTTACTAAAGTACCTGGTGCTTTTAAAAGCTATGAAGCAGAGATTAACTTTGATCCTGAAAACTTAGGAGAATCTAGCATTAATGTACAAATCGATGTACGCTCTATTAACACTAAAAACGAGCGTCGTGATGGCCATTTACAGTCAGCTGATTTTTTCCAATCTGATATCTATCCTCACATTACCTTTTCCAGTGATAAAATAGTTTCCACTGGTGACAATAATTTTGAAGCTCATGGCACACTTACCATTAAGGATGTGAGTACCGAATTTGTTATGCCTTTCACTTTATTAGGTATAATGGATAGCCCATGGCAAGAAAACACCTTAATTGCTGGATTTGAATCTGAATTTTCACTTTTACGCAACGATTATAATGTAGGTGCTGGTGATTGGATTTCTGATGCGGTCGTTGGTGACGAAATCAATGTGATGATTGATGTTGAGGTAAATACCCAAAAAAACTAAGTTTTTTGAAATTATTTTCAACTTAGTTGTGATAACCCACTATTTTAAGGCATTGCTTACGCAGTGCCTTTTTTTTATTAATCGGAAAATTGTACTTTTCATCATGAACAAAAAGTATCTCATTTTATTATTCTTGCTGGTAGTAGCCGCCGTTACTCGACTCTTCCCACATCCCTTAAATTTCGCGCCTATTGGTGCCATGGCTCTCGCTTCGGGGGCGTACTTTGGACGAAATATATGGGGTTTTTTGGCTCCTTTAGGAATTTATTGGCTGAGTGATTTATTAGTCAACAATATCTTATATGCTGAGTTCTACAATAGTTTTGTCTTGTTCACCCCAGGATTCGGGTGGTTGTATCTAAGTTTTGCCGCCATTATCGTCCTCGGTTCTGTCATTCTACGTAAAGTTTCTGTACCTAGAGTACTTGGTGGCGCAGTGGGTGCTTCTGTACTATTTTTTATCATCTCCAATTTTGGTGTTTGGCTATCTGACCCAGATTATCCACTTACCTGGAGCGGTTTAGTTCTTTGCTACGAAATGGCTATCCCTTTCTTCCGCAGCACCATAGCCAGTGATTTATTGTATTCAGGGGCTTTCTTTGGTCTTATGGAATGGGCTAGGCGTTCATCTTATTCTTGGTCTTGGGGCGAAAAAACCGCCTAATCTTTCTTTTTTCTAAATTTACTACATGTTTGAGTTATTCCCTGATCAGCCGGTATACGACTACCCTACGCTTATAAATGTAGGCTATTCACTTGTTTGGGCCTTTGCCCTATCTTCTTTAATTGCTATCACCCATCGTATAACCTACACAGGCCCAGAATACCCAAAACACTTGTTTCAATCACTAGCACTGGGTTCTATTGTTGCTGCAATGGTTATGATGGCGATAGGTGACAGTTTAGCTCGCGGCCTTGGAGCATTTGGAGCCCTTGCCATGATCCGTTTTCGGACTCGAATTCAAGACCCTAGAAATATTTTGTTCATATTCGCCTCTCTAAGTAGTGGTCTTGCAGTAGGAGTATATGGATTCACCATTGCTTTTGCTGGGACCACTTTATTTTGTGGGATGGCTTTAGTACTGCACTTTACCAACTTTACTACTCGAGGACAAATTAAAGCGGAACTGACCATACGAATGCTAGATGCGAATGCCCGTACAAACGTACGTCAAACTCTGCAGTCTTACACCCAGCAATATCATGAAAAGGGTACTAGTCTACGAGATGAGCGTATCAATGCACGCTTTTCTATCGTATTACCCTACCCATACGACCATTTCCCGCTATTGGAATCACTTCGTGCCTTAGATGGAATTGAACGTGTATCCATCTCTTACAATGAATCCATGGAAGAGATATAGGAGCGACTTATGAATCATAAACACTCTTTTTATTGGTTTGCTGGCATACTATTAGGCTCACTACTTCTCGTTAATACTCAATTCTTCAAGGGCAACACTTCTTTTTTAGGGGTTAGTTATTCCGATGCCTACACCATTAATTCTGACCGCCCTGCTACAGTAATCAAAACATATGTATCTCCTGGTAAAACAATCTCAGCCGGCGACACGTTAATTACTTTGTACAGTCCCGAACTAGAATTGGACATAGAAAAATTACGCAAGGAACTTCTGCTCATGGAATCAGAGATTGATGAAAAGAGTGAATTACTTGAATCCGAACTCGCTTTATTTGATTCTGAAAAGCAACAAAAAGAGCATCAATTCAGTGCAGATATAAACGTGTTAACCCAACGTTTAGCCCTTCAGAAAAAACTCAGCGGTAATAAAACAAGTTCCTCTGAGGTATCGATTCAAAGCAACGAACTACAGCTCCAAATTGAATCGCTAAAACAACAACTCTCCTTAGAATTACAGGCTATTGATATTCGAGTGAATGATGTGACCCAAGAACATCTGTTTGATGTATCCCAAATCCGTGCTCGCCAAGAATTAGCTCGACAAGAGTTAGTCTGGAAAGAGCGTATGGTGGATAATTTAACCCGTGTAGCTCAAGCAGACGGCGTTGTAGAACGAGTGTATGTAAAGCCTCGAGAACAAGTAGATTCTTTCACCCCCCTATTGTCATTAAATCCTCGTCATCCAACTTCTATAGTAGGTTATCTTGTTGGTCAAAAAGATAGAAATAAACAACTTGGCGATGTCGTTCTGGTTCGGTCTTCCGAGCAATCAAGCCTAACAAGCACTGGGGTTATCACAGGTTTTGGTTCGGTAGTTGCCCTCCCTACCATTCTTCAAAACTCAAGCTCAATAACTACCTTTGGTCTTGAGATATTCGTTGAAATTCCAGATGATAATCCACTTCCCGTCGGTGAGAAAGTAATTATTGAGTAGTATGAAACGTATCATATTACTTATTGGAACTGTCCTCTTTGCCTATTGTTCAAGTATACTGGCATATAGCTCCCTAATAGTCTCGACATCTGGTTTTGGTAGTTTCATCCAAAAACCAACTACTCACATTAGCTCGTCAGACACACTGGATCGTCTCCAATTTATTCGTCTTTCATTGGAACACCAATCCATACAAACCTTCCAAGAACAAGCTACCCTTCTTAACCCATCAAAAGCACGACCAGCATTATTGGAGGAAATTGAATTTCGCATCTCAAACGATGAATTTCAACCTCAAGATCAACGTTATGATCTTCGATTTCAACCAACTAATCCCCTCATTAGAAAAAAAACAGAAGAGCTCTATAAAAACAGAAAATTACAGCTTCAAGTCGATGCCACAAAAGCATTAGAAGAAGAAGTGCTTGAACGCTATGAACTCATTATTAATTGGATAGAAACCCAACAGGCTCTGAACCTTGTAAATGAACGAATAAGCCTTAATCAACAGCGAATTACCTGGCTAAAGCAATATCCAGGAGCCGATTTTTTCGATGCAGAAAACTTTACAAAGGCCCATGCCTACGTGTTGAAGCTTTGGAGTGAAAAGACCGATTTGGAACTCGAAATCGAAGACCTCTATGGTACAATTCGTTCGAAGCTGGGTGATGACGCTATCGGTGAATTCATCATATCGTGGGAACAAGGCAAGAATGTGCACACCCAGGATATTCAAGCTCAGATTCTTAGTCCAGCAGATGAATCTCTCTCGCAACCTCTTCAGGTCTATTTAGCCCAACTTGCCGTACAAGAAACACAGATAGAGCAGGAAATCGAACGGGTTAATTTTGATGTGGGTTTTATTCAAACCGAATATTTCCCAAATAGAACCAACAAGAGTTTATTAGGAATTTCAGCAGGAATTTCTCTACCCTTATTTCAACGAGATCGAGCTGAGTTAATGGATTTATCAATAGAAGAAAAAGAGCGCAGTCTAGAGCTTTTAAACGAGCAGAAACAATACACTCTTGAACAGTACTACTGGAAATCACATGTTCAGCTACTTTTAGAAAAGTACAAAGAATTGCAACATCTCTATGCCCAAATGAACCTTCAAGAAATGCAGCAAACCCTACAAACATTAGATGATTATGAACCCCTAAAGGGTCTTGAGTGGCAGGAGATGCAACTGGATTGGAAAGAAATCGACCAACAATGGTATATCGAATTAGTCAAAAGCTATGTTGGTTATTTAAGTAGCACTGGACTTCTATCTAAAGAACCTTTGATAGATTGGTTGGATGCTGAATCGTACTAATTTCACTAATACTCTTAAATCATGTCCTCTCTACAACATCCCCGATACCTTATCACTGGCGCAAGCTCTGGCATAGGGGAAGAACTTGCTCGCCAATTAGCTGAAAAAGGGTATACAGTGGGCTTGATAGCTCGTAGAAAAGAACGATTAGTTAGGTTAAAGCAGGAACTCAAATACAAACCAGGAAAGGTATTCATCTATGCTGTGGACCTTGCCAATGAGGCAGAAAGTACACTAGCATATACTAAGCTACGCTCCGATATGGGTGGACTCGATGGTATTATTTTGAATGCTGGTGTAGGTAGAGATGACCTTAAAGCTCCTTGGGAATCCGATGCTCAAACTATTGATATAAATATCCGTGCTTTTGCACATGGTCTTCACTGGGCCTTTGCACACTTCAGAGAGCAAGGTCATGGCCATATCGTGGGTATGTCATCCATCGCATCGCATCTAGCCTCTGGACATGCTCCTGTGTACACAGCAAGTAAACACTTCGTATCAAATTATATGACTGGATTTCGGATGAAAGCAAATGCATTAGAAATAAAGCTCGATATAACCGATATACGACCTGGTTATGTGGTCTCAGAAATGACCCGAGACAATCCTCATACTTTTTGGATGGCTTCTACTCAAAGGGCGGTTGAGATGATGATAAAAGGCATAGAAAAGAAGAAAAAGCGAATATACATTACTAAACGATGGCGCCTCATGGCGGAGCTTGCCGATTCAATTCCCTATTTCATTTGGAACCGGTTGTCTTTTTAGAACGTCGACAGCGCTCACTACAATATCTAACTTGCTCCCAGTCTTTTTTCCACTTCTTTCGCCAGGTAAACGGCCGTTCGCATACCGGACAAATTTTGGCGGGTAGTTCTGATTTCTTCAACCCGAGAAAAATTAGTTTTCTTGGTCTTGCTGCTTTTTACGTGCGCTAATTTTCATTTTCGCAAGTTCACGCTTATTTAACGTTTTGATACGGTTTTCATTCACATGCCTAGCTACCATGTACACCTCGTCTAAATAGCTACGCCAAGTATCAGAAAACAAACTTCTAGTAATTTCTGAAATGTTTGATTTCACGCTTTTGTAATCCAAGGGATGTTCTGTTTTAGGTTTTTTTCCAGGGATCAGATACAACTTATGCTCTCTTTCTGATTTTTTCATAACTCTTTTCTAAATCTATAATGGGTGCTACAAACATTGATTGATTGTATATATAAGGCTTATGACGTAACGATAAAGGCACCTTTTTTAATTCCCTACACCACAACATAACATATTCTCCCGAGGAATCGTAACGATTTGCCTGTAATTCAATGTTAAAAAATCTGTTCCTTGGATCATGGCCTAATGTGGCATTATACATCCAATTTCCATAATTAGATGCCGGATCATAATCCAATAACATGGACTCAAAATATTCAGCTCCCCAACGCCAATCCATGTTCAAATTCTGGGTAAAAAAACTAGCCACATTTTGTCGTCCTCGATTACTCATGAAACCCGTTGTAGCTAATTCACGCATGTTGGCATCTATAAATGAAAAGCCCGTTCGTCCCGAAACCCAAGCCTCAAAATAATCCGTGTTGTTTTGATACTCTCGAATATTGGATTGTATTCCACCCTTGTCAAACCACTTTCGGCCATATTTTAGTGCAGCGAATCGGAAAAAATCTCTCCATAACAACTCAAAAATAACCCAATAGGTTGAGTCATTCTTGGTACGTTGGCGTTCATAGCTTAGTATTTCGCCGGCAATCATACGTGCAGATAAACTCCCATTAGCCAGCCAGGGCGAAAACTTGGTCGAGTAATCCGTACCTACCAAACCATTTCTTGTTTTTTTATACGCTGCTACCAAATCTGTTTGCCATAAATAGTAATCCAACCTTGCTAAACCTGCCTCTTCCCCGCCTTTGAACAACTGCTCCCATTCGGATTTTTGCATATCCAGATCGTCCACAAAATCCACTTCTGGATACATAGGAGTAAGCCCCATGGATTCTATTCTTTTTAGTTGTTGGTCTGTATGTTCACGTTCAGCAAAAACCGAAAGAGCAAAGGGATCCTCCCCCCAATCGTGTTTTTGTAACCCATTTGCTTTGTTAGGGGATGGTAACGGCTCGGGTATTTCCGCATGTTTTTCTACTTTGTTGCGGAATGAACTAAACCCGTTCGGTAAATTTTCCAAGGTAAAAGGAAGATTATCCGGTTCCATTAGCGTGCCCGTCCAAAATCCTTCCCATTGAACTGAAGAAAGTTCATAGGCTAGTGCTGCTTCGATTTGTGTTTCCTCATACGCATATTCGTACGAGAAAAAGAGTTTGGCTTGTGGTATTGCCTTGAGCAATTTTGGAAACATTTCTTCTGGCTTGGCATTTAAGATGAGTAATTCTAAGCCGATACTTTGTAATTGTGTGCGTAGACTCTCTAGAGATTCGCGTAAAAATCGTCTTCGATGGGTCCCAATTCTGGCTAAGCCAAAAGAGGTAGACTGAAATGTTCTTGGATCTAAAAGGTAGATAGGTTGAACCAAACCTTGTTTGATTGCGGCGAGTAAACATGGATTATCATGGATTCGGAGATCGTTTCTAAACCAAACAAAGATTGGGTTTTGTGATGGGTTATCGTTCATAAATAAATTGCCGGCTAGATTAACATTTTTTAAGAAGGTTCTTCATTATAATTTCTTTACAAAACAAAACGAGAAGCTCGCACAGGTTGTTCCCGTAGTCCTTATCTTTCAAAAAAAAAAAATATGCAAAAAGTCGTACGTATAGCCGGTGACGGTATCGGAATTGAAATAACAGAAGCGGTCAGCGCTATTCTAGAACAAGCAGGTGCTCAAATAGAATGGATAGATGCCCGTGCAGGACTCGGAGCCTATGAAGAATTAGGAAGTCCACTACCCGATGAAACAGTTGCTGCTATTCGAGAGTACAAAGTACTGTTGAAAGGACCACTTACAACACCAGTAGGCACCGGGTTTCGCTCTGTAAATGTAGCTCTACGGCAGCATTTCGATTTATATGCCAATATTCGTCCCGCACGGACCCTTCCTAGCATTGATAGTCCCTTTAAGCAGGTTGATATGGTTATTTTCCGGGAAAATACGCAAGGCCTTTATATTGGTAAAGAGCATTGGGTAGATGAGGACAAAAAAACCCATGCCGAAAGTATTGCAGTGGTTACGGAGCAAGCTAGTGAGCGAATCATTCGGGCTGCTTTTGAATACGCCGTCACCCATGATCGCCAAAAAGTAAGTTTGGTACACAAAGCAAACATTCTAAAGTTCACTACCGGGCTATTTTTAGAGGTTGGTAAACGTGTGGCCAAAGAGTATGGCAGCATTGAATTTGAAGACTTAATCGTTGATAATATGGCCATGCAAATGGTGATGAGACCGGAACGTTTCGATGTGGTGGTAACCACTAACTTGTTCGGTGATATTCTTTCTGATTTGGCTTCGGGTTTGGTGGGTGGATTGGGTGTGACAGGTGCGGCAAATATGGGGGATGAACAGGCTATGTTCGAAGCCGTCCATGGCTCTGCTCCTGACATAGCGGGTCAAGGAAAAGCCAATCCAATGGCTTTATTATTTTCTTCTTTAATGCTTTTAGAGCATATAGGACAAAACAAGGTCGCCAACAATATTAGCAAAGCTATCTATAAGACACTGGTAGAAAAGAAAGTTTACTGTACCCCAGACATCGGTGGTAAGGGAACTACACAAACCTTTACCCAAGCGGTCATTGATAACCTTTAGAGCAGCGCGTTAAGCCCTGTATTTATTAGTGATATTAACAGGCTAAATATCGCAGCCCAAGTAAAACTTCGAATTCGAAGTCCATCAACCAGTTTATCAATTAGCATGATCAAGGCTGCGTTAATGACGAGCATAAATAAGCCTAGAGTCAATACGATGAAAGGGATGCTTAGTATGACTAAAATAGGTTTGAGCAGTACATTAACGAGTGAAAGACCTAAGGCAACGCCCAAGGCTGTCCAATAACTGCGGATTTCAACTCCATCTAAGAGTCGAGCGGATATAAATACTGCTAAGCTGAGAACAAGAAAGTTTACCATGATATTTCCTCTTTGTGTTTCTAACCTATACGAAAAAATTAAACATTTGTTCGTATGTTTTATGTTGAGTTTCATTAGCTGGATGAATCTTGGTGTTAATTTTTTTACTACCTTCCGGACGATAGTTGAAAATATATAGTAAAAACATAGAGCCACCTTTGATTTACCAACTAAAAGCATTCGAGGAACTTACTGCTCTAGACAGCATGCTCATCTACCAGCTTCGTCAACAGGTTTTCATTCTAGAGCAAAAATGTTTATACCCCGACATTGACGGCTTAGATCCTTTTTGTTTTCACCTATTGGGTATGCAGGAAAAAGAGCTTATTTCGTATCTAAGAATAGTCCCACCTGGTCATCATTTTAAAGAACCAGCACTTGGAAGAATTATAGTAACTCCAGAAAATAGAGGGGGAAATCTTGGTCCTGAACTCATTAGAACGGGCATACAATTATGTCGCAAAACTTTTCCACGTAAGGCTATTTCCATTGAAGCCCAGTTCCCATTGCAAACTTATTATGAGCAATTTGGCTTCGTTGCGTTAGGTCCAGTTTACCAAGTAGACAACATTCCCCACATTCATATGAAATTGGAATTTTTGTATGAATCCTAAGGTCGATCATTACTTTAAGAATGGTTGTGGTCGATGTCCACATTATCAAACGCCTGCATGTAAAGTGTACCCTTGGTCCGATCTGCTTGTTCAATTGCGTGAATATCTGTTGGAATCTGGACTTACCGAAGAATTCAAGTGGTCCCAACCTTGTTATACCATAAATGGAAAAAACGTAATCATTTTGACAGCCTACAAGGATTTTACCTGCCTCGCTTTTTTTAAAGGATCCTTGATGAACGATCCGGAAGCCCGGCTCATAAGCCCAGGTGAGCACTCGCACCATGGGCGACAATTACGTTGGACTACTTTGGCTCAGGTGAAAGGAGATCGTGACGTAATTATGGATTATTTGGCAGAAGCAATTCGCGTTGAAAAGGCAGGGCTAGAGGTTCCACCAAGTCCTACCATTTCAGAAATACCAGATGAATTACAGTCTGCGTTTAATGAAGATCCACCCTTGGAACAAGCCTTTTATGCCCTAACACCTGGTAGGCAAAGAGGCTATCTCATCTATATTGATCAAGCCAAACAGTCTCAAACTAGAATTAGCAGAATTGAAAAGTACCGCTCACAAATATTGTCTGGTTTAGGTATGCAGGATGCCTATAGACTATCCCAAAAAAAATGAACTACCTGCCCGATCCTTGCTCATATACACTAGATTTAACGCTTGTTACGCTGATACCACCGGTTACGAGCGTAGTGTTGCAAATCGACCACCGTATCTCTCTCATCTACAATTTCTAGGCCAAGTAGGGATTCAATGATATCCTCCATCGTGATAATCCCTTCAACTCCACCGTACTCATCGACTATTAAGGCAATATGTTCTTTTCTTTCGAGCATTTGTTCCCAAACTGTAAGTAGGCTTGCCTGTTTTGGGAAAATTAAAATAGAACGTACATACTGTTCTAAGTTCACTAAATCAGTGCCAGTTGCCAGTCCCTCCAAGACGTCTGGCCGGTATAAATACCCTACAATTTCTTCTTCTCCATCTTTATATACCGGAATTCTCGATTAACTTTGAAATTTATCTTCTTGCAAAAAATCCTGTGGATTAAGACCAATATGTGCGGTTTGTACCACCACTCTAGGGGTCATTACATCCGTTATCTTTAATTTTTTTAGCCCTAGTATATTTTGAACAACTCTGGCTTCGGTATCGGTAATCACCCCTTCGAATTCTCCCAAATTTGCGAGAAAGGCTATCTCTTCGCGTGATGTGTATTGCTCTTTCTTACCTTTTGTAATTGAACGGGTAATAAATGCCGATAGAAAAACAAGAGGATAACTCAATACTATGAATATTTGAATAGTGTAAGCGGTAAAAGCACCTAACTTTTTCCAATAAAGAGCACCAATTGTTTTAGGTATAATTTCAGTAACAACTAGAATTAACAGGGTTAATATCGCTGAAATAAGCCCAAAATAAGCTTCTCCAAACACCGCTACCGCCTGTGCCCCAACCCCTGCTGCGCCTACCGTATGTGCCACGGTATTCATAGATAAGATAGCCGATAGTGGTCGATCAATCTCTTGTTTAAAGCGCATAAGTTGTGATGCCCACTTCGATCCTTTGTCTTCCATTAATTTAGCATGAGACAACGGAGTTGTAAGAAGAACAGATTCTAAAATTGAGCACAGAAAAGACACGGTGAGTGCCAATGTGAGATAGAGTAAGAGTAGAATCATGTATTAGTATATAGGTAGTGTCTTGACCTACTTTAATATACGTCTAATTAAAAAATGTTACTGTAAAACAAGTTAATTAGTGCAACTCTATTCCACCGTCACCGATTTAGCTAAATTCCTTGGCTGATCCACATCACAGCCCCTATTTACCGCGATATAGTAGGATAACAATTGAAGTGGAATAACGCTTAATAATGGACTTAGTTCATCCATTGTTGCAGGGATTTCAATCACGAATTCAGCAAGATTTTTTACCTCTTCATGCGAAGGATTGGCCACTGCTATTATTCGACCTTTTCGCGCTCTCACTTCCTCTATGTTACTTACCATTTTATCG
>CALKOA010000058.1 GCA_938091655.1 uncultured Balneolaceae bacterium | reverse complement strand
TAAAAAAGTTGCTTTATAACATGAATATCGAGGTTCCCATTCTTTCATATTCTGCTGAGAATAAGGATGGAATTGCCGATATTAAAGAACTAATTAGGGAATTTGTCGATTAATGGAACTGTTCAATAATTATGACGTAATTTCTCCGATTATACCATTTTATTTATCATAATTTATTTCACAATTAATAACTCTCACAAAGCCTCATCATGTCATTTTCTGTACTCCTCCTCGATAATGTAGACTCTGTCTGTAAACACGTTTTTGAACAGCGTGGTATTAAAGCGGTACAACCCGGTACGCTCACACTTGAAGAATTGAATGCATGTATTGGTGAGTATGATGGACTTGTTGTCCGAAGTGCTACCAAGGTTACTTCTGAACTTCTGCAACATGCCCCAAAACTCAAAGTTATTGGTCGCGCGGGGGTAGGGGTTGATAATATTGACATCCCTGCTTCTACTGCAAAAGGTGTATTGGTAATGAATACTCCCGACGGGAATACCATTTCAACCGCAGAACACACCTGTGGGTTAATCATTGCAATGTCACGAAATATCCCAGAAGCAGTGCAAACGGTAAAAGGAGGAGGTTGGAATCGAAAGGCATATATGGGGATCGAAGTTCACGGAAAGACTTTAGGTGTTGTGGGCTTGGGGAAAATTGGATCTGAGGTTGCAAGGAGAATGAAGGTTTTTGGGATGGAGATTATTTCATATGACCCATTTTCTACGGAAGAACATGCTCAAAACTTAGGTGTGAAGCTAGTGGAGCTTGAAGAACTTCTCTCTACAAGTGACTATGTCACCGTTCATACCCCACTGACCGAGAAGACCAAAGGTCTTATTTCTCTGGAAAACAAAGAAGGTCTTAAAAAAGGAATGCGCTTGGTTAACTGTGCTCGTGGTGGAATTTACGAGGAAGCTGACTTAGCTCAATTATTGGATGAGGGAGTATTAGGGGGTGTTGCTTTGGATGTGTATTCTACTGAACCACCTACCGAAGAAATTTATCAGATGTTAGCACATCCAAAAGTCATATGTACACCACATTTGGGAGCATCTACTGAGGAAGCTCAGGAAAAAGTAGCGGAACAAATAGCTGCTCAAATGGCTGATGCGCTAGAGAATACCAACTACAAAGGCAGCATAAACGGTAAATCAATTGCCCTCTTAACTAACAAAGAGGTCCAACCATATCTAATTCTTGCAGAGAAACTAGGTAAGGCTATGGTACAATTATCACCAGAACAAACCAGCGAATTAGAATTTGAATACGCCGGGGATTGTACCAAATACGCCGATGTACTTACAGATGGTATTCTTAAAGGAATTATTAGTGAGTATGTCGATGACTCCATTAATTTAATTAACGCTCGTGTTTACGCGGACGAACGTGGTTTCGAGATTAAGGAAGTAACTTCCAACAAAACCAAAACCTTCTCAGACTTGATCACTATTCGAATGCCAAAGAATGAAGAGTACAAAAGTATTTCTGCTACTATATTTGGTGATGGAGATTATCGTGTGGTAGACATAGATGGTTATGGTTTGGAAATGCGATTGGAAGGAGATCTATTACTGTATCAAAATGAGGATAAACCAGGTATGTTAGCTTCGGTAAGTGGTGCTTTGGCGAAGGAATCCATCAATATTGGTGCGCTGAGTTTAGGGCGAGCATCAAAAGGGTCAAATGCGATTACTGCAGTAGCCGTAGACCGTAAGCTAAGCCAAGAAGAAACGCAAAACATCCAAGGTATGGATGGCGTAAAAGCCCTGCGTTTTATTTCTTTGAGTTAGTTCCAGATTACAACCATGCTCCTGCATTCCAACGCTCGGTTAAGCGTTGGTTGTCACAGGCTTTTAACTGCTGGTCTTGGAGGATAGCATAGGGCAGTTCTTCCAAACTAGCTATAGTCATTTCCCTTTTCCCAAGGGCTCCGGCTGCTTTGTACACTTGCCAGCCAGCAATGACCATGGCTGCACGAATTTGAGTGGCAGCAGCATAGGTACTCACTTTCGCTTGAGTATGCCCCCATTTCTTGTAACGCTCAAATATACTGGGTTCCCAACACTCTGGATTCTGTTGAATGGAAAAAGGATCGTGAAAGTAAAAATGGATACCTTGATTACGAGGACTTAGTTCGGTAATCTCTTGAATATTACCCCAATACAAATGTAAGAAAATGGGAATGTCCTCCTCTGGTTGGTGATGATTCCATCCCTTCTTAAGTCTATTCATACTGGTTGAAATCCAATCGGTCATAGTATTTTTTTGCCAAACGATGGGATACTGCAACGTTGCCGCGACTTCTGCAGAAATGGGGTGGGCTTCGACCGAATAAAAATGCAATTCGGCTGCATCTTTAACCACTAGATTGGGGTAAGTCTTCAAAAATGCTTGGGCGGCCAACATGAAATTGAGCCCTGTGCCAAAGCCCATTTCAAAAATCCTAAGTTGCCCATTATGTACCTTCAGATGTTCTGGAATATGCAGGCGCTCAATGAATACGGTTTGACTCTCTGATAAGGCTCCGTTCGGATTGTGATAGTATTGGTTATACTGTTTGGAGTAAAGGGTAGAAGACCCATCTTCGGTTACAAATGGATCAATTGTTGTCATTCCAAATCACTCAAATTCAGTCGTAATAGTGCCGAGTTCTGCGGATAGGTTAATCAATGGTAAAACTCCATAACTACCATAGGTAGGATTTTCAAGAGCACTTAGATCCATTGTGTTAAATAAGTTTTGTAAATCACTAGCATAGTCATCAAGTTTTTCTTGTGGAAATAAAAATCCTGTAAATGCACCAAAAAGATTTCCAACAATGGCTGAATTACCGAAATCTATTCCTGCATTAGCATTCATTGTACAAAAATAGGGCTTCGTTTCCGAGCTTGATAAACGAATATTACCTGCTTCGGTGATCAAGGTGATACGTTCACCTGCTTGTGCGATAGAAACAGTGATATTCCCTCCTTTTGTTAGCGCCCATGCACTCCCTTCCAACTCATCTAAATCTATATGGCCCCCATTTGTAGTGGCCTTAATATTGCCAGATACATTATCGAGGGTAATATGGCCTCCTTCGGTAAATAGTTCTAAGTCTCCTTCCATATCCATTACATCTATGTGCCCGCCCCCAGATGTAACTTCTAAGGATCCTTTTACTTCCATGACTTCAATATGCCCACCTTTTGTGTTCAAGGAATGCTTACCAGTTATGCTTGATAATTCAATATGTCCGCTTTGTGTTTTTGCATTCACGTTGGTTTCTTCGGGAATGATCAGTCTTGCTTGGAGTTGAAAATTAGGCGATGTGTTTCCCGATTTACTCATAAATACCCTTATCCCACTATCAGTACTCGAATCAATAATACTCAGTTGGTTTTGTAACCAGTTTGCGTCCTGGATTTTTCCAGAAGCCGTCAAAATAAGTAGAGGTTTCCCCTTACTCCCATTAGCCTCACTACTAAATTCTAAGCTACCAAAAGGAATTTCTATGCTAAGGGATTCCTTGTTATCAAGTGAGAGTACCGACGAATAGGTATATATTCCAGGAGATGATTCGATCCATTGATCCAATCGCGCTTCAGACAATGATAGTGGATCCAGGGTGCCTGTCATAGATTGATTAGGCATTGATTGAAGAGCCTGCGACGGGGAAAGACGACCCGTTGTGTTCTCTTTAATTTTCTGTTCTATTTCCCTGGCTTTTTCCTCAATTTTCGATTCTAGGTTTTGAGTCCTAGAGTCAACATTCTCCGCTCCATCTTGTCCTGCCTCACGGGTTTCTGTAGCCGCGGCCCTGCTACTTGCTTC
>CALKOA010000057.1 GCA_938091655.1 uncultured Balneolaceae bacterium | reverse complement strand
CTAAATGTTTGACTCACATCAGAAAACAAATAAGTGGCTTGCTCTAGCTACCTTTTTCATCTCCCTTGTTATATATAGCTTAACCATGGCTCCTACAGCTAGTTTTTGGGATGCAGGGGAATTCATTGCAGTGGCACATGGTCTCCAAGTAAATCACCCACCGGGGGCTCCCTTTTACTCAATCTTAGGCCGGCTATTCTCTATGTTTATGCCAACCGAGTACGTAGCTGTAAGCATTAATTTTATGAGTGTACTTTCCTCAGCACTTACAGTTATGCTACTTTACCTAATAGTTATTAGGCTTATCCGTGAGTTTAAACCAAATGTCAATGAATGGACATCAGGGGATAAAATCGCCAATTATGGAGGAGCATTAATTGGAAGTCTAACCTTTGCGGTTACCGATACTTTCTGGTTTAATGCGGTAGAAGCTGAAGTATATGCTATGTCTATGTTTTTTACTGCAATTGTAGTGTGGTTAGCTCTTAAATGGTCAGAGCATTATGAAAAGCCGTACAGTGAACGTTGGTTGGTACTCATTGCATATATGTTTGGATTGGCTATTGGTGTTCACCTTCTCAATTTACTAGCCATATTTTTTGTCGCACTCATTGTATACTTCAAAGTGAAGGATACGATCGAAATTAAAAGTTTCGGCATAATGGGGGTTATTGCAGTATTTTCATTCTTCCTCATATACCCAATAACCATTCAAAAACTTCCAGATTGGGCGTCTAAAATTAATGATGCATCCTACGGATTAATTGGTCCGTTTACGTTCATATTCCTGCTGATAGGTCTGTTGATATACGGTATTTATTACACTCAGAAGCATAAACATCGTCTTGCCAACATTGCTCTTATTAGTTACGTGATGATTATAATAGGGTATTCATCATACTCTGTTATAATGATACGATCTATTGCTGACCCCCCTGTAGACGAGAATGACCCAGAAACCGTGGAAGATTTTGTGAGCTACTTAAAACGTGAGCAATATGGAGATACCCCAATACTCAAAGGGAATTCCTATGATGCTGCAACTGGGCAGATTAATACACAAAAAGAAGTCTGGCTTCCTCGTAGACATTCACAGGCACCTAACCACTTATCTTACTATGCTCGATACGACAGTGATTTAGAGTATTTTTGGGATTATCAAGTGCGTCATATGTACCTGCGCTATTTCAATTGGAATTTCGTAGGAAGAGTAGCTGATATTCAAGATACTGGATGGCAATCAGGGTTTGAAGAAGAAAAGTATCCGGAAAACCGAGCTAGTAATGCGTATTATTTTATCCCGCTTCTACTCGGACTAATAGGGGTATTATATCATTTCAAAGCAGATAGAAATCGAGCATTAGCAGTACTTGTTCTTTTCATTGTAACAGGTTTAGCCATTATTGTGTTTTTGAACCAACCCCCCTATCAACCACGAGAAAGAGATTACGCATATGTAGGATCGTTTTTTGCATTTGCTATTTGGATAGGATTAGGAAGTACTGGATTACTTGAATTCATACAAAACAAGCTTAAGAACACCTCCATAAGTTTAACCGCCTTGGTAATTCTTCTTATAGCATCACCTGTTTGGATGGCTTTTCAGAATTGGGATGATCATGATCGCAGTAATCGATACGTTGCTCCCGATTATGCTAAAAACCTATTGAATTCATTAGCTCCTAACGCGATAGTATTTACCAACGGGGATAATGATACATTCCCACTTTGGTATGCACAAGAAGTAGAGGGAGTTCGTACCGATGTAAGAATTGTTTGCCTAAGTTTATTGAATACGGATTGGTATATAAAACAACTAAAAAATCAGTGGTCACACGAATCAGCTCCATTACCCTTTAGTTATACGGATCAGCAGATTGACCAAATTACTTCACGCATTGACCGTTGGGAACCAAAAACGATAACCATACCTGTTAACAAAGAGGCTTTGAATACAGCCTTCTCAGAAGATCAGAAATATAAAGAAGCTATAGGTGTACGGCCAGACACCAGTTTGCAAATTCTAAAAACAGGCGTCGATTTTGAGATACCTTTAGAGGAGTTAGATGAAGAATTAAAATGGCGCGTGGAAGGCCGCTTATACGGACGTGACCAGCAAGGTAATGGTATTTACTACATGCAAGTTCAAGACTTGATGATTATTGATTTGCTCCAATCCAACAATTGGTTACGTCCCATCTATTTTGCAAATACGGTTTCATCATCCAGTATGTTAGATCTCCAACCCTACTTCAGAACGGAAGGAAAAGCCTACCGTGTTGTACCCAAGCGGTTTAATGTAAGAACCATGGGATATATTGATCCTGCTATTCATGTTAAGCGCCTTCGTAATTTTTCGTTTACTGAATGGAATAATCCAGATGCCTATTTTGATGAGAATATTCGTCGAATGCTAAGTAATTATCGGTATACGTTTTTACAATTATCTGAACGCTATCAAGAGCTAAATGAGCCAGATTCTGCACGATATTGGTTAGATTTCTCTGAGCAAAACATACCTTTCAGATCAGATGAAGAGAGCTATAATATTCAGTCTTTATTTGCAATTAACTATCTCAAGTTAAATGCTCAAGATCAGGCTGCAGCCATAGCAAAAAGGATTAAACCTATTATTAACAGAGAGTTCATCAATGATTTTGAAGTCTTTCAACGCTACCAACAAGAATTTGATGAGTTGAATAATGAATTCGAAGCCTCTAGAAGATCCGGTGATGTCAAAAAACAGCGTGATTTAAGGGCTAGTGTTCAGGCCGCTTACAACGAGACGCAACGACTAGGTGAGCAAATTATACAGATACGACAGTACCTAGTAATTACCCAGTATTTACTCTACGAGTCTGGAAATGAAAATGAAGCATCTGAGTTATCACAAGAGGCAAATTCCATTCTACTGGGAACACCAATCCCTACCCTACCCCTTAGTAAGGAAGAAAGTAATCAAGAAGTACGTAGATATGGGATATTGTAAATTAGCTCATGCTAAGTAATTAAAATACAGGAACTACAAAGGAAGATAGATTAAACTCGAGAGTATCATTTTTTAGTAATTTAATTTATACTATTCCTACTTAAGTGGTGAACCATCACACATCCTTTATGATACATACATTCACAGCCGAAAATATTGAAACTATTGCTAAGGTTTTGGGCACTCAAGCAAAACCCTTGGGTGAAGATGTTTTTCGATTAGAACTCACCCATATAGAAACAGACAGAAAATTAGCTCTTGAAATACACCTTGGTTTACTTGTTCAAGGTGAATCGATGAATATGGTGTCCGTATATGCAAGCAACACCTTCCTCCAGCTACATAATTGCACCGCATTTGTGGCAAGTGATATTTTACATCAAGTCACATTTTTTGGTACATCAGGAAGTAAAACGTCCGGTTTAATCATTGAAAAAGAAGCGGGATGTAGTCTTTATGCCAATGTGGATGAAGCAATTAAATCTGGAAACTTTACTCAACTTCCCGAGGACTTGATGATGTGTGGTATAGCCTTGTCCCTAACCGAGTCAATGGATGATGATTTCAGCTTTGAGGACTAGCTCTTAACGCCTCAAATGTATGTCTAAATCGAATAATTTTCAGCTTTTCAATACCACAAAACTGGATTATCCTGTTGCTGAGAGTACCATCAATAAGGCAATAAAGTTATTTACACAACGACATTCATGTACCATCGAATTCGTTGAAATTGTTCTTGTTGATGAGGAAGAAATAAAACGTATTAATCGTGAGTATCTTCAAAAGGATTATGTAACCGATATTATCAGTTTTCATTATCATGATTCTAACGAAACCAAGGATACGCTCATTACTCCTGCGTTAGAGGGCACTATGTACTGTTGTTTGCCAAGGATTATAGAACAATCTACAGAGTTTAACGTAGACGTTTCTACAGAGTGTCTACGTATTGTGATTCACGGTTTATTACATATCCTTGGTTATGAGGATTCAACGATAAAACAAAAAGAATCAATGACCACAGAAGAGGACACGATCATACAACAGTTAACCATCTAGTTTTCTTGGTAAGTACGTGCTGTTACATTTTTTTGAACAATTAAGCCAGAGTGTTAGGCAATACTGGAAAAAATATTCCGAGCCAAACGAATGGACTCTTCCCACTTCTACTGACCAAAAACTACTAACTCATGGCTCACAAAAAAATGACATTGGATTAAAAAAAATAATACTCACACAAGGACTTAGGTGGTATCCATTTCTTGTCTTAGTGGTCTTTGTTGTAAGTTATTTTTGGGATTTCACAACTCAAGAAATCATAATATTTAATACGTCCTATTCATTAGAACATATACTTAGAATGTTAAGCGTAAGTGGTTTAATAGGGTACGCCACTAATTGGTTGGCCATTACCATGCTCTTCAAACCAGTACATAAAAGACCTATCCTGGGTCAAGGACTCATACCCCGTCAAAAAAATAGAATAGCTGACCGATTGGCAAAAACCATTTCATCTGAACTTTTACATCCTGAGCTCATTAGTGAATATGTCCATCGTTCCGCTTTCATTCAATACTACAGAGAGCTATGGGTACTTCGTTCAAAGAATATATTGTCAGACACATCTTTTAGATCAGAGGTTCAACAGAGTATTTTAGAATTGGTCATTCGAATATTAAATAAGGATGAGTTTAGAATGAGTATTGCCTCAACCATTGAGTCCGAGGTTAATCGAAAAGTCGAAAACCGTACTTTAGATCGTATCGCATTAAAAACCTATACCATTATTAAAGGGGCTAATGTCCAGGAATTAGTCAATGAAGCGCTCATGGAATTACCCGATGAACTAGGACGTCAATTAGAACAATTAGATGGATTATTTGACAAATTACCAGCTCTAATTGATGAGCACGTTGGGGCCATAGAGACACAAATCACAAATTGGATACATGAACTCATTAATCGTTTAGACATTTACCAATTTATTGCTCAGCATTTGAAAGAGTATGATGAATCTAAAATTGAAGCGTTAATTCGAACTTCAACCAATGAAGAATTACGATACATTCAACAGCTTGGGGCAGTAATAGGTACGATCGGTGGGTTAGTGATATGGAACCCAGTGTTTAGCATGATTTCCATCGCAATACTATTACTAAGCTTGTATCTTTTAGATATGCTTCTACATAAAACTCAAAAATAATCAGACGTATGTCCAACATAAAATATGGATGCCTTTTACTAGGCAGTGTTATTTTCTTTTATGGTTGTGGTACCAATAGAGCCATCACCGATAACGATCAAGTACCTGGCAACGCGGTAGATACCGAACAGCAATATGACAGCACTGCAGAACAAAATTTAGTGACCGCGGCTAAACCCATTGAGGCTTGGCATTTGTTGGGAGCTATTACCGCTATGGAAGCATCCGCTAATGAATGGACCAACCAAGGTATTGCGCTCTATCAAGCTTATTCTTTGCTAGATTCGACGGCACGTAGTCCAAAAAAAGTTGTGGTGGCAATCATCGATTCAGGAACCGATGTTGATCACGAAGACCTTAAGGATAATATTTGGATCAATGATGATGAAATAGTTGGAAATATGCTGGATGATGATGCTAATGGATATGTAGATGATGTGTTTGGTTGGAATTTTATAGGAGGTAAAGATTCGAGCCATGTTAATTATGATACCTATGAGTTAACCAGGTTATATGTAAAGGGGCTTGAGTTATTTTCTTCTTTTGATACCTTGACCAATATTCCTGACTCTCTAAACGATGAGTATCTACAATTCAAAGACATAGAAGAAGAATTTGAAGCGGAGCGCTCTAACCTAGAGTCAGAACTGATTCAAATAAAACAACTTCAGCAAAATATCGAGAGTATCTTATTCTTTTTAGGTGAATCATCCCTTGATTCAGTAAATGTGCATAGCTATCTAAGTGAAGAAATTGAACCCTCCATGCAGATGCAGGAAGCATTAGGTTTTGTTGCTTTATTACAAGACAATGGAATTAATCAGGAACTTATTGAGGAATACATCGAACAGATTGGTGTGCAGTTAGAATACGGGTACAATATTTCCTTTGACCCACGTAGTATTGTAGGGGATGATTATGAGGACCTTGATAATCGTTTTTATGGAAATTCCGACGTTAAAGGTCCCGATTATGATCATGGGACTCATGTTGCAGGAATTATAGCAGCTAACCGGGATAATAACATTGGAGCAAATGGGATAACACAAGCGGAATTGTTGATCATTCGGGCTGTACCAAATGGAGATGAACGCGATAAAGATGTGGCAAATGCCATACGATATGCAGTAGATAATGGCGCAGATGTCATAAATATGAGTTTTGGTAAATCATATTCACCCGATTTGTTTTATGTTCAACAAGCAATAGAATATGCAGCACAAAATAAAGTTCTTATGGTTCATGCTGCGGGAAATGATGGGGCAAATATAGATAGTGTTGCTAATTACCCTAGCCCCATAATAAGCGATGGCTCATCTAGCCCATACGTAATTACGGTCGGAGCTTCTGGTTGGCAAGGTGTTAATGAACTAGCGGCTTCCTTTAGTAACTATGGGAGGTCTACAGTGGATCTATTTGCACCTGGGGTAGATATTTATTCAACTATGCCAAACCAAGAGTATGAGTTAAGTAATGGTACTAGTATGGCCGCTCCTGTGGTTTCAGGTGTAATTGCTCTGTTAATGCAATATTTTCCTGAATATTCTCCACTTGAAATAAAGAATATTATCGTTTCATCTGTGTTAAAAACCGATGAACAAAACTTGCTACCTGGTCAAAGCATAGAAGCGCAATATGCTCCCTTTGACCACTTATCAAAACATGGTGGTATTATAAATGCTTATAGAGCGGTTAGGGAAGCACTGAAAAGACTAGAGAATTAAATGAAATTAACCACCGAAGAGCTGTTCATTAGGCATACAAAAGCAGATACACCAAGTCTATTATCTAAATCTATCATATGCCTTCATAATATCCGAAGTGCCTACAACGTCGGGGCTGTTTTTAGAAATGCGGATGCATTTGGTATAAAGCAGGTATTTCTTTCAGGCTTTACCCCTACTCCGGATACCAATATTGAAGTTTCTAAGACAGCCATTGGGGCTGAAAAAGAAGTTCCATGGAGCTATTTCACACTTTGGAGTGCTTGTAATGAAGAACTTCAGATGATTGAATCTGAAATATTTGCGGTAGAACAAACCAAAAAATCTAAACCCCTCACCGAATTTGATTTCAACGAAGTTACCATACCAAACATGGCCTTTGTTTTTGGCAATGAAGTTAAGGGCTTAGACGATGAAGTATTAGATTCAGCTGACAATCACTTGATTATACCCCAGTTTGGTACAAAACATTCACTAAATGTATCAGTTGCTACAGGCGTAGTAATGTACGATTTATTGTGCAAATCAGTTTAGCAGCAGATGTATTAGGGAGTCATTGAATAAAGGCTATCAGATTCAAAAGTTCTGCCCATTGCCCTAAATTGACGTACAAATGGCAGTTTTTTCCTAACAGAAGGTGCAAACTGCGAATATTCAATCATAAATAGCCTAGAGGTTGATTCATCAAAATAGGTAAAGTTGACAAATGGTCCACCCATTGCTCCATTAATCATTTGCCAAGTACCTAGTGTCTCATAGCTAAGATATCGCCCTTTTTGGAAACTAGTACTTTCAACAGGTCTTCGATATTCTGTCGTAATAAACATGGAATCAGTTCTACCCTTGATAAACTGTTGATTTAATGAATCCCTGGTTCGATTGATCCAGTCATCATCAAGGAAGCTAATATCTCTTACATCATCCTGCCACCAGACCCACATCCAACGATCATTGTCTGGTAAAAATCGGCGATAGCTTATAAAATTGGTAGTATCAATTCGTTTAATATAATCATGTTGAATCCTGACCATAAAACCATGGTCATTCCACAATGAGTCACTATACTGGGTTTGTTCTTTTTTTTCGTAAACAAACCAATTCCATCGCAAAAGCTCTTTATCTAATGCGTTGTTTAATAACGCACTTTCGGTATTACGAATTTTAGCCGCCAATGCTGAATCAGTACTTGAACTTAATATTAAAGCATATTGATCTTTATACCATTGATCTATAAGTGGAAAGGCAAAGCTATCACCATTCCGGACACGTTGCTCTGTACCCTCGTCTAAGAAAGCTCGTATTTGGGCAGCCACGGTGGTTGAATCATCAATTGGCGCAGCAAAGATAATATTTTTATACCCCATAATACGTTCTAGTTGCGATCGAGAACGTATGTGCATAAAGGTTAGGTCATAATATGGTTCGGGATTAGGTAGACTAAAAACGAATTTGCCAAAGGTTTCCCTTATAGCGTTGGCCGTTTCACTATTCCACTCAACTGAATCCATAACCACTACAAATTCACGGGTATCACCCTTAGCTCTTTCTCGAAAGTCAGTATTACAAGCCAACGAATGAACAACTAGTGTAATAAAGGCTAAATGGGATAAAAAGCGCATAGAACAGATTTTTTACTGAAATTTTTAACCAATGGATTCATTTGAAAGTGTGTGGAATAATGATAATCCAATGACCATTATTTAGGTGTTAGGATAGCCAAATTTGAGTTGATGCACAAAGGTGAACACCTCTTCCTTCCAATGATCTTTTGGATAGGAATTTCTAATCGTTTCAATGAGAGCACTACCAACAATAAATCCCTCCACTTCCTTAGAAATATTTTGCGCATCTGTGAAGTTTTTTATACCAAAACCCACCATTAAGGGATTTTTTGTGATATTTTCTTTCGATCGTTGAATAAATTTATCTACTGATTGTTGAACTTCACTCCCTTCCCTAGCACCAGTTACCCCAGTCACAGAGACGCAGTATACAAAGCCATCAGACTTCTGATCACTTAGCTGCATTCTTTCATCACTAGTGTTGGGCGCTATCAAATAAATAAGTTGAATCCCATTTACACGGGCTAAATCTTCAATCATAGCCCCTTCATCGAGTGGTAAATCTGGTACAATTAACCCATCTACACCTGCCTCAGCTGCAGTGGTAAAAAAGTTCTCCAAGCCAAACCTAAGCATAGGATTTATGTAGCCCATTAAAACAATAGGTATATCCGACTCCTTTCTAATATCTACAACCATATTAAAAATGCCTTGGATAGTTATTCCTTTGGATATAGCTATATTCGATGAGTATTGAATGGTCGGTCCGTCTGCTAATGGGTCACTAAAGGGAATACCTAATTCAATGATATCGGCACCGTTACGTTCAAAACCTAAAACTAAGTCTACGGTTTCAGTTACATCAGGGTACCCTGCCGTGATGAAAAGACTCATTATCTTCTCATTCTTTTTGTCTTCGAAAACCTTATTAATTCGATTCATTGGGTCTAATTGGCTATTTAAAGATACTTAGAAATAGTTTCCATGTCTTTATCGCCTCTTCCAGAGCAGTTCAACACAACTATTTCGTCTGAAGAAGTGGTTGGCATAAGTTCTTCCAACCAAGCAAAAGCATGAGCAGTCTCTAAAGCAGGTATTATTCCTTCCATCCTCGATAATAAGGATACTGCTTCAAGTGCTTGGGCATCAGTAACAGCACGATATTCTACTCGCTTTGTATCATGTAGATAGGCATGTTCAGGACCAATACCAGGATAATCCAAACCAGCACTAATGGAATGAGCTAATTCGATTTGCCCTTCCTGATCATGAAGCAAGTAACTCATAGATCCATGTAGCACACCGGGACGACCTTTTGTTAACGTAGCTGCTGTTTGTCCGGAATGTACACCTAATCCACCCGCTTCAATGCCAATGATATGTACATCATCATTAATGAATGGATAAAAAATACCCATAGCGTTGGAACCACCGCCCACACAGGCAATAAGGTAATCAGGTAGACGACCCTCCATTTCCATTAACTGCCGCTTGGTTTCGTCACCGATAATTCGATGGAAATTTCTTACCATCATCGGATATGGATGTGGTCCCACCACCGAGCCTATGATATAAAAAGTGTCTTCAACATTGGTTACCCAATCTCGAATAGCTTCATTTGTTGCGTCTTTTAACGTTTTGGAACCACTACTGACTCCGCGTACCTCGGCTCCCATCAATCGCATTCTGTCGACGTTGAGTTTCTGACGTACCATGTCTTCCTCCCCCATGTATACTATACATTCAACACCGAATTTAGCACATGCTGTTGCCGTAGCCACCCCATGTTGGCCGGCACCCGTTTCAGCAATAATTCGTTTTTTCCCCATTCTAAGGGCTAAAAGTATCTGTCCAATCGCATTATTTATTTTATGCGCTCCCGTGTGACAAAGGTCTTCTCTCTTTAAATAGATTTTTGCTTTACCATAATGATCTGTTAAGCGGTTGGCAAAACTGAGTTCGGTAGGACGCCCTACATATTCTCTTAGTAAGTAGAGATACTCTTTTTCAAATTCAGGATCTTCACTGGCTTTTTTGTATGCATTTTCAAGCTCGTTGAGTGCAGGAATCAGGGTTTCGGGCACAAATTTACCCCCATAAGCACCAAAATATCCTTTTTGATTGGGTTCAGAATAACTGGTTTTAGTAATGACTGACATGATAGTGAGTTGAGATTTAGTCCAATTTAGTTGAAGACGACAAAACAAAAAAAGGGAAGCCGCCTCTTAGGTCGTTGTATTCACGGCTTCCATAAGTAAAGATAACTTATCGAAATCTTTTATACCGATACTTTCTTCTATCTTAGAAGATACATCAATAGCCATTGGAGGGTTCCCGGAAAGTAGTTTAAAGGCTTCATTAACAGTTTCATGTGAAATACCACCTGATAGGAAATAAGGTAATGGGATATCCAGTTCATTGATGAGTTTCCAATCAAAAGACACACCAGTGCCCCCACTTTGACTGCCCACTTTAGTGTCAAACATGATGTATTCACACACGTTTTTATAGCCTTGGAGTTCTCGTGAAAGGTCCGTTGATTTAGTCTGTTCATCCACAGAAAAGACCTTGATTACGCGATGATTTTCTGACAGTTTTGAGCAATATTCGGTGGATTCTTGGCCATGTAGTTGAATCATGTCCAACCCCACCAGTCTAGCTGTTTCAGTCACAAAACTAAGATCTTGATTTTGAAATACTCCTACTTTGTATGGACCTTCAACCCATTCACTTATTGCACCTACCATAGCCGGTTCAATGTATCGCGGGGTTCCCTCGACAAAAATAAAACCTAAATAGTCAGCTCCCGCTCCGGCAGCGAATCGAGCATCTGCTAAATTAGTAAGACCACATATTTTCACCTTACTTTTTTTCATGTAATAACCATATTTGTTGTGTATATGTTATCGGATATGCTGGATCAAGTGTATATAATTTGAGCGTATAAATTGATCTATTACTCTAGTGTGAAGTATTAGGCTTGTCAGCAGCTTCTTGTGCTGCTAAGACTAGTTTTTTCAGTTCTTCACCAACATTGGACTGTCGCATTAAGTGTTCGCCTATTAATACCGCATGTATTCCGTTTTGCTGTAGATACTGTATATCCTCAACCGTAGAAATACCACTTTCAGATACTGTTATGGTAGATTCAGGGGCCATTTTTAATTGTGATACCCCACGGTGTACGTTTACATTAAAAGCTTCTAAATCACGGTTATTAACCCCAAGAATGGATACTTTATCATAGTCGATGCGTTCTTGATCAATTATATCGTAACATTCGACTAAAGCATCTAAGTCTAGCTCTTTTGCTACAGATAACAGCTCATCTAGTTGAGCATTAGAAAGTATACGAACGATCAACAAAATGGCATCTGCGCCATAGGCCTTAGCTTCAACGATTTGATAGGGATCTATGATAAAGTCTTTTCGCAAAATAGGAATGCTTGATTGTTTTGCGATATCGTTCATATACGACAAATGTCCCTTAAAAAAAGGCTCATCGGTTAGAACTGAAATGGCGGAAGCCCCAGAGTCTTCATAGATTTTAGCGAGAGTTACAGGCTCAAAATCTTCTCTAATTATACCCTTAGAAGGTGAAGCTTTTTTTACTTCCGTTATAAACTTAACCTCATTTCCCCTAATTACTTGAGAGAAAGATTTAAATTCTTTTTCATATCCCCATTCCGATTCTAAACTCTGTACACTTCGTTGTGCAATTCGCTTTTTGAGATCAATTTTGGTTTGGGTGACTATCTTATCAAGTATACTCATATTAACAAGATTGAGTCGCAGTAATGAACTCATTAAGTTTAGTTAATGCTGCACCCGATTGAATTGCTTCCTCGGCTAATATTTTAGCTTCCTGAAGATTTTGCACATCGGTAACAGCATGTATGGCAAATGCTGCATTTAGTACTACCATGTTTGTTTGAGCCGCTGTTGCCTTATTGGCTAAAATATCGGTAAAAATACGAGCATTCAACGATGGTTCCCCACCTAAAAGTTCGGTCATTTCCACACGTTTAAAGCCTAATTCTTCGGGTTTAAAAGTTCTTTGCTGTGAACTTAATTGCTCTTTTACTTCAAAAAAAGTGGTTGGATTGCACAAACTTATTTCATCGAGGCCATCCTCGGAACTAAAGGTATAGGCAAATTGGGTATCTAGAGTTGCCAATATTTGAGCCATTTGATGCGCAACATCTTTATTGTACGCTCCTATGACATAATTTCGAACACCTGCAGGGTTTGTCAAAGGCCCGAGAATATTGAAAAATGTTCGAAATCCGATGGCCTTTCGCGCTGGCATTACATATTTCATAGCAGGATGAAACATTGGAGCATACATAAAGGCAATACCTACACGCTCAAATACCTGCGCAACCTGGCCTGGATGTAACTCTATATTAGCGCCAAGGATTTCTAATACATCGGCACTGCCACATTTGCTTGACGCACTTCTGTTTCCATGTTTTATGACGGGTACACCTGCTGCTGCTGTAACAAATGCCGTGATGGTCGATATATTAAAAGTGCCAGATTTATCTCCTCCAGTACCAACGATATCTACCGCACCTGTTATATCCGTTTCAACTTTAATCGATTTTGACCTCATTACTTGTACAAAAGATGATAACTCTTCAATAGTCTCTCCTTTCATCTTCATTGCAGTCAAAAAGGATGCTATCTCTTCGGAGCTAACTTCCCCATTCATAACACACTCTAAGGCATAGACAGCTTGGCTGGAACTAAGGTCATGCCCCAAGGTAATTTTTTGAAGTATTTCTTTAAAACTAAAACTCATGATTATCTGGCTTAATTAGTCTTGGAGCTCTTATAAAGTTTGTTAGGCTTGATTGATTAAGCTATTGGGATGAATTACGTCGATCTTTTACTGTCCTAACCAATTCTTAATCATTTGAGGTCCCTCAGTAGTTAATATACTTTCAGGATGGAACTGAATTCCTTCAATCGGATAGGTTTTATGACGCACACCCATCACGATGGTTCCGGTATGATCATCGGTCATCGCGGTCACTTCAAGTGAGTCCGGTATGCTTTCAGGATTCAGTACTAACGAATGATACCGGGTTGCGATAAATTCTTTTGGGATAGAGTTAAATAAGGTGCTGCCCCCATGAGTAACCATTGAGGTTTTGCCGTGCATTAGACTAGGTGCATGTACTACCTTTGCTCCAAATACCTCCCCAATAGCTTGGTGACCCAAACAAACACCCAGTATGGGTATTTTTGGGCCTAACTCGGCAATTACTTGCTTTGTCACACCAGCATCTTGAGGTTTTCCTGGACCTGGCGATATTAATATTTTGGTAGGCTTTAAGGCTTTTATTTGATCTATACTATATTCATCATTCCTGATTACTCTGTAATCCTCAGTTTGTTCTGCGACTAGATGAACCAAGTTGTAAGTAAAAGAGTCGTAATTATCTATAATTAATATCATACCGTACCTTAAAAACTTTTATGTATTCCAACCACTTCACGTATAGGCTGCATAACTTTTTCGGCTTGAATTTGAGCTCGTTTAGCTCCCTCATGAAGTACATCAAACACCCTGTCAGGATGCTGCTGGAGTTCATTTCTGCGTTCGGTAGCTTCCGCAAAATAATCCGTCATGAGACCTAATAATTCTTTCTTAGCATGACCATACCCATATCCACCGTCTCGATATTTTTGAGCTATTTCTTCTTTTTTTTCTTGAGTGGCAAAAAGAGAAATTAAGGCATATACATTATCTGTTGTTGGATCCTTGGGTTCTTCTAAGGGGGTTGAGTCCGTTTGTATGCTCATAATTTTCTTTTTCAATGCTTTAGGCTCTTCAAAAATGGGTAAGGTATTATCATAACTCTTACTCATTTTCTGCCCATCGGTTCCAGGAACAGTTGCAACCGATTTGACGATATACTCTTCTGGCTCTATTAAAAAATCACCCTCATAGGTTCGATTGAATTTACCCGCCAAATCTCGGCATATCTCAATATTTTGTTTTTGATCCTCACCTACTGGTACAATATTTGAATGATAGATTAATATATCTGCTGCTTGTAGTATCGGATAAGTGAACAAACCTATGTTAGGAATTAAACCAGCGGCGATTTTATCTTTATATGAAACCCCTTTTTCCATTAGGCTAACCGGGGTTAGAGTAGATAAAATCCAGGCCAATTCAGTTACTTGAGGCACATCGGATTGAGCAAAAAAAGTAGCTTCTTCAGGATTTAGGCCAAGTGCAAGATAATCTAATGCTACTTCATAAGTATACTCCCGTAATGCCTTTCCATTCTTTAGAGAGGTGAGTGAATGAAAATTTGCAATAAAATAAAAGGCTCTACCCTTTTCTTGCATATCAATATGTTGCCTAATTGCACCGAAATAATTACCAATATGTAGTTTTCCGGAGGGTTGAATACCGGATAATATTATTGGAAGGGTTGATTCGTTTTGCATAGTAAATTAGTTGTCTCGAATATCTAAGGCTGTACTTAGCGCCTTGACCAGTGCGCCAGCTTTATTCACGGTCTCTTCAAATTCATTTTCTGCTATACTGTCCGCAACAATTCCTGCCCCGGCTTGAATATACACCTTATTACCTGTTACTACCATTGTTCTAATTGCAATACAGGTATCCATATTTCCAGAATAGTCAAAATAGCCGACAGCACCTGCATAGATTCCTCGTTTTGTGGGTTCCATTTCATCGATTATTTGCATGGCTCTAATTTTAGGTGCACCACTGACAGTGCCGGCCGGAAAGCATTGCATGAGAGCATCAACCGCTGTTTTCTCCTCATCTAATTGCCCAGAAACATCACTCACAATATGCATAACGTGAGAATAACGTTCAATTACCTGATTTCTATCCAGCTGAACCGAGCCTGGCTTACTTACTCTAGACACATCATTTCGTCCCAAGTCAACCAACATAATATGTTCGGCAATTTCTTTTGGGTCCTGTTTTAAGTCAGCTTCTAACTCTAAATCTTCTTTTAAGGTTGCCCCCCTTTTCCTTGTTCCCGCAATCGGTAATACTCGTACTCTCTGGTTTTGTACACTAACTAATACCTCGGGTGAACTGCCTACTAAAGTAAATGAGTCAAAATCCAGATAGAACAAATATGGTGACGGATTAACCATACGTAAGGCACGGTAAAGCATGAAAGTATCTCCGGACATTTCCGTTTCAAATCGCTGTGATAATACTACTTGAAAAATGTCCCCTTCGTATATATGCTGCTTCGCTTTTTCAACCATACTAGAGAAATATGACTCTTCCATATTACTAGTAAGTTGATCGGGATCAATAAAAAAATCGGGTGCTTTATTCACCCCTCTATTCACCTTAGCCTCCATTTGGTCCAAAGCATATTGAGCCTGCTCATACCATTCATCAAGTAGGCTATCATTAGTTGTAGCCTCCTCTATACGGACAGTGTGAATAAGTATAACTTGATGTTTAACGTGATCAAACGCGTAAATTTCATCATAAAATCCCCATACAGCTTCGGGAAGTCCTAGGTCATCATGAGGGGTGTTCGGCAAATACTCAACTTGTCTAAAGGTATCGTAAGAGGAGAAGCCAACAGCCCCACCAGTTAACCTCGGTAATCCAGGTAAATGAGGTTCTGTGTATTTGGTAGTACAGGTTTTCAGGGCGTCAAAGTATGAATCGAATTCAGTTACCGTTCCATCTTTACGCTGTAATTCAGTTTTTTTTCCATCAAACCGTAGAAGCTCGTAGGGATTACACCCTAAAAAAGAGTATCTAGCCAATTGATCACCCCCTTCAACGGATTCAAAAAGAAATGGATGAGTACTACCTTCTCGAATATTTAAAAAAAGAGATACAGGAGTTAATGTATCGGCCAACAACTGTCGATATATTGGTATAGCCGTATATGTTTTGGCTAAGTGCTTAAATGATTCAACATTCATTTAACTAAGGTATGTAAAAGTGTTTGAGAATTAGGTGATTCCAAAACATTCCGTTTAATACATAAAAAAAACCCACTTTTTGTACAAAAAGTGGGTAAACACTAGTGACAGTTTTACATATCATGTTGGCAACCTTTGGAGGTTTGAATTAAACACCCATACGCAACTATCAAAACAAATATACTCTAGATGTTGTCTAATTGCAATGAACGATAACATATTAATCTAAGTAGCTTAGATAGCAAAAATTAGATGACCCTTTGAGCAAATAAATAGAAAAACTTGCCTTATATTTTACATCTATAAAGAAACGGCGTTCAAAGCCATCTCCAAATTTTAGATGTAGCATGCTGGATGTTTAGTAAAGCGATTTTATCTATACTTGTTCTTGCTATTTTAGGTAGTATCCATTGTGATAGCCTACCAGATAGTCCTACTCAATCCTATGCATATGTAGATCTAGGCCATTTTCGAGTCGAACCAACGGAAGTTAATTTTAATGTAGAAACAGATGGGTTCAAGGATACTACCATCCAATACACCTTGTATGCTCAACTCCATAATTCCGAACTTTTAGAGTATTTAGGTTATATTGTACGCGAACCAAGAACGGGTGTGATTCTTCTACAAGAACCATTAAAAATACCTGTTTCAAACCCTTTACCTATAGAAATACAGGGGACATTCAACTGGGAAACAAGTACGACTAACTTTGAGCAATTATTAGTAGAGTTATACGCCTTGGACCGTTATGGCTATGGTATACAGCATCAAGCTACCCTAACCATAGAAGGTATTGCGAGTTCACCACCCCAAATAATTTGGGTCAATAACCCAAGCTCCGTTGAAATCCCGACTGGTTCTACCACTTTAAATATTCCATTCCAAGCTAAAGTAACGGATCCGGATGGTCAAGAAACCCTAGATCGTGTATTCATTGCATTTGAAAACGAAGATGGAAGCATCCTAATACCCAATCCTAATATCCTAACCGATACCGGCACTGGATTGGATGAAGTAGCGGGGGATTCGGTATTCACCATTACATTCTCTGTAAATAGTTCTAACAGTCCTCAGAACAGAACAGTTTTATATTTCGCAAGGGATAAAGCGGGACTTTTTAGTGATACATTGAAATCTAGTTTTAATATTATCAATCCCTAGTATGCCAAAATTTGCCTATTTCCTGGTGTTAGTGGTGACGATATGTTGCCCAGCTACCCAAGCACAATGGCTTGGGCCTTTAAACGGTGATTTTGAGCGGTTTAGGCAAAATGGTATATCGACGGTTGAAACAAGTAATGGCTTAGTTTGGATCTCCCCTCTGCTGAACGTTGCTTCAATTGAACAACCCGATCACTCCTGGGCCATTCCTGAGGGTTTGGATAGTTTAACTAACGGTAAAGGGCGAGTGTTCTCTATAGCAACCCAAGGGGACACTGTTGTTGCTGGTTTGGGGTTTAGCTCATCTACCCCAGCAGGTACAGTGCCCGCAGGTTATGGATATTATATAAGTATAAATAACGGGCAAAATTGGAATTTTTCACCTTTCCCATTAGATCGCTACATTGACGAGGATACCACCTTTGTATACGGTGGAATACAGTATAACAGAGCACGAATTATTGTTCCCGAGCAATCCCCCCCTTATAGTGTAGCCGTTAAAAACGGTGTTCTCTTTTCTGCTAACTGGGCGTCTGGTTTGCTTCGAAGTACAGATCTTGGAAATAGTTGGGAACGAATTAGCCTCCCACCTTTTGGGAATTCTACAATGCGACCAGACGGGAGCCGATACATCTGGCGAAATTGCATTAGCGGTTCAGCAAATGCCTGTTCTCAATTCGAAGAATTATATACCGCTGTAAGTGACGATAACCTTAAGGGATTCGCAGTACACATCGATCGCAATAACCGCGTTTGGTATGGTAGTGCTGGAGGAATAAATGTCTCTGACAATGCACTCTTCGCCCCCATTGACTCGATACGATGGAATAACGTGGGCTTTAGCTATGATCCTGATGGTCTTTTAGCCCGTTGGGTTATTGAAGTTGCAGAAGATCCTGATCGTGATCGAATTTGGATGACAAATTGGATCGCGGAAAACAGTTCTTCCAATTTACAGGGCTTAGATCAATACGGGATTGTGTTTACAGACGATGGAGGCTCTAGCTTTGAGCAACGACTCATAGGTCAAAAGATTCTCGCTATTGGCTTTTTCAAAGGTGATGTATGGGCTGCAGGTGAAAATGGTTTATTCCGCTCAAGTGATCAGGGCACTACCTGGGAGATGATATCGGTGCCCATTACAACAACTAACCGTTTAAAGCCCAATACCTCGTATCAGAGTATAAGTAGCACATCAAATTATTTGTTTATTGGCACCTCAGATGGATTGTTGTGGACCAATGACCCGGACAATGGCTGGAATATCGAACGAGTAAATTTCCCGCTTAGCGGAGGTAATCAATACAGCCCGGAGGCTGCCTCTGTTTCAACCTACGCTTACCCAAATCCCTTTTCACCAAATCTACACAGCGAGCTTAGAATTCGTTTTGAGAGCACATCAACCAGTACAGCAACCTTGCGAATAGTTGATTTTGGTATGAACCTAGTGCATGAACAGCAACAACAGGTTTTGCCCGGGGATTTCGAAATAATTTGGACTGGCTATAACGATATGGGTTCTAAAGTGAGTAATGGGGTTTACTTTTATGAAATTACCCAAGGATCGTCTAAGATTAACGGAAAAATCCTGGTCATCGATTAATGAAGAAAGCACGCCCAATTTCTGTTGCTCTTACCACCATGCTGATCTTGATCACAATACAGTCCACTACTGCTCATGCCCAGTTTGGAGGATATGCCGGGTCCAGCCTTCAGTTAGGTTTTGATGCTCAAAGTGTCGCACTTGGTAATGCTGTTAGTGCCGGATTCGGTAAACAAAATCCGATGGATAGTACCGATTTAGAGGTTCAACCCTACTACAATCCTGCTTTAGCTGCTAGAAACACCTCCAACACCCATTTTAGCCTTAGTGTTTTTCAGTTGGGTTTGGACAGGCACTATCAGAGTCTTGGTGCTCGATTAGCCCTTCCTCCCAAAGCAGGTTTGTTTATAGGATTAATTAGAGCGGGTGTCCATGATATAGACACACGAAGCCTAAGTGGTTATCCACTAGGAATGGTTTCTACCTCAGATGTACAACTTCAATCGGCCTTTGGTATTCGCTTAAGTGAGAGAGTTCATGCGGGTATTGGATTTAAGATAAACCGAGCCGATTATCATGCCGAAATGAAGCCTTCTACTAGTGTGGGTGTGGATGTAGGTGTGCAGTTCGGACTAAGTCAGCATACCCGTTGGGCATTTGTTGTACAGGATTTATTGGCGGAACATACTTGGAATTCTGGAGATTTATACAATCAACCTCAATCCAGAAATCGAGTCGAAGCCATGCCTTTAAGGCTTAAAACTAGTATTAGTACGTATGTATTGGATACCAACTTGTTTGCAGAATATGAGATAAAACGATTTAGTTCGGAGGTAACCACACGAGAATTATTTCTATCAGATGGTGCATCTGTACAATATGTAGAAGCACTAGAAACACGCTTTACTAGAGCTAGCTTTCTTCGAATAGCTGCTTCCCGATCACTCCACCCCTTTTTTCGCTTACACATGGGTTGGAACCGCTACTTAGGTGGGTTATCTTCAAATGAATGGCGGAGCGGATTTAGTCTTTCTATGCCCTTTCAACCTGCTATAAAAGTAGATTACGGATTTTCGACCAGTAGTGATCACCTAAAATCCACACATATTTTTACCCTACGATATATTTTATGATATTCTATCTATGAAAACTATCACCGATTTTCAAAAATGCTGTTTTCCTTATCAATTGCATTCTCGTACACGTTTTTTTATTTATAGTTTGTTGGTTTTCTGGGTAAGCCAGGCCACCATACATGCCCAGCGTTCGGGGGTCGCTTTGCTGGACGTTGCCCCCAATCCATTTGCTCTTTCTATCTCAGAAGCAGGGAGTGCTTGGGGACAAGGCGGTAGTAATTCCTTTGGTAATCCCTCTTTGTTGGTTAGCTCGGACAGATCATCTCTTGAAATCGGATATACAAATTGGATTGCCGATACAAAAAACATCTTTGGCTCGTTTCATAAAAAACTAGATGATCATGCATTTGCTATAAGTTTTTATAGTTCAGGGCTTCAGGATTTAGAGCAAAGAGACGAGCCTGGGCCTACCAATGGATTATTTTCAGTTCAGTATCTAAGCATTTCTGCGGCCTACGCTCAATCATTTAAATGGTTTAATCTAGGCGCGAGTGTGCATTATATTAGCGAAGAAATCTATCCCTATCGTTCAAATGGATATGCATTCAATGTAGGCTTATCTCGTTCCTATGCTAAAGATCGTATTCAATTAGGCAGTGCGTTACGAAGCTTAGGAGAAATGCAATCACTAGATGTAGAAGCAACACCACTACCAAAGGCTTGGATTAGCGGACTATCTGTAGGTTTATTAGAATGGAGCGGTAGCAAAAACCCTGAATTACCTGTATTTATACGAATGCATGCGGATTATATCTACCCCCTCAATGATACAGATGGTTCAGCTGAAGGCGAGTTTTTTAACCCCAATCCATATACCAAGGTAGGATTAGAACTATTAATAGCGGAAACCTTACAACTCACCAGCGGCGTTAGAACAGGCTCTACAACCCGTCCATATTCATTTGGTGTAGGTTATGTACTTCCAGATATCCGATTTAATTACGCGATTATCCCTTTTGACACTGGCTTTGGTACTGTGCATTCGGTTGGTTTACAGTACCTATTTAAGTAGAAGTTTCACGGTATCATGAACGATCTACCTTATGAATCTTAGTACTTACTATACTTACTTTGAAAACATCACTGAATGTTATGAAGATATGTTGCCCCGTGGTTCCTTGGTGCTTGTTTTCCCACCCATTCGAGAAAAGTTTCCAAAGACGGATTATCTCTACCTCTTGTACTCAGATCTGTTGGAACAAAATCCAGCACCCTATTCCTTAAAAAGTATCAATGCATTACAGCATCTTTTACTGCCCTTTCTTGCCCTTAAGCACCGCGGAAAAGTCGCCTTGCATTATCATTGGCTCGAATTCCAAGACCTAAAATCACTTTTAGCTTTTCCTTATAAGTTACTCTGGTTTAGTCTTTTCAGTTCGTTAGGTACTCCTGTCATTTGGACGGTTCATAATTTAGAACCTCATGATCGAAAATGGCTTCGGCCTCACCGATGGCTTCATCGAAGTATGGCTAAGCGAGCTCAGAGGCTGCACATACATTCGCAAGCATTATTGGAGAGAACCTCTAACTATTTAGATATTCCATTAGATAGTAATAAGTGGTGTGTCATACCTCATCCTAGCTTTCCAGCTGAAATTATAGACCGATCAACTTCCATTGATGAACTGAACAGGCGTTATTCTTGTACCATACCCGAGGATGCCACAATCCTTTTATTGTTTGGTAACATTAGTGCCTATAAAGGCATATTGGAATTTGTTGAGTTGTTTATTGAATCTGTTGAAGCTATTGAAGCAGGAATTTCGAATGAAACGATACATGTTATCATAGCCGGACCAGTGAAAAAGGGACAGGAGACTTATCATCAGAAAATAACATCCGCTGTTAGACAACTTCCTCATTATTTTAGCCATCTCCCCCATTTTTTTCCTGAAGAAGAATATCCATTTTTGCTTTCTGCATCCGATTATTGTCTTTTTAATTATAAAAACATCCATAGTTCGGGTGGTTTAATGATGGCGTTATCATATGAAAGAAAGGTGATTGCACCCGATATTGGCATATTTTCAAGCCTTCGTAATGACTCACGGGTTCAACTTTTTACAGGAAAAGATGAATTACGACAGATCATTGACCAATTACATTCATCCACTCATAAAACCAGGCATGAGTAGCATCACCCAGAAAGTAGCGAGTTTAGCCATTGGAGACATAGTAGCTAGAGGCTTAGGGTTTCTAACTAGCATGGTGCTTGCCCGAGTCTTAGGACCCGAAAGCTATGGGATATGGACCACAGCCTTGGCTATTTTTAGTTATATGCTATGGTTTTCGGATGTAGGAATAATGCAATTAGGAACCAGGGAAATGGCAAAAAAAGCCGATGAGCAAGTTTTTAGTGCCGCTGAGCTATTTTTTGGTAAGTGTTTATGGGCCCTCCTTGCATTTATTATTTTATTTATAATCTCGCCATTTTTACCCTATTCTGAGGATATAAATGCTCTCATTTGGCTCTTACTATTTAGTTTGATCCCCTATGCTTTGCATACGGAGTGGTTGTTTTCAGGAAAGCAAGATTTTTTGAGTTTACAAGGGATTAAAGCCCTTCAGGCTACGGTATTTTTTGGCTTCATCATGTATGGTATTCAACAAGCAGATGATCTAGAGAAGCTACCGGTCTTCTATGGCATATCGGTGGGGATTGCATCCCTTTTACTATGGGTAATTAGCCTGCATAAAAGACATTTAGTCTTTACTAAACACAGTGTAACAAAGATCTCGATTACTAGCATAGTATCTCTTATTAAAGAATCTCTTCAGCTTGGTGTTGGATGGGTAAGTAGCCAGGTCATTCTACTATTTCCACCACTTGTATTTGCATTGGTTTATAGTGAATCATTTGTGGGTTGGTACGGAGCCGCATTACGCATAATTATGCTCTATATGGTGCTGGATCGAATTTTCGTACAACTTTTGCTTCCGAACCTATCCAAAGGTTGGACTAGTAACACAGCAAAAATGAGCAAAAGGATTCAGCTAGCCTATCGATACCATACCTTGCTTGGGTTATTTGGTAGCTTCGGGATACTATTTTTAGCTCCCTACGTTATACCACTGATTTATGGGGATTTGTACACTGAAAGTATCCCAATGCTCCAAATACTCTCACCTCTACTTTTTTTAACCTTTCAAAACAGTGTATTTGCGACCTCCTTAATCGCTACACAGCAAAGTACATACTATTTAAAAGCGAATCTATTAGGAGGTGTTATTTGTGCTATATTTATTGGAATAGGGACTTACCTTCTTATAGATTATCCGAATTATGCACTCTATTTTATTGTACTTAGTGAAGGAATTATGATGTATTTATCCTACTATTTTTTCAATAAATATAGCTTACTTAAAACTTCCTTCGCCTTCTATCCTATGTACCTATCATTAGCCGTTGGCTTACTAAGTTATTTATGGTTCATGGGGAATCCGGTGTTGATGAGTGCCCTTACCTTTCTACCCAACATCCATCTTACAGAATTACCTAACTGGTTGATGTTAAGCCTTACACTCTTAATGGCCTTCATCCCTCTCTTGGTAACTAAGACCATTAAACGATCGGATTGGAAATACATTCGAGAACTAATGAAACACAGACCACAGCCATAAGTTAACTAGATGAGCGATAGACTGCATAACCTAGGAATTGGAGTATTTGGACTGAACAACGGCTTAATGTCCCTCTTGGACAGTTTAGGGGTGAATTATGAGGAGTGTAATACACAGAAATTCGATGTACCCTCTTACTCGGTATATATTGTACATCGCGCACTAAGTAGCAAAGAACAGAATTGGTTACATAACCAACACGAAAAAGCTAGTCCCATAGCCGTACTATTTACATTGGAATCCGGCATCCAACCAAAAAGTACTTCGGTGCAAAAAAAATATTGTACTAGTGTACATAGCCCACATTTAATAGCAGGACCTTTGGCCCATCTCAGTGTAATCGATTGTGACTCAAAAGTTAGCTTTTACGGTGGGAAGCAAGATCTGGATGGAATATGTTATGTAGAAAGGCAGAAAAACGAACATATTGAGCAATCTATATACTTAGGCATACCTTTGGAGGCTAGTGTATCGAAATTTTCGTACACTAGAAAAGTTTTCTCAAGCCCAACAGGCCATAAACCCAATGAAATAGTGTCACGCGCTCATAAAGGTCACTTGCAACACCTTTTACGTTATGCTCTGGAACGGCTATTTTATTCAGTAGATTTACCTTACCTAAGCAAGTGGAACTTTCCAAGTAACCAACCTATTATTACCCTACGTATTGATAGTGATTTTGGTACGAAGAAATCCTTACAAGCCATCTATGAACTCGCCAATTCACATTCAGCTATTCTAACAACCTTCCTGCATGTTAAAGCACATGAAGATTGGTTAGAATGGTTTACTCAATGGTCTAACCATGAACATTCCCTACATGGCTATGAGCATGCGTACATAAGCTCTTCCTATCCTATGTATCAAGATATCGAAAATGGGTATCAAGCCATGGTAGACGCAGGAATAACACCCAAAGGCTACGCAGCTCCTTATGGCATCTGGAGCGAACAACTTTCCAAGGCCCTAGATGCTTATCCCTTTTCGTATAGCTCTGAATTCACGCATGGGTATGACGCACTTCCTTATTGGATACCTAACGCATTAGCCAGTAAACCTGCCCTATTCAGCAAGCGTTTACAGATTCCAATGCATCCAATTTGCACCGGAAGTCTCCACCGATACCGGGCCGTTGAAAAAGACTTTAACACCTATTTTAAGCACTACATGGATGTTCAGTGTGGAATGCAACAACCCATTATGCTGTATCACCATCCTTTACAACCTGGGTTGAGTAGTATTGAATTAATTATGAAGTACGCTCAAGAATTAGATTTACAATGGCTTTCTTATCATGAATGGGCCACTTTTTGGGTGCAAAGAGCCTTAGAGCGAATCAATGTATATTATGATAAGCAAAAAAAACTGTTGATATCTAAGGATACGCCTACCATGTTGTATGAAGTACAGCAAAACAACCGTGACTTTGCTATTATACATCCTAATGATTGGGATACTCAGAATATGCTACCGATTCATACACTGTCTTACCAGACAAAAAAGTGCGGAACAATGGCCGATAAAGGTTATGTACAAAATCGTTTTTCCAATAAGTGGCAGCTCTGGAAGGAATCCTTTATTCAACATAGAAACAGAATTCGCTTATGAGTAAAGTATTGCGCATTGGTATATTGGCTCCTCCGAGTATCTCCTTAGTAAATGGTGGTGTACGAACACAGGTTAGCCAAACCGCAGAAGCACTACAACGTTTAGGGCATGAAATCGTGTGGATACAAAGTAATGAACCTTTCCCATCCATCGATATACTGCATGTTTTTGTGGCCAGCAGTGAACACTGGGGATTGTTGCGCCAACTAAACTCTATCCCTCAACAAAGCGGTAAAAATCGAACGCCTATTGTCCTATCCCCCGTTTTTTTTGCACCAAAGCATATTCAGTTAACGAAGTTTAAACTACATGCGGAGTCTATAGTCGGAAGAGTTTTTACCGGCATTAGCTCCGAATACGGTATAAAAAAACAAATATGCCAACTGGCTAATATAATTCTACCTAATACGCGAGCGGAACAGAATCAAATTAACCGGTTATTTGATATTCCAATCGATCGTATGCAAATCATTCCTAATGGTGTAGAGACGCGTTTTATGCAGGAAAAATCAGATGAATTTGAGCAGCGATACGGGGTAAAGGACTTCGTTTTGTTTGTGGGACAGGCATCGGCAACACGAAAAAATATTCTTAAACTTCTTGAGATAGCACCGAGCTTAGATGCACCTTTGGTGGTTATCGGTGACTTAGGTAAGGATGCATATAGCCAAAAGTGTTTAGACTCAATTAAAAAACATAATATTGTTCATTTACCAACCCTTGAACACCACTCTAGCCTGTTAGCTTCTGCCTATGCCACGGCTAAAGTTTTTGTGCTTCCTTCGCTTTTTGAAACACCTGGTATAGCCGCCATGGAAGCTGCGCTAGCTGGTTGTGCGATTGTAATTACTCAAAATGGGGGAACCAAAGAGTATTTTAAGGATATGGCAAGCTATATTAATCCATTAGACACTGGACAATTACGAGCTTCGATAAATGAGCTACTTGGCACCAATGTGACGCAACTCGAAGTCCAAAACGCTCAACTCAAAGATCATATACTAACCCATTATAGCTGGGATACTGTCGGATCAATGAGCTTAGCTGCTTATGAATCGCTGCTCCGTTGAAAAATACTCTCTTAATCCATCAACGATTCCTTTCAATATATAGATGAGAATAACAGCCATAAGGCCTAATTCTCTGAATAGTAGTATCAGGGTAAAATAACCTAAGAAAAGAAAGGATTTGAACCCATTTTGTTGAAAGGAAGCACGGTCCATTTTAGGAACTTTGTCGAAAGGTAACGTGCTTAGCATAAGCACGGATAACAGAATAATCAAGGGTCCTAATACACTACTTACTCCGTTTCGAAATAGATCAAATAACTCCAACTGGTGATGAAAACTAAGATAAAAAGCCGCCAAAATAATGGCTAGAGATGGAATGGGTAAGCCGATGAAATGATGCTGATTCGGTGTAAGACGGGTATTAACATTAAAACGAGCTAAACGAACAGCACCACACATAGCGGGCACGGCACTAATTAACATACCTAGAAACTGAAACTCGTGTAAAGCAAAGGTATAAATAAGGAAAGATGGAGCCACACCAAATGAAACGATGTCACTTAATGAATCAAGTTCCACTCCAAAATCACTATCTGCATTCGCTAATCGCGCAATGTATCCATCCATTACATCAAAAAAACCAGCCGCTACAATGAACCAGGCTCCTCGAAATAACTCTCCTTCAGATACAGCTACGATAGAGAGAAAGCCAGAAAAAAGGTTCATTAGAGTAAAGAAACTAGGAACCACAATTTTGTGATTTACAGGAGGTTTTGATTCCCGTTTTGCTAGTCTTTTTTGTTTGAAACTTTGATATCTATGTTGAATAGGGTATTTCATTGTATGGCTAATTTAGCAATAATAGATTCACCAGCAACTACTTTATCCCCCTCTTTTACGAGTACCTTAGCAGAACGTGGAAGTACGACATCCATTCTGCTTCCAAATTTCATGAGTCCAAAACGTTTACCTCTTTCTAGTGTATCTCCCTCATTTAAATAATAGACAACACGGCGAGCTAGAAAGCCGGTAATTTGACGAAATAATATCTTTTGCCCAGTAGCGTGTTTCACCCCAAATTTTGCCTGCTCATTATCCATCGTTGCTCGGTCATCCCATGCCATTAAATATTCTCCGGTTTGATAGACCAGGTACTCCAAAACACCACTCACTGGGATACGATTTATATGTACGTTCAAAGGGGAAAGAAAAATACTGATTTGAATAGCTTCTTGCTCTAGATACTCAACAGCTTGTACTTCTTTAACTACAACAACTTTCCCATCTGCCGGTGATAATAGCACTTCCTCTGACAGATTAGTTGGTAGTGTACGTTCTGGATCTCGAAAAAAGTAGATACTCAGAAACCATACTGGTAGTAGTATAGAACTGAGGGCAATACTTACCCATAAAGGTAGGTAGCTCCAGCTTAGAACTAAAGCTATGGCTGTACATACTCCTACTATTGCAATGGTAGGAAAACCTTCGTGCGCTATCTTCATTAGAAGAGTCTTGACACATCGTTAAATATGACAAACACCATCAAACTAACCAACAACAAAAAACCAATATTTTGTGCCGCAATCTTAACTTTCTCGGAGGGTTCTTTACGAGCTATTCCTTCATAAATCAAAAAGGCTAAATGTCCTCCATCTAAGGCCGGTATAGGGAGTATATTCATAATGGCTAAGGTGATGCTTAATAGTGCTGTTATTTCCCAAAACCCAATCCATCCGGCTTGGTCGACTGCTTGCTTAGTTAAATCAGCGATAGCAACAGGACCACCGAGATTCTGCCGAACAGAGATGTCCCCAGACAACATTCTAGAAAAGCCCCCAATGATGCCCATAGTTTGTTCCCCAACTCGATCCCATCCTTCTTTAATCGACGCTACAAAACTAAGTCGAGTGAATGTTGCACCGACTTGGGCCAAGCTTGGTTGAGTTATTCCAATAGTTCTATCTTGATTAGGCTCAATACTCATCGTTATTATCTGCCCTTCTCTTTCTACCACAAACTCTATTACACCCTCAGAATTACGTATAGCATGGGTTAATTCTAACCAATATTCTACAGGTTCACCATTAACTTCTACAAAACGATCTCCAGCTTGCAAGCCTGCATCTTCTGCTGGTGAACCTAGACTAATACCAGAGGTAACTGATGGATAGGTGTTATTATCTTGCAAGAATGGTTGTTTTTGTAAACTATCCAGTATAGTGGACGGAATATATAAGTCCGTTATCATTCCTTCTCGCAATACTTGATACGATAAGTTGCTACTTGTCAACTCTGAGATAGTAATTAAGTCCCCAAATACGTCAACATAATTTCCATTTACACCAACGATTACGTCATCAGTCTTAAATCCAACTTTCTCAAGTAAACTACCTTCAGGCACGTAAATACCAGTAACCTGTTCTATAGGCAAACTCTGTTTTCCTAGACTCCAACTCATACCCACATAAATAAAAAAAGCAAGAATCATATTGAAAATTACCCCTGCCGTTATCACTACCATACGCTGCCAAACTGGCTTAGATCGATACTCCCAGGGTTGCGGTTCAGTTGCCAGGTGTTCCGTATCCATGCTTTCATCCACCATCCCAGAAATTTTTACATAGCCTCCCAACGGTGTAGCACCAATACAATAATCAGTATCGCCTCGTTTAAATCCCCAAATACGTGGAGGAAAACCTACTGAGAATCTTTCGACTCTCATTCCAAACATTTTAGCCGCCAAAAAGTGCCCTAACTCATGTATAAATACAAGAATCATTAGTGCACCGATGAAAATGAGGATAGTTTGTGTTAGTTCAAGTAGTTCCATATTGACAAATAGTTCTTGCGTAAGCTCTGGTTTGCTGATCTAATTCTACGAGTGAATCATAACTCAAGGTCGAATTAAAGCGTATTTGGTTAAGGCAACGTTCAATAATTGTTGCTATTTCAATATACTTAATTTTACCCTCTAAAAAGTACTCAACTGCAATTTCATTAGCCGCATTTAATACTGCGGGGCCACCTTTGTGGAGTTTTACAGATTCCATGGCTAATTCAACGCATGGGAATCGTGAATAATCCACGGGTTCAAAATGAAGTTTATGCATTTGTGTCCAATCCATTCGTGAGCTGTTTAAGGGTAACCTACGGGGATAAGACAACGCATATAGAATAGGGACTTTCATGTCAGGTGGACCAAGTTGTGCTTTAGTTGAGCCATCAACATAGGTCACCATTGAATGGATGATACTTTCAGGATGAACTATTGGGGTAATTTTCTCAATGGGCAGGTCAAATAACCAATGTGCTTCTATTATTTCTAAGCCTTTATTCATCATTGTTGCGCTATCAATAGTAATCTTAGAACCCATACTCCAATTAGGATGCTGTAATGCCTGTTGCACAGTAACATCCTTCATTTGCTCAATGCTAAGAGTCCTAAAGGGACCACCACTTGCGGTAATAATGATTTCTTCAATTGATTCCTTTTCTTCTCCAATTAGTGATTGTAGCATTGCGCTATGTTCGGAATCAATTGGTATTAAACTACCTTGGGAATCCTTCAAAAGTTCGGTTATAATTGCTCCGCCTACCACTAGACTTTCTTTGTTGGCTAAGGCAACTTTTTTGTGAGCTTTCAACGCGTAAAAAGTCGGTGAGAAGCCTGCAAAACCCACCAAGCTATTCAGTACAACATCAATTTCAGGCAGGCATACTAGCTCATTTAATGCGAGTGGGTCAATATATGTTTTAGTTATCGTAGGGTCACCTAATTGTAGGTTCCTGTGAGTATGGCCCATTCCTGTCAAAACTGCATAACGAGCCTGGAATGTTTTGGCCTGATCATTCAAAAGCTCCCAATTTTTATGAGCACTTAGTAAAACAATTTCGAACAACTCATGGTGTTCTTGAATAATTTCTAACGCTTGTGTTCCAATGGAGCCAGTTGATCCTAGAATAGCTATTCGGATCTTCTTATGTTTCATTTCACCCTATTTCGTTCAATTTTATCACAGCAGCCATCCTTCCAGCTTTCTTTGCTTGTCTTCTATAAGAATAAAAATCGTTTTCATCGTTAAAGGTGCATCCTGTATCCATAACAATGTGAGACTCAGGTATTCCCATATGTACAAGTTGCCCAAAAATATAGCCTTTCAGATCCACATGCGGTTTGGCATTTTTGTTTTTTTCTACATACTGATCTGGGAACAAATCGGCAACTTCCTGACCTACCTCGAAGGCATCAACTGAAATACATGGACTTATATAGGCTTCTATAGAATTGATTTCTGCCCCAATTTCTATCATGGACTCAACAGTCTTACCTATTATACCCTTTTGAGCCCCCCTCCAACCAGCATGGGCGGCACCAATAACCTGATTGGTTGCATCACCCAGAAGAACTGCACCACAGTCAGCAACCTGTATAAGTAGGGAAATGCCAAGGGTTGAACTTACAAAGGCATCCGTGTCAGGATAAATTCCACCTTTCGTGACCACCTTAACACGGTCTGAGTGTATTTGTTGAGCTATGGCAATATTCTTTAACGAAGTATCCGTCTCTTTGGCTAAAACGTGTAATTGTTCTAAGATGACCTCTTGATTTTCATCGGAATTGAACCCTACGTTTAGCCCCGGAATACGGGCATTTTCGACGCTATAATGAGCATTTTTTTGACTGAACCAACTCAGAATTCTAGATTCATTTAAATTGCGGGGCCGTATAAATTTAAGAGGGGAAGACATGTGCTAAGTGTTCCTTGATTTTTGACATTGGAAATGAATGATCTGTCCATAATTCAAAGGAACGTGCTGCCTGATATATGAGCATAGGTAGGCCGCCAATTGTAGTACAATTATACTTCGCGGCTTGTTGTAAAAAAAGGGTATTCTGTGGATTGTAAACGATATCATAGCAAATGGAATCAGCTAAAAACTCGGCAAACTTTGCGTCAACTGGTGATTGTTCTATATTTGGTTGCATGCCAAGTGGTGTGGTATTTACAATCAAATCTACATCAACTGCGTAGTCTACCCATTCATCATAAGAAATCAAATTTATGGGCAAATCGTTCTTTACCTGTACAGGATTTCTACTTACTACCCAGCATTCATCAACTCCCATAACTCTAAGCCCGTGTATTACTGCCTTGGTCGCACCACCATATCCAAAGATTAATGCTGAATCCAATTTAAAAATACCTAAATCCCTCAGAGGCTGTACAAAACCATAACTATCAGTGTTATGTCCAATTAGCTCATGGTCTATCTTCTGAATGCAATTGATCACCTGCATGTCTTCCGCTAAATAAGAATGTCGATCAACCGCACTAAACAGAGTTTCCTTGTATGGTAGGGTGATGTTTGCTCCTTTAAAATGAACAGAATTGAAATGTGCAATAAGACTAGGAAGTTCTTGAACAAGTACCTCAACGGCAACATACTTCAAATCTAATGCATGATGATCTATAGCTAGATTGTGCATAATTGGTGAGACACTGTGCGAGACTGGGTTTCCAATCAACAACAAGTGATCACATGAAGAAACAGGGTCGTGTAAGAATTCAGAAAACTTCATATAAAAAAAAAGCGCAACCAATGGTTGCGCAATTTAGAATGATAGCTTTGTTAGTTTAAGCTGTAACTTCTTCAGTTGGCTCTAGAGAACCTTCTTTGAAGGTATCGCTCTCAGCTAGTTTTTTAAAAGATTCTAAATCTTTAACTAGTTGATCCGCAGATTGTTCTATAAAAGATGCTAGTCCCTCAGAAGGATCGCCAAAAAATGTACGATAGTCTAAAGAAAACTCTACTCTAGTTCGATTACCGTTGTCAAGCGGAGTAAAACGGATAGTACCTGTTTGGTTTATATTACCGTTGATAGTAATCCAAGCAAAACGAGTATTTCGTAAATTATCGATTAGATTGGTAGTCCAGTGAAAAGTTTCACCATTAATAGTGGTTTTATATTCAAAAGTTTGGGAATTGATTCGGTCTACAGAATCAATACGCTCTAGAAACTTCGGGAAATCAACTGGATTGCTTAAAAGTTCATATACCTTTGATAAGGGTAAGTCGATTTCTATACGTTCGTGCGCCATAAAATGTACCTTGGTTCTTGGAATAATAGTTATTTAGTAAACGATGAACCGTTTATGGGGAAACAGGTGAGATTCATCCATTATGCTCCTAATTTACGCATAATATGTATAAGCCTCAATGACTAACCCGAATAAATTTATCCCTCCGATTACAGGTGTTGCTGAATCTCTAATGCAATGGATTCAATAGGATGAGTCCCATCAAGTACGATGAATCGAGGGTGCTCTTTGACCATGAGCTCATACCCCTCTAACACCCGGTTGTAGAATTCATTACCCGCCATTTCCATTCGGTCTTGGGCGCGTTTTAATCGTCTCTGCGATGCTACATTTAAAGGCAAACGTAGATAAAAGGTGAGATCTGGTATTAGGCCATGCGAAGCCATCTTATTCAGTGCAATAATATCCTTTAAAGGTAAAACTGATCGACCATACCCTTGATATGCTGTTGTTGAATCATAAAAACGATCTAGAATAACTATCGACCCATTCTCTAAATCTGGGATTATTTTTTCCTGTACTAACTGTGCACGAGCCGCCGAGAATAAGAGCAATTCCGAAATGGCCGATATCTTATTCTTTGAATCTAACAATAGAGTTCGTATTTCTTCGGCAATATGCGCTCCCCCAGGTTCTCGATATACTTGTACATGCTCCCCTTTAACTTCAAGGTACTGCTTCAATAAATTGATTTGGGTTGATTTACCACAACCATCTATGCCCTCAAATGTTATTAGCATGGTTAAGTGATTACCATTTTTCCGGATAGTCCAAATCCAAGGGTTCTTTATTCAATATCAAACTAAGTGCTACATAAATAAATAAACTTGAACCCCATCCCATAAAAAAAGCCAACACAAAAACAGAACGCACCCACATAGATCCAATTCCGAAGAAATCGGCTAGACCACCACAAACGCCCCAAAGCTTCTTGTCATCCCTTGACTTATAAAGTCGCTTTGATCGTCTTTGCTGAAAATAACCCCAAGAATAGGTGGTTGAATCAGCTTGAAAGGTATTGGACCTGCCACGCTCGGCATATGGTTTATTATTATCGTATTGGGCATTACCCGATGACGATTGTTTTGAATCCCCTGAACCGAAGACATCAAAATTATTAGTGTCGACCTGTTTATTAGTTGCAGAGTGATATTTAGAATACTGAGAAGTTTGTTTTGAATCAGAGCCGAATCCCTCATACCGGAGTGGTTCATCAGGATAATGTTGCCCCCCAAACACATCCTCCTTAATTTTATTCTTCTTCCTTTTCTTTGGTTTTTTTTCACCTACAAAGCGACTACTAACAGCGGCAAGTAGTAAAAAAATACCGCCTAGGAATGGAAGAGCATCAATAGACCCAGGCCCAAAATCTAAACCCATTCTGTATAAAATAAACGAGAAGGTTGTTAGTATTATAAATGCACCCGATAAGGTAGCTGCGTTAATGTAGCTAGGTTTTTTGTCTTGTTCTTTCCCTAAAAAATCTTCGAGTGTGTGGTCTAAGGAACTCTTACCAAAAGGTATTTCTTGTTCCGTTGTACTATCCGTTGAACCGGGGAATCTAAAGGATTTGTTTTTTGTCTTAAACATGCTTAATAATACGATAAAATTAAGACTAGGTTACAATAAATGAACACCTTTCTCGCTAATAAAACCATCCAAAGCTACATCCCATGGATCTTTGGGTAAAGAGCATACATTAAAGTCATCTGCAAGTAACCCAATTTTAAGGGTCGAGCGAGGGATTTCGGATAAAAAGCCATCGTAATATCCAGCGCCATACCCCAGCCTAGTCCCATGTTTATCCAGAGCTAGTAAAGGCACCAAGACTAAATCTAGGAGGTGTAAATCGGCCTTTATTTCAGAAACAGGTTCGAGCACACCCCAGTCATTTTCTTTAAGCTCATTTACATCCAGCAAATAACTGTGTCGTAGTTGCCTATTCGCTTCCATAATAGGTACGACCGTCTTTTTACCTTGAGCTAAACAGTATTTGATAATCTCTAGCGTATCGACCTCTTTTTGTGTTGCAATGGAGAGATAACTATGTATTATTTCCGCTTGTTTAAATACATCCCATTCAATCAAATGTTTACGAATACCTTCATTGGATCTTTCCCATTCTCTTTTTTTAAGGCCAATTCTTTTACTCTTAAAATGCGTCCGTAATGACTGTTTGAATGATTTAGTTCTTAAATTCATACCCAATATGTACTAATTATACTCAGAGACTGAATTAAAGGTCGATCATATAATGTTGGGAGATGTCTGTCTCATAATCCAACAATTCACGCAATAGATCCTGCCAAAAATTCTTTCCATAATGGAGCATGAAATAAGTTGGATGTAGCACGCGCTCCATAGGTCCATTTGGAAATAAATAGGACTTAAGAAAATGTAATTGTCCTAATTCTCGCTCAAATTTAGATTCATGAGCCTGTTTAGCTTTTTTCTTAAGCGATTGAATGGCCTTATGAATGTCATTTTCAGATTTTCCTATTGAGCCTTCCAAGGTTGGATCAAATGAGAGAATATCACGAGCCTGAGAATGGTAATGTTGAAGCATATTACGTTCTAACTCATCGATTTTGGCATCCGGAAACTGCTCGGGTAAACTAGCCAACCAACTATGCTTGAGTGAAGAATAGCTGGCTTGATAGCTAGACAAGGAAAATGGAAATTTTTCCATTAATCGGTGAACTTTTTTCTCGCGTATGGTTGCAGAAAAACGAGGTATAAGGATGGGCATATCCATGCCAAAGAACTCATACATCGATTTCATTTGACCATGATATGCAATTTCTGCTGGACCACCCACATAGGCAATGACAGGGAGTAAATTATCCTGAAGGATAGGTCGTAAAAATACATTAGGCGAAAACTTTTCCGGATGCAGCTGAGTCAGCTGTTTGAGCTCATCCAGAGTCATTGTTTTTGATGTGCCATTTTGCTGAAAGGAATACGTATTAGTTGAATCTCGATATAATTTAACTCGCTTAGCCTCCTTATTGAATACAAACCATTGACTATCCATTACAGTTACCTGACTCTGCCCTATCTTTTCAATTACACGTGCGGTTTGCTTTTTTAGCAATTCCGTAATCGAATCATCATTGGTTACCGCTTTCTGTATTACTGGACCTAAGAGCTTTTTAATGCTACCGTGATTACTGCCAGCAATTAAAAAATCGTATCCGTCAAATACATGAGTAATCCACTGAGAGAAGTTTTGCGAGTGAGTCCTATCCTCAGAATAAGCCCCTTTGGCATCTTGTAAAAAGGATTCGACCCATGTATTTTTCCTGAATTGGGCACTTGACTTGACGTTTTTGTGTTCTAATTGTTCTTCTTCTTTATCGGTTGTTGCTTGCTCATTAAAATAATGGTTGCTTAACCAATCAAAGAAATCATCTGTAACGAGAGGGCTATCCCCTTTAATCTGACTAACGGGCATTCCAACCTGTAGTTTCAACAACTCCTGTTTAACATCCGCATGGAATTGACGAACGAACGATTCATGCTCAAAATAGCCCGAATCATTAGAGGATTGATACCAATTAATTTGATTAATTTCAGCATAATCATGATCCTCATCAGCCAGCCAGAATACCGGTATAATAGTTTTACCTAGTTCTTTCGATAAACGAGTACTCCATTGTATGGCACTCATAAGCTTGAAATAGGTATAAAGTGGACCACCATACCATGAAAGTTGCTGACCTGTGACTACACAATAACAATCTTTTTGTAATAATTTAGTTCGGAGACTTGCCTGTGATTCATCGATACCTAAGAATTGATGTAAGTCTTTCAGCGCCTCGACTATTTCTGCTCTAGAGCTAGCAAACGTCGAATGTAAAGAGTTAATTTTTTTGTTAGATATATCTTTTAACCTATTGCTGGATAATGGATAAAATCTATAAAAATCTTCTAATGAAGAGTCCCCTTTTGTGTAGTTTGATAAAAAAGAATCAGGATGTAAGTCAGAAAGAGGAATTGGACTAAATTTCACGATATTCTTAACCTTTTAGTCGTTGTATTTGATCTCTTAAACTGGCCGCTTTTTCATAATTTTCAGTTTCTATCGCTATCTGCAATTGTTCATGAAGCAATTCAAATGGGTTTTTCTCTTCTTCAGTTATATGCTTACTCGATTTTTTTGTCGGGTTCGTGTGCCCCTCCTTGGTGGGGTTATCTTCGTGCTCTACCCCTGCTTCTTCCAACACAAGCTCATCAACATAAATAGGACAAGAAAAACGAACCGCTAGAGCAATAGCATCACTAGGTCGAGCATCGATTTCGTGGTGGGAAATTGGATCTTTAATGGAAATATTGGCATAATAAGTTCCTTCCTTTAAATGATGAACTACTACATGTTCAATTTGACCACCTAAATCAGTAATTATTTGCATAGTCAAGTCATGTGTCATCGGTCTAGGTGGTTTTATTTGCTCCATTTCCAATGCGATTGCTTGCGCTTCATAGGCCCCAATAATGATGGGTAGTCGCCGATTTCCACCTACTTCAATTAAAATGAGAGCATACGCAGAGGCTGTCCTAGTACTCGTGGTAAGTCCAAAAATTTCCATTTCGACCATAAATTCAGCGAATAAAGTGTGTGCTTTTGCGATAACCGTTTCGCATTAGAACTGCATTTTAAGTAAACGTTACTCCATTATGCATGAGCTGCAAAGATAGCATTATTTAAGGTCGAACTAAAATACCTCTTGAGCTACTTTAAAAACCGACTCACTCTTACCCATTGAATAATAATGTAAGGTGGGAACACCAAATTCAATGAGCTCCTTTGATTGCTGTATAGCCCATTCAATCCCAATTTCTTTTGCCTGATCGTTATTTTTAGCCTTTTCTAGTGCATTGGTTAAATCATACGGTAAATCGATATGAAATATCTGTGGTAAGATCGTAAGCTGTCGTAGTGATGTTATGGGTTTTAAACCTGGTACGATAGGTATTTTTATGTCCATTTCTCGGCATTTAGTAACAAAGTCAATGTATTTTTGATTATCAAAAAACATCTGGGTTACGATATAGTCGGCCCCCTTTTCCACTTTTTGTTTCAAATACTTCATATCCAATTCTAAGTTGGGAGCCGCCATATGCTTCTCTGGATAACCAGATACCCCAATACAAAAATCTGAGTGATGGGCTTGCTCGAGTTCATCATCCAGAAATATACCCCGATTTAAATTTACCACCTGTTCTAATAACTCGGAAGCGTATGCATGTCCACCTATCTCTGGCTTAAAGTCTCGATCTGGTTTACGTGCATCACCCTGAAGCACCATGATATTATCAATGCCTAAAAAATTTAGATCGATCAACGCATTTTCTGTCTCTTCTTTTGTAAACCCACCGCAAATTATATGGGGTACTGCATCTATTTTATATTTGTTTTGGAGTGCCGCACAAATACCCACTGTTCCCGGTCGTTTACGTACCGTTTTTCGTTCCATGAGTCCGTTGGGAAGTTTTTTATATTCAAACTCTTCACGGTGATAGGTTACGTCTATAAAAGGCGGATTAAACTCCATTAGGGGATCTATATGATCGAAAAGAGTTTGTATATGTTGTCCTTTTAGAGGAGGTAAAACCTCAAAGCTAAATAGGGTTGAATCACCAGCGTTTTCAAAGTATTGCGTTACTTTCATGGTTAGGCAGGCTGTTTATTAGATTCCTTATTAAGGGTCATCTTGGGTTCATAGTTAAGATGCGAACGAAGCCAAGTTTCAGTTTCCTCGACAGACATATCTTTACGTGCACTATAATCAAGCACCTGATCCTGTTGAATGTTACCAAGGGCAAAGTATCTAGAATCGGGATGGGAAATATAAAAACCACTTACCGAACTCGCTGGTAACATAGCCAGAGATTCCGTAAGACTAATCCCAATTCTTTCTGGTACCCCGAGCAATGAAAAGAGTTTCCATTTTTCGGTATGATCAGGACATGCTGGGTATCCTGGTGCAGGGCGAATACCCTCGTACTGTTCGGCAATAAGCGCTTCGTTGTCAACCACTTCATGACTGTAAGCCCAGTATTCTGTTCGTACTTTATAGTGTAAATACTCCGCAAATGCCTCCGCTAAACGATCGGCTAACGCTTTTACAAGTATAATTGAGTAGTCATCCGAATTAGCTTCAAATTCATCGATTAAAGCAGAAATATTCAAACCTGCTGTGACCGCAAACAACCCTATATAATCCACTTTATTCTGATCTTTTGGACCAATAAAATCGGCTAATGAAATGTTGGGTTGTCCACTTCGCTTTTTGGCTTGCTGTCGAAGAAACTCAAATCGTTGGATAGGTTCAACCTTTCCTAGAGTGAGTTCCTGTTCACTATAAGCAGGATATAATTCGACTGATTCGTGAGTGCTAAGTGCAGGATATATACCAAATATTCCTTTCGCAGTCTGCGGACAATCGCTACGCATTCGATCTAACATCGCCTGAGCATCCTTCCACAATTCTCTAGCCTGCTCCCCAACGACATGATCCTGCAAAATGGCGGGGTATTTTCCAGTTAGCATCCAGGTCTTAAAAAATGGAGTCCAATCAATAAAAGGGATTAACTCGTCTATGTTTTCTATTTCTAGTTGATGAGTACCTTGTATCTTTGGTTTTCTAGGTTCATAATTTGCCCAATCTGTCGTCCATTTATTGGCCCTAGCTTGATCCAAATCAATATATTCTTTCTTTTGGGTTCTTCCCGCGTATTGCACCCTCATTTGCTCATATTCGGCTTTAATCTTGGCTAAATAAACAGGGCCATGTTCAACACTTAAGAGATCATTACTAACGGTCACAGCTCGGGATGCATCTAAAACATGGATAACCCCATGTTCGTATGCTGGTTCAATTTTAACTGCGGTGTGTAGTTTGGAAGTAGTTGCACCACCAATTAAAAGCGGTATGCTAAGGCCAGCTTTCTTCATTTCCTGAGCAACATCGACCATTTCATCGAGGGATGGGGTAATTAAGCCGCTTAATCCAATCATTGCCACTTTATGCTCAACAGCAGCTTCAATAATCTTGTGCGTGGGTACCATAACCCCGAGATCAATTACCTCGTAGTTATTACAGGCAAGTACCACTCCTACAATATTTTTTCCAATATCATGAACATCCCCCTTTACCGTAGCGAGTAACACTTTGGTACGTGACGTATCTTGTTTAAGAAGTTCTTTTTCAGCTTCTAAATAAGGAGTTAAGTGGGAAACTGCTTGTTTCATAACCCTTGCACTTTTAACCACTTGTGGTAAAAACATTTTTCCTTCGCCAAATAGGTCTCCAACTACATTCATTCCATCCATTAAAGGACCCTCTATAACCTCCAGGGGCGAAGAGTAATGGAGTCGAGCTTCTTCTACATCATCGATAATGAACTCGGTTACTCCTTTGATCAAGGCATGCTCTAATCGCTTGCTCACTCCCTGTTCTCTCCAAGCTAGTTGAACTTTTTCTTTAATTTGTCCGTCATTCTTATACGAATCGGCTAAATCTAAAAGTCGCTCAGTTGCATCCTCACGCTTATTCCAAAGCACATCCTCAACACATGTGAGTAGTTCTTCAGGTATTTCGTTATACACTTCTAATTGAGTCGGATTAACAATGCCCATATCCATACCGTGTTGAATAGCATGGTATAAGAAGGCCGCATGAATGGCTTCTCGCACTTTGTTATTTCCGCGAAAAGAAAAGGAGACATTGCTTACCCCACCAATAATATGCGCACCGGGTAAATGCTCTCTAATCCATTTAGCTGTCAAGAAAAAATCCACTGCATTGTTACGGTGTTCATCCATCCCAGTTGCTACTGGAAATATGTTAGGATCTAAAATGACGTCCGATGCATCATATCCTAGGTCTTCTACTAATATGCGATAAGAACGCTCACAAATTTCAATTCTCCGCTCCAATGTATCCGCTTGACCATTTTCGTCAAAGGCCATGGCGATGACAGCAGCACCAAATTTTTGAATAATTCGTGCTCGCTCGATAAAAATCTGTTCTCCATCCTTTAAAGAAATGGAATTAACCACCCCCTTTCCCTGCAGGGTTTTCAATCCTGCTAGAATTACATCCCATTTTGAGGAATCTACCATTATAGGTATTCGAGCAATGTCAGGCTCAGAAGCAATAAGGTTTAGGAAGTGTGCCATTTCCTGAGCGCTATCTAAAAGCCCTTCGTCCATATTCACATCGAGTATCTGAGCACCCCCTTCTACTTGGTCACGAGCAACATCTAGTGCCTGCTCGTACAAACCTTCTTTAATGAGTCGTAAAAATCGTTTAGAGCCCGTTACATTGGTACGTTCGCCTACGTTAATGAAGTTGGTGTTAGGGCCTACAATAAAAGGTTCTAAACCACTTAACCGTAAGGGTGAGGGTTTCATTGCTCCTCCTTTACAGTGCGTACCCTTGGCTCATATTCACTGGCAAGTGTCGCTATCTGTTTTATATGCTCTGGTGTAGTGCCACAACATCCCCCAATAATATTGATCATATTCTCTTGCAAAAATGGGCGTAATTCTGTCGCCATTTCCTCTGGACTTTGGTCATACTCACCAAATTCATTAGGTAATCCTGCATTTGGATAGGCACTGATAAAATGTGGCGCATTATTGGCCAAAACTCGAACATAATTCTTAAGCTGAGACGCTCCTAAGGCACAATTTAATCCAACACTAAGTATTGGCGCATGGGAAACCGATATGAAAAAGGCTTCAACGGTTTGCCCAGACAGGGTTCTCCCACTTGCATCGGTAATGGTACCTGAAATCATGATTGGTAGCTGTTGATTGCGTTCGTCAAATAGTTCCAACAATCCAAATATGGCAGCTTTGGCATTCAAAGTATCAAAGATGGTTTCAATTAGTAGTAGATCGGCTCCCCCATCCATTAACCCGCTTGCTTGCTCTTTATATGCCTGCGCTAGTTCGTCAAAATGTACAGCCCTGTACCCAGGCCGTGTTACGTCGGGTGAAATGGATGCGGTGCGATTGGTAGGGCCCAAGGCTCCTGCTACATATTTAGGCTGTTCGGATGCAAACTCTTTTATAGCCTGCCTAGCTAATTGAGCACTCACTTTATTCAACTCGTATGCATAGTCACTCAACTCATAGTCTGCTTGTGCAATGGAGGTACTAGAAAACGTGTTGGTCTCTAAAATATCGGCTCCTGCATCCAAGTAGGCTAGGTGGATATTCTTTATGATTTCTGGCCGAGTCAGAGATAAAAGGTCGTTGTTGCCTTTTAGGTCAACATGATGGTCGATAAACCGATCCCCTCGAAAATCCGCCTCTCCAAGTTGGTGCTGCTGAATCATGGTTCCCATTGCACCATCTAGAATCAATATCCGCTTTTCTAAATCTTGTTGAATCATTTACCCTTAAATTAATGCACAAAAATACACATTACATTTGTACAATGCCCAAGCATTAGCGTGCTACGTTCAAGTGCAACTTCGAGCCTTTATATAGGGACCATAAGGGAGTAGCTAATGCCAACTGCACTCTTCCAAAGTCGGTTCTAAAGGAATAGCTAAACCCAGCCGACCACACTGTTTCATTGGTATTTGGTATATCCATATTGGGCTCAAAGAATTGAAAATAGGCTCCTGCGGTGAAAAACTCCCAATAATCGCTGTCGTTCATACGAATTACATAACTAGTTTTGAATCGATAGGCCCATTGTGCATCGAATTGACGCTCATAAAAACCAGGTAGGCTTTTGGCGCCACCAAATACAATAGCGTAGGTCCAAGGTAATTCATCAGCCCAAACCTGATCGTAGACTTGAGTTAGTCGCACATAACCTACGCCTATTGTTGGTGATTCAAGTGTAGTTTCAAAGTGCATAGAATGAAGCCATTGAGTCGTATTTCCAGAAAATTTGTTTCCTATCTGTGTGCTTTTTTGATAGGTTGATTGCAAGTCTAATTGTGTAGCTAAGCTCCATTGAGCTATGTTTCTACGCTGATAAGTCCCTAATTCCAAAGCAATACCTTGGTAGGCATGTAAATTGGTTTGTAGCTGACGGGTAGAGCTGCTATTCTCCCAAGTCAAATTCAGAGTATACGTTTGATCTGCATCTACAATCCAACGTCCTCCTAAGCCAACTATACTTTGTTGATATACACTGTCTCTTTGTTCAAGCTCGACAAAAGCATCTATGAGAAATTGCTCGCGAATTGGTTGCTGAATGCTTAGTGAAGTTGAGGTATAATCGATATCGGTTCGAGTGAATCGAAAATCCAGAGCCTGATTAACCTTCCATAGTTCAGGAATCCGTAACGCTAAATCACCAACTAACATCCATCGATTTTCATCTAAGGGCACTACCCCTAACACACCTTCGACCGAACTTTTAGAAATAGGTGTCCCCGAATTTTTATCCAATTGGCTTGCTGCTTCACTAGTTTGTATGCTTAAAAATAATTCAATTTGTTCTTTTGAATGGTCTTCTTTGAGTTGATCAATCTGAAGCCATTCATTGGAAGCTAGTGGTCGCTGCTTTTCGACTAACACATTTGTCACCAATTCACTTATCCATTCATCGTTATAGGGTGCATTCAATAGTGTATCTATAATAACATCGGGTATTAACATCATTATTTCCGATGGCTTATTTTGCTGACCTAAGCCAGGTGTATAATCCGTAGCTTTTGATTGATTGAGGGTTGCATCAACCAGTACAAATCGGGTTAATTTGTATGGATTTTGGGCGATTTGAGCATACACAATTGATGAAAAACCTATGACTAACAGGCTTACGCAGATGAAAAAAATTGCAGAACGAAACAGGTGCAATGCGATGAATTAGTGTTGATTATTTGAGCTTGTTCATGACCAGCTAAAGATTCTATTATAGCATAGAAGCCATAAAATAGATAGTAAAAAAAATTGACCTAACTATTCTTTTTGGATGTAAATGTGATTAATTTTGTTGGTTAATCGTCGTTTTTTTGACAGCCATTAAGCAGTCTTGTTTATCGGCTTTTTTCATTAGTCTTATCTCGTTTTTATCTCTTTTTGAAGCTTTCATTTTAATCTTTTCATTTTATTTCACAATAATTCAATGCCTACATGAAAAACAGTTACAAAGAACTTATTGAACAGACCTACTACTTTCCCCAAGAAGGTTTTGATCTCCACGATGGAACTCTTCACTTTAATGGAATCGACCTTAAGAAGATTATAGATACCTATGGAACTCCATTTAGAATTAATTATTTACCAAAAATTAGAGAACAAATACAAAAAGCTCGAAGTCTATTTAATAAGGCTATTGAGAAGCATTCCTATGAAGGTTCGTATGAATTCTGCTATTGTACCAAGTGCTGTCATTTTAGTCATGTGGTTAAAACGGCGCTTAAAGAAAAGGTTTCGCTAGAAACATCTTCTTCATTTGACATAGATCTGATTTTAAAACTATACGAACAAGGTGCGTTAACAAAAAAAACCACGATAGTTCATAATGGTATTAAGACCGAAGAGTACATTGAAAAAATTCGATTTTTACAAAACCAAGGCTTTGAGCATACTATCACCATATTGGATAGTGTACAAGAACTAGATCGAATTACTATGCATATGCCAGATAGGCCAATAAAAATCGGACTTAGGATAACCATTGATGAAGAACCTCAAGCAGCTTATTACACATCTAGATTAGGTATTAATAAACGAGAATTAATGGAACTGGTAAAGGAAAAAATACAGCAAAACCCCTTACTTGAGCTTCATATGATCCATTTCTTTGTGGATTCAGGGATCAATGACAATTTATATTACTGGGGTGAGTTCAAAAAAGCTCTGCAATTATACACCCAGATTAAGCAATTGGCCCCATCCCTCCAAGCCTTAAATATTGGTGGTGGCTTTCCTATTCGAAACAGCTTGGGATTCGAATATGATTACGAATACATTGTAGATGAAATCGTTCGAAACATCAAAGAAACCTGTGTAGAAGCACAGGTTTCAGTACCTGACATTTATACTGAATTCGGAAAATACACCGTTGGTGAAAGTGGAGCAGTTATCTTTAAAGTGATCGAACAAAAACAACAAAACGATACTGAATTATGGTATATCATAGATAATAGCTTAATGAATACCATACCTGATGCTTGGTCCATCAATGAAAAATTTATTCTACTCCCTATTAATAAGTGGGAACATAGTTATAAACGTATTCATATTGGTGGTATAAGCTGTGACCATTCCGATTACTATAACTCTGAGCAGTTAAATCAACAAATACTTTTGCCTGCATACGAAGATAAAAAAGATGAGGATCCTCT